>CAISRC010000029.1 GCA_903887845.1 uncultured Chlorobiaceae bacterium
AATGACTTGATTTTCAGGTTCTGTTTGATCCACCTGAAGAACGTTTCGATCTGCCAGCGTGACTTGTAAATAGCCGCTATCGTTGAGGCTGCGAGTTTCATGTTGTTGGTTATGAACTCATATTCTTTTCCGGTATCTGGAACCCTGTTACCTTTTTGTACGTGGGTTCAACACGGTGATGTTGTTCGGCATCATCGTTGTCCAAGACCGTCGTATCCAGGCCAAGCACAATAACCGGAGGCTTGGTCAGTTTCAGCCGCCAGATGAACAGATCCTGCAACAACTTCCGGAACAGGTAGACCCGCCAGTACAAAAAAGACCCAATGAACCGTTTCATGGTATGCAAGGAAGCCAAACGTTCGGTACCAAGAACAGCCGAATAACTCTCATCATCCTTGAGCTGATCGAACCAGACCAGATGACGACTCGTCCCATCCATGAAAAAGCACAGCATCTGCACGAACAGCTCCGTGATTGGCAATCCCTTGCTGTTCTTGCGCAACTTGCCAAACAGACTCAAACCAGCCCTGTCGGTCAACTGGTCATCGGTTGGAAGAATTCCCTGAATATGTTGTTTCTTAT
This sequence comes from uncultured Chlorobiaceae bacterium, assembly GCA_903887845.1. Lineage (GTDB taxonomy): Bacteria > Bacteroidota > Chlorobiia > Chlorobiales > Chlorobiaceae > Chlorobium. Next base: position 583 of record CAISRC010000029.1, read on the forward strand.
TCTGCCGAATCCTCGTATTTTTGCTCATGTAGCTCTCTACCTGTTGGGTTGTGTGATCCGTAATGGTAATTTTGTCGTTACCCATTACAATATAACACGTTATCTCCTCAGGAGAGGCCTTTTTTTATACTAAATCGCTCAACTCAGGATTTATAAACATTTGGCAATTACGGCATGCTGTACATTGTTGTTATGTATGGGAAATACTTTTAATCTTATATAACGTACATGGAAAGTACAGCATCTGGCAATAACTATATTCAGAAGTTGATTTCTGAATCTCTTGACGACGTTCCGTTTCATTCTCAAGTAGAGTGGATTGAGCGTTTGGTTTCGACGAATCTTCCCGTTCATTTGGCAGTGCACAAAATTTCTGATTCGAAAGAAATGCCGATTGAATATGTACAGAGTCATCGCCACTCTCATCCCGAACTCAATATTATTCTTGGCGATGATCAAATGCTGACGTTTAAGGTCCAGCTTGGGGAAAACACTTACGTTGTTGAATCTCCATCAAGCATCTGGATACCGTCAGGCATGGAGCATTCTGCAGTTGCAACAAGTGGGTCAGGATATTTTATCTGCCTGATTCTTAAGGATAGCGCAACATCAACGTATGAATCGTTAACAGTCCCGCCATGAATGGCCTTGTTTGATGAAGTTATCTGCTGCGAAGCTTTTTTTCTGCATCAATCATTACCTCTATAATGGTGACGACAATTTGATGTTGTGTAACCTGGTTCTTTAGTAATTCCTGAGGCAGGAGTTCAAATGCTTGTGGAATGACCTTCTCCGGTGCTCCCGCAACAATAACGTTACCATCACAGCCGGGAGAACACAAATTATAAAGAGCCCGAAAATGAACACTCTCGGGCTGATTTTGTGTCGACTGTTGTGTTCTTAGATATGAGCCGGCAAAGACAAGAAGATCAAATCGGTCAAAGGGCAGACCGGTATGCATGACGCTCATATCATTCACTCCGAGCACTATCGCAGTAACGCCTTTTTCGCCCGCAAGAATACGGCCAGCCGTATATGGATTGGCTTTATTGCCTGCAATTGTTACGTTGCCGACAGAAATTCCTTCATCGTCACTTTTTCCGGTTGTGAAACCTGCCTCATTCAATCTGGCAGCAATTGCTGCGGCCTCATTCCATTCCGGAGTAGCACCGATAATAACGACAATTGGAATACGGCCGCGACCCGGCAGCATTTTCTGAAGAATCTGCGGGTAAAGATCTGCTGCTGTTATATCGCCGATATACGGTTGTGCATTTATTTCACATACTGCAGCACCACTCTCCCGCCATGATCTGCTGATATCGGGTATCAAAAGATCAATACCTGCCAAATCGAGACGCAAAGCGGCTGCAGCGCGAACAGCAAGCAAGCTGTTATCAGGATGTACCTTCTCAAATACCGCCACAGGCAACCCGCCAGTAGCAACATTTGCAGTTCGACGAAGACACACAAACTCTCCTTTTTGAGGAATGCTGTCCGGAGAGAGACCATTTTTTAGTAAGAGTTCTTTTGCCTCATCGTCAATTACAAGGCGTTTAAGTGATGAATGGGGTCCATCACCACGTCGGGGATCTCTGTTAAGCTGCTCAACCAGAAGTTGTATTGAACTTTTACCATCACCTGTTACACCACCCGGGATACGCTCGATAGCCCAGATAAGCTCATCATGAAACACTGTTAAGCGATAGTCACGACCATAATGGTGCTTCTCGACCAGAATAGTGTTTGATTTTTTTTGAGCGGCAGTAAAAGCCTTGCAAACCTCTTCAATGGTGGTCAGTCCGGCAGATACCCCTACACCGCCATCAAGGTCTGCCGGCTTGACCACTACAGGAAACTCAAGTTCAGAGGCCGCTTTCTCAGCGCCTTTGATATCGGACACTATCATGTGATCCGGGACTGGAATACCGGCAATTCTCAATACTGCCGCTGCATGTATCTTGTTTCGGGCAAGCCAGACTCCGATACGTGATGTTTGATCGGTAAAAGAGCTGTCAAGTAATCTTACCCTGGAACCATATCCAAACTGATAGATTTGCTCTGTAATTTCCGAGTAGGGGATGTCAAGTGTGAAGGCCGCTTTTAAAAAACGGGGCATATTTGATGCATGTGGAACCATTTGTTTCAGCTCCTTGATGACGAGAGGCAAATCCTTAAGCAAAAGGTCAATATCCCTGCCGGAATAAACGCCGTTAAAAACATTTAGAAACCAGAAAAACAATTTTTTTGTGTTACTGTGCAAAGAAGAAAGCGTTGGTATTGCAATTACCAGCAAGGATTTTTTTGAGTTGAAACCAATAATTTTGGCGGGCTCAAAAACAGGAACTTTAACGACATACTGAAGTTTGTTCATCCAGAATAACAGTGAATACACCACGCGGCTCTGTTCACTGTCCCCAGCCGGAAAGTGTGGTTTTTCATGATCACCAGATATTTTTTGTATTGCATCAGCAAACGCTTCATTCACCTGCCTCAGCCATTGTGAATGATTCTTATCCCTGAACGTCAGGCGCACAAGCAGGCAAGGATGACGTAATCCATATACAAATCCTGGTATCTCGATGGGATTTCCCGTCATCTTTAAGACAACAGGTATTGCAAATTTGTCAGGATCACTCATGGTATATGTAATCTTGGTTTAAGGGAAAGAATGTGGCACCGCTCGGCCAATTCATACGAACCGTGTCGAACCTCAACAATGTCAAAGAACGGCAAAAGCAGCGGCTTTAGCTCTGACATTGTCGGAAATGTATAACGAACATCAGTCCCCTTATATGCATCAATGGTATTAATCGCTTCTCGAGACCATCCTGTAGAAAAAGCCAATTGTTGCCGATCAGGAAAATGGCTCTCAAATGCCGCATGGATATCTGCAACAGCAACGGAAAACTCAAGGTCAGGTTTGATAGCCATGGCAACACGCCACTTCAGTGTATGAAAACTTCCGATCTTGCCACTGAACACTGCGGTAACGACATCGGCTATTGATTCAGATTGTTCTGGACGAAGAAAGCACCTCAACACCAGACGACCGGGAGGTTTGAGCACCCTTGCCACCTCAGCGAATACCCCCCGATAGTCATCAGCGCAAGGTAAAACAGAGAGACATCCATCACCGATAACAAGATCAACAGATTCATCGGACAACGGCATGCTTTGCCAGCGAACTTGCTGAACAGAAGATGGGTTCTGGAAATGAGGTTGCCAAACAGATGCAATCATGTCGGCACTATGATCATAAGCCACTACATGGGTATGGAGTGGCCATGGTAGTTGAACAACTTCAGGAGTAACTCCAAGAACAACAACAGATGAGATGTCTTCGTTAATGGAGAACGCTGGAGCTGACAGCATCAGCATTATTCTTGTATCCTCTTCAGTCGGTCGAAGTGGTGAGCCTACCTGTGCCCATTGAGCGGAATGGTGCTTCCAGACACCATGAATCGCATCTTTCTGCATTGTGACTTTGCGGTTTTGTTGACTTTCCCAAGGGGTTATTCTTCCCGAAATTGCAAAAAATATTGTGTCTGGAAAATTGACACCATGCTTCACTCTGCATAAAGTTGTTCAGTGATCTGTCTGTTGTTTATGTCGTTGTTTTTTAGTGCAGTACGGATTTTCTCCAGCGCAAGCTGCATATCTTCAGGCAGAGACGCGGTGAACGAGAGAAGTTCACGGGTGGTGGGCTGCTGAAACGAGAGGGTTTCGGCGTGTAGCGCCTGGCGCGGCAGCAGTTCCAGCAGGTTTCTGACAAAGCCTTCGCTTTTACTGAAGGGGAGGGTGCGCAGTGAGGCGCCTCCGTAGGTGTCGTCGCCGAGGATCTGATGCCCAAGGTGTTGCAGGTGCGCCCTGATCTGGTGGGTTCGTCCGGTATGGAGCGTCAGCGAGAGGAGTGAAAACCAGTGAAGGTTTTCGGTGACGCTGTAGTCGGTGATGGCGGTTTTCCCGTCTTTTCCTTCAAAAGGGAAGTTTGCCATCACTTTACGATCTTTTCTCGAACGTCCGATATTGGTTGTTATGGTGCCTGACGGCGGGTTCGGCATGCCCCAGACAATGGCCTTGTAGACTTTTATCACTTTGCGATCGGCGAACTGGCGTGCAAGACGGTGGAGAGCTACCGGATTTTTTGCAACGATGATCAGCCCGGAGGTGTTTTTGTCGAGCCGGTGCACAATGCCGGGCCGCAGGTCAGACTTGTCGAGCTCTTCGGCATCCTTGCCGAGGTGGTGCAGAATGGCGTTGGCAAGGGTACCTGTCCAGTTGCCGAACGCCGGGTGGACAACCATGCCCGGTTTTTTGTTGATCACCATCAGATCATCATCTTCATACATGATCTCAATCGGAATATCTTCCGGTGCCAGTTCCGGTGCCGGTGGCCGGAGAAAGGTCATCTGAATCACATCGCAGGATTTGATGCGGTAGTTCGATTTGACGATTTTGTCATTGACCAGCACCCGCCCTTCCTCAATGGCCTCCTGAACCTTGTTGCGCGTGGCGTTTTCGACCTGGCGTGTCAGGTATTGGTCGATGCGCATCGGGGTCTGGACACGGCTGACCTGAAGGGTGAGTTTTTTCGGTTCAGGAGAAGTCTCTTCCACCGGTTCCGATTCGTTTGTTATCAACGGATTTTGCATTTTTCGAAACTTGAACACTACGGCCGGCACACTTGCGGAGTCAGTATAAGAAAACCATACCATATCTGCTATGCTTTCCAACCGGCTCCTGCCTGAAAGATATTTTCTGTAAGAAGAAGATTGGCTGGCAGAAAATGCGCTGAAGGAGTGAGGTTTTTGAAAACCATTTTCTATTGTCTTTCTAAAAGCATAAATTCAGTGTCAATTATTTAACTCCTTAAAAACAGTAAACCTTTTTCGGTGAATCAGTTCATTGTTCACGGGGTGAAGGTATCAACTAAATGATCAATTATGACTCAGACTGAAACGGCTGCAAAAAAAACTGCACCAAGAAAAACAGTTGTGGCAAAAGCGAAGGCAGGTTCAGATGCGACGGCAACTTCGGAACCGATAAAAGCAGTAAAGCCTGCTGCAAAAAAGAAGTCCGGCCAGGCGTTTCCTTTTACAGCAATTGTCGGTCAGGAGGAAATGAAGCTTAGTCTGATCCTCAATATCATTGATCCGAGAATCGGAGGTGTGCTGGTTATGGGCCACAGGGGTACAGGAAAAAGTACCACCGTCAGGGCGCTTGCCGAAGTGCTTCCTTTTATTGACAGGGTGGAAGGTGATACCTACAATCGTACCATCGACCAGTATATTGAAGGTGAAGAGGCTAAAAAGGGGCGTAAGGCCATTGATCCTGCTTCGCTGAGAACTGAAAAAATTCCTGTTCCGGTTGTTGATCTTCCCCTTGGCGCTACTGAAGATCGCGTTTGCGGTACCATTGATATTGAGCAGGCGCTTACCAGCGGTGTAAAAGCGTTTGAGCCGGGTCTGCTTGCCCAGGCGAACCGTGGATTTCTCTATATTGACGAAGTTAACCTGCTTGACGATCATCTTGTTGATGTCCTGCTTGATGTTGCCGCAAGCGGACTGAATGTGGTTGAACGTGAAGGTATCAGTATCCGCCACCCGGCCCGCTTTGTGCTTGTCGGATCAGGTAACCCTGAGGAGGGCGAGCTTCGTCCCCAGCTTCTTGACCGTTTCGGTCTGCATGCCCGTATCATCACGATTCTTGACGTTGCCAAACGAGTTGATATTGTCAAACGCCGCCGTGAGTTTGATGAAGATCCGGATGCTTTCATGAAAAAGTACAACCGCGAACAGCAGAAGCTCCAGAAAAAGATTCAGACTGCTAAAGAGCTGCTGCCGGCCGTGACCATGGATGACAGCGTCCTTACCGATATCGCCAAACTTTGTATGAATCTTGGCATTGACGGTCACCGTGGTGAGCTTACCATTACCCGTACTGCTTTTGCTCATGCGGCGTTCCTTGGTGAAACTGTTGTGACCATGAAGCATGTCAAGGAGATTGCCGGTCTCTGTCTTCGTCACCGTCTGCGCAAGGATCCTCTTGAAACCCTTGATGCCGGTGAGAAAATTGATCGTGAACTTGCTAAAGTCCTTGGAGAAGCGGAAGCCGTATAATGATAGCATTTACCGATATTGTAGGGATGGATCTGGCCAAGCAGGCGCTGATGCTGCTGGCCGTTGATTCTGAACTTGGCGGAGTTGTTATCCCTTCGGCTGTAGGGTCGGGGAAATCAACCCTTGCCAGGGCGTTTGCTGATATTCTTCCTCCGGGCACTCCTTTTGTGGAGCTGCCCCTTAACGTGACCGAAGATCGTTTGATTGGCGGTGTTGATCTTGAGGCTACTCTTGCCACCGGTGTCCGTGTGGTGCAGCATGGCGTGCTTTCAAAGGCGCATGGCGGAGTGCTTTATGTCGATTCCATCAGTCTTCTCGACAGCTCGGCGGTCTCGCACATCATGGACGCCATTTCACGCGGCGAGGTTCTTGTCGAGCGTGAGGGGCTCAGTGAGGTGCATCCGGCAAAGTTCATGCTTGTTGGCACCTATGATCCCACGGATGGAGAGGTTCGTATGGGACTGCTCGACCGGGTAGGCATTATTGTGCCGTTTACCGCCCAGAACGATTACAGGGCGCGAAAGAAAATTGTCAACATTGTTCTCGGCACAAGAGATGCTGAGGATACCCGGGATGAGCTTAATATGCTTGCCGGTTTTATCCAGGCGGCCCGAGAGCAATTGCCGCACGTGTCGATTACTGACGAACAGATGCGGGCGCTGATTCAGACGGCCATAAGTCTCGGGGTCGAGGGAAATCGTGTTGATATCTTCACCGTTCGTGCGGCAATTGCTTCAGCGGCACTTGCTCAGCGCAGTGATGTGGAGGAAGAGGATATGAAACTTGCTATCAAGCTTGTGCTTATTCCCCGTGCTACCCGTATGCCTGAGAGGGAAGCCGAGTCGAATGAAGCGCCTCCACAGGAGGAGCCTCCGCCGCAGGACGAGCCTGAGTCTGAGGATGAGGAGGCACCGTCGGACACTCCTGATGCTGAAGCGGAGGAGGAGCAGAAGGAGACTCCCGACATGATTGAGGAGTTGATGATGGATGCTGTCGAAATGGAACTGCCGGACAATATTCTCAATATATCGCTGGCTTCGAAGAAGAAAACGACGACGGGAAGTCGTGGCGAAGCGCTTAACTTCAAGCGTGGCCGTTTTGTGAGAGCCCAGCCAGGTGAAATGCGCAGCGGTAAAGTTGCGCTTATTCCTACGTTGATTTCCGCCGCACCGTGGCAGGAGACTCGCCGCCGCGACAGCAAGATGGCTGGCAGGCCAAAAACCGCGCTGCTCATCACCAAGGATGATGTGAAGATCAAGCGCTTCCGCGACAAGTCTGGTACGCTCTTTATTTTCATGGTTGATGCCTCAGGTTCCATGGCGCTTAACCGTATGCGCCAGGCGAAGGGCGCTGTTGCCAGTCTTTTGCAAAACGCTTATGTGCACCGCGACCAGGTTGCCCTGATTTCGTTCCGTGGCAAGCAGGCACAGGTGCTTCTTCCCCCCTCGCAGAGTGTTGACCGCGCAAAGCGGGAACTTGATGTGCTTCCTACGGGTGGTGGCACGCCGCTTGCATCTGCGCTCTATCTTGGCTGGGAGACTGCCAAGCAGGCGCGTACAAAAGGAATTACACAGGTGATGTTTGTACTGATTACTGATGGACGTGGTAATATCGGTCTGCAGGCAACCTTTGATCCGACGGCGGAAAAGGCTTCAAAGGAGGATCTTGAAAAGGAGGTTGAGGCACTGTCACTCTCCATCCAGGCCGATGGTGTGGCCGCTATCGTTATCGATACCCAGATGAACTATCTTTCAAGGGGTGAGGCTCCCAAACTCGCCCAGAAGCTTGGAGGACGTTATTTTTATCTGCCGAATGCAAAAGCTGAACAGATTGTTGAAGCTGCAATGAGCTTTTGATACCTGAAGACCTTTCCGATGAGTTGAATTGGAAAGGTCTTTTTCGGAATTATTCCCCTTCTTTTATACATTTAAGGTATAGTGTCCTGTCTCCGTGATAAACGTGATACATCTAATGCATACCTACTCCCATTATTATGTCTGATCTCCGCAAGATTGTTGCTATTGTTGGTCTTGAGCAGTACAACGCCGGCCTCTGGAAAAAGATCAAGGGGCTTCTTTCGGGCGAAGCCGAACTGACCCAGTTGAGTGATATCGACCTGGAAAAAAAGAATCCTGAAGCGGCAACCGCAATTCAGGAGGCTGATTGTGTCTTCATGAGTATGATCAACTTCAAAGAGCAGATCGACTGGTTTAAACAGCAGCTTGATCTGGGCTCCAATGAAAAGACCATCTTTATTTTTGAGTCCATGCCTGAAGCCATGGCACTGACCAAGGTTGGGAATTATTCTGTTGGTGACGGCAAGGCCGGAATGCCTGATATGGTAAAAAAAGTGGCGAAAATGCTGGTGAAGGGGCGCGATGAGGATGCTCTCTACGGCTATATGAAGCTCATGAAAATCATGCGCACCATTCTGCCGCTTGTGCCCAAAAAGGCGAAGGATTTCAAGAACTGGCTGATGGTTTACTCTTACTGGATGCAGCCGACGGCAGACAATATTGCCAACATGTTCCGGCTGATTCTTCGTGAATACTTTGATGAGCAGATTATTGTCGGCGCAATTGTTGATGTCCCGAACATGGGGCTCTACCATCCTGATGCACCGGCATATTTCACCGATGTCAAGAGCTATAAAAACTGGATGAAAAAGCGGGGAATTAATTTTGACAAAGGACAGAAAATCGGTCTTTTGTTTTTCCGCAAACATCTGCTGCAGGAAAAGACCTATATCGACAATACCATTCGGGTGCTTGAAAAGCAGGGGATTCATATTTTCCCCTCTTTTGTGATGGGGGTTGAAGGCCATGTGCTGGTGCGTGACTGGCTGGTAAAGGAGAATATTGATCTTCTGGTCAATATGATGGGTTTCGGTCTTGTGGGTGGTCCTGCGGGATCTACCAAGCCGGGAACGGCCGCTGATGCACGTCATGAGATTATGACAAAACTTGATGTTCCCTACATTGTTGCTCAGCCTCTGTTGACCCAGGAGTTTGAATCATGGAAGGAGCTCGGAGTCTCTCCGATGCAGATTACCTTTACCTACGCCATTCCGGAAATGGATGGCGCAATATGCCCGGTTATTCTTGGCGCCCTGCAGGATGGCAAGATTGAGACGGTTCACGAGCGTATCGAGCGGCTTGCACTTCTGGTCAAACAGTGGCTCCGGCTGCGGGCGACGGCCAATCGCGACAAGAAGGTGGCTTTTATTGTTTATGATTATCCTCCCGGTCTTGGCAAGAAGGCCAGTGCCGCGCTGCTTGATGTTCCCAGAACCCTTTTTGCTGCGCTGCAGAGACTGAAAAAAGAGGGGTACAATGTTGGTCAACTGCCTGCAACTCCTGATGCACTCTTTCATGCCCTTGACCAGGCAACCGATCATCAGGTCAAGCAGAACCAGCCTGATGCGCTGAAAGTCAGTTATGACAGCTTCAGAGAGCTGACCTCTTCAAGAGAACGTGAGCGTATTGATGAGCGGTGGCAGAAATTTCCCGGTGAAATTGTGCCGATCGGAGATCATGATGTGTTTATCGGCGGTATACAATTCGGTAATATTTTTATCGGTGTTCAGCCGCGCATCGGGGTGCAGGGTGATCCCATGCGGTTGTTGTTCGACAAGTCAAATACGCCGCACCACCAGTATATTGCCTTCTACCGCTGGATAAGCCGGGAGTTTCAGGCTCACGCCATGGTGCATGTGGGTATGCACGGCTCTGTTGAGTGGATGCCTGGACTTCAGACAGGTCTTACCGGCGACTGCTGGCCGGATGCTCTGCTTGGTGAGGTGCCGCATATCTACATCTATCCGGTGAATAACCCCAGCGAGTCTACCATTGCCAAGCGGCGCGGTCTTGCTACCATGGTTTCCCATGTGGTGCCTCCGCTGTCACGCGCCGGGCTCTACAAGGAGCTGCCTGCGTTGAAAGAGCTGCTGGTCGATTTCCGTGAAAGAAATTTTTCTGCTTCGGCCGCCGGTGACGGGCTGGGGGATGGTTCCGGCTTTGAAGAGGCCATTATGCAGAAAGCCGAGCTGCTTAATCTTACTGACGATTGTCCCCGGCGCACGAGTGAAGGGTTCGGTGATTATGTCAGCAGGCTGTATATGTATGTCAGCGAACTTGAAAACCGGCTTATTTCCAATTCGCTTCATGTCTTCGGTGAGGCGAGTCCTCTCGAAGCCCAGATTATCACCGTCACTGAAACCCTTAAAAATCGGGAGGAGGAATCGAGAACGCTGCCCTCTCTGCTGATGACCGCATCGGGAAAGAATGGACATTTTAACAGCTATGAGGAGGTGGCCAGCCGCTCGAGAAAGGGCGAAGAGGAGGCAATCCGACTGCGTGAATGGATCGATACGGCATGTCGGGAGTTTGTTCAGCAGGTCCTCTTTGACCGGAAAAATGCTCTGGCAGCTTTTGCCTCGATAACGGGAGGCTCGAAGCTTCCGACCGAATATATGCCCTTTATTGAGCAGTTGATCAGGGAGGGTTCGCAGCTTCTCTTTGCGCTCCGCGACAATACAGGAGAGATGGATGCGCTCCTGAAGGTGCTTGACGGGCGTTATATCTCCTCGGGGCCGGGTGGTGACCTGGTGCGTGACGGCGTCAATGTGCTTCCTTCGGGCCGCAACATTCACTCGATTGATCCGTGGCGAATTCCTTCGGTGCTGGCTTTCAAGCGTGGTTCGCTTATTGCGGACAGCATTGTTAAAAAGCATCTTGAGGAGAATGACGGACAATATCCTGAAACAATCGCCCAGGTGCTCTGGGGGCTTGATACTATTAAAACCAAGGGTGAAGCTGTTGCGGTGGTGATCAGGCTGCTCGGTGCTGAACCATCCTATGACGCTTTTGGAAAAATCAGCCACTACAGTCTGGTGCCGCTGGAAAAGCTGCGCCGTCCGCGTATTGATGTGCTGATGCAGCTCAGCCCTATTTTCCGCGATGCGTTTGGTCTTCTCATGGATCAGCTTGACCGGCTTGTCAAGGAGGCTGCCAGGGTCGATGAACCTGTTGAGATGAACTATGTGAAGAAACATGTTGATGAGGCGCTTGCCTCCGGTATGGAGTTCGAGAGTGCCACGGCCCGCCAGTTCACCCAGGCGCCGGGAGCCTACGGCACCTATGTTGATGATATGATTGAGGATTCAGCATGGGAATCTGAAAACGATCTTGATGATCTCTTTATCCGCCGCAACAGCAGCGCTTATGGCGGGGGCAGGAAAGGGGAGAATGAGTCGGCGATTCTGCAGAAAATGCTTGGTTCGGTAGACCGGGTTGTGCACCAGGTCGACTCCACCGAGTTTGGTATTTCCGATATTGACCATTATTTCTCATCGTCTGGTTCGCTCCAGCTTGCTGCGCGCCGCAGGAACACGAAAGGCGGCGATATCAAGCTTAACTATGTTGAATCGTTTACCTCAGACATCAAGGTTGACGACGCCGAAAAATCGCTCCGCATTGAGTACCGTTCAAAACTGCTCAATCCAAAGTGGTTTGAAGGGATGCTCAAACATGGTCATAGCGGCGCCGGCGAAATCAGCAACCGCGTTACCTATATGCTTGGCTGGGATGCGGTTACCAAGAGTGTGGACGACTGGGTCTATACAAAAACCGCCGAGACCTACGCGCTTGACCCGGTAATGAAGGAGAGGCTTGCAACCCTCAATCCGCAGGCGATCAAGAACATTGTCGGCCGTATGCTCGAAGCGCACGGTCGCGGTATGTGGAAAGCTGACCAGAGTATGATTGATGAATTGCAGGAGATCTACGCCGATCTTGAAGACCGGCTGGAAGGCATGACGGATGACAAATAGTACGGTTGCGGGACTTATAGCGTTTATCACTCTATAAGTCCCGTTCTCTTTTTACATAGTCGTCGAATAATTCGGAGCCTCTTTGGTGATCTTGACATCATGAGGGTGGCTCTCTCTGAGACCTGCCGAGGTTATCCGCACAAACCGGGTGTTGGTTTTCAGCTCTTCAATGCAGGCGACTCCGCAGTAGCCCATAGAGGATTTCAGGCCGCCGATTAACTGGTAGACCACTTCGTCGAGCGAACCTTTTGCAGGAATCCGCCCTTCAATTCCTTCGGGCACATATTTTTTCGACTCGCTGGATGCGTCCTGGAAATAGCGGTCGCTGCTTCCCTCCGGTTCAGACATGGCGCCAAGAGATCCCATGCCCCGGTAGGTTTTGAATTTTCTTCCTTCATAGAGAATTATTTCTCCAGGACTTTCGTCGGTTCCGGCAAAAATGCTGCCGATCATGACCGAATCTGCTCCTGCAGCAAGAGCTTTGGCGATATCGCCGCTGTATTTGACGCCTCCGTCAGCAATAATCGGGGTGTTGGTTTTTGCCGCCTCTTCCGCGCAGTTCATGATGGCGGTCAACTGGGGCATTCCTACTCCGGCAACAATTCGGGTGGTACAGATACTGCCAGGCCCGATGCCAACTTTTACGCAGTCAGCGCCAGCTTCGACAAGATCTCTGACCGCCTCCGGGGTGGCGACATTACCGGCTATAACCTGCAGGTCGGGATAGAGACGCTTGATGCTTTTAACCATGTCAAGAACGGCTTTGCTGTGACCGTGAGCAGTATCAACTGCAACCACATCGACTCCCGCATCAATCAGAGCGCGTACCCTTTCAAGCGTATTTGCGCTGATACCGACGGCTGCGCCGACTCTCAGGTGACCCTGAATGTCCTTGCAGGAATTAGGGAACTGTTTTCGTCTTTGAATATCCTTGAAGGTAATCAGCCCTTTAAGGTTTCCGTTAGTATCGGTAATAAGCAGTTTTTCGATCCTGTTGGCAAGCAGGATCTCTTCGGCATGTTGAAGATCAACATCCTCACGTGCGGTAATGAGGTTTTTGCTGGTCATGATATGTGCTATTTTCGCGTCAGGTTCCGGCTTGATGCGAAGATCCCTGTTTGTGACAATCCCCTTGAGTTTCATATTCCGGTCGCCATCATATTCTGGTCGTCCGATAACCGGGATACCGGAAATGGAGTGACGCTGCATCAGATCAAGCGCATCCTGCATTGTAGCATCCTCAAAAAGGGTAAACGGATTGCGAATGATACCGCTCTCATATCGTTTGACCTTTGCAACTTCACGTGCCTGCTCATCAATGGTCAGGTTTTTGTGGATAATACCGATGCCCCCGGAACGAGCCAGCGCAATAGCCAGTCCTGACTCCGTAACCGTATCCATCGCTGCGCTTACCAATGGTATTTTCAGCATAATGGTTTTGGTGAGCCGGCTTTCGGTGGTCGTCTCCTTTGGCAGAACACTGGAATATGAAGGAATAAGAAGAACATCGTCAAACGTCAGCGCTTCATAGAGAATCTTCATCATGGGTAGAGCAGAATTAATGGATGGCAGTAAAATCAATTTCGCCAATTTACAAAATGTGAGCGTAGAATGACAATATTAATCATGGTTACCATCGCTCATAGAGAAAATATGTCGAAAATAGAGGGTAAAATAGAGTCTTGACGGGCTCTTCACTAACAGAATACTTGTGAAACTCTAAAATAGAATGTAAATTCCGAACCTTTTATTATTACGGAGAGGTCGCATAGTTGGTCTAGTGCGCTCGCCTGGAAAGCGGGTAGGGTGTTACAGCCCTCGAGGGTTCGAATCCCTCCCTCTCCGCCAGGAAAATTGCTTTGAAAATCTTTTTTTCTGGCTTTTTCAGAAGGATTCACTATCTTTTGCACCTGTTCTTTTTGATACACCTGGAGGATTAGTCTAATTGGTAAGGCAGCAGTCTTGAAAACTGCCGGGCTCACGCCCTTGGGGGTTCGAGTCCCTCATCCTCCGCCAGACCATCAGGAGAGGTGGCCGAGCGGCTGAAGGCACCGGTTTGCTAAACCGACGTAGTTCTTATAGGGCTACCGAGGGTTCGAATCCCTCCCTCTCCGCCAAATAGCCAAAGTAATGATTTGGCTGCCCAGGAAGCCCGCTGCATGCGGGCTTCTGTGTTTATAAAATTTGTCAATGCGACTGGAGTATCCCCCGGGAACGCCGGGCTCCAGTTCGGCAAAAAGAGGATACTATCCTGAAAGTAGGATAAAGCGAACACATTAACGAAAAACATCACCGAGCAGGCACGATTTTCAAGCAAAATCGTGCTTTTTTCTTGCTTTTTAACGTGTACGTATTTATATTAAGGCAGACACGCTAAATAGGAGCAAA
>CAISRC010000030.1 GCA_903887845.1 uncultured Chlorobiaceae bacterium
CTCATTCAGGGTTTTCCGGAAATAATGACTCTTTCATTTAAATCAATTGCAAGCTGGTCTATTGTTGTACTGATACTCATGCAGTTTGTGCCACTCAAACGCATCAACCCACCGGTAGTTTCTGACATCCAACTCCCCGGTTTCATAAAAAGCTCATTGAAAAAAGCCTGCTATGACTGCCATTCAAATGAAACCCGATGGGATACCATTGCCTACATAGCTCCGGCATCATGGTTGGCCTCAACTATAGTGGCTTCAGGCAGAAATGCCCTGAATTTTTCAGAATGGAATATTCAGGACATGGCGAACAACAGACAAAAAACAACTGAAATCCAAAAGGTGATTTCGGAAAGATCTGCTCATCAACAGCTCTATTACTTCTGGAAACCGGAAACTCATCTCACCGATAAGGAAAGAATAACGCTGGTGCAATGGCTTCACCAATACGGACAGTAACAAGAGTCTCTCCTTAAAAATTCAGCGAATAACCATCAGGATAAAATCTTTTAATTATTGCAATTACCTCTTCAGGACTATCCTCAATATAAATAAAATCAAGATCGGCGGCACTGATATAGCCCCTCTCCTTCTGCATGGTCTCCTGAACCCATCGGTAAAATCCCTCCCAGTAACTTTTGCCAACCAATATAACCGGAAACCGTTCGCTCTTCCCGGTGTATATAAGCGTAATGGCTTCAGAGATTTCATCAAGCGTACCAAAGCCGCCCGGCAAAGCGATGAATGCCTGTGCGTATTTTATGAACATAACCTTGCGCACAAAAAAATACTGAAAACTCACCAGTTTGTCGTGATCAATATACTTGTTTGGCTCCTGCTGGTTTGGAAGTTTGATATTGAACCCAATGGAGGCTCCGCCAGTGTGTTGGGCGCCCTTGTTTGCTGCCTCCATAACACCCGGGCCCCCTCCTGTTATCACTGAAAACCCTTCCGCAGCAAGGAGGCTGCCAAGCTTTTCAGCAAGAAGGTACTCCGGGCTTCCGGCATGCACCCTTGTAGAGCCAAAAACGGTGACGGCAGGACCTGCGTCAGACATCATTTCAAAACCGCTGACAAATTCGGCCATAATTTTGAACACTCGCCATCCGTCAGCCATGAAATCACTTTCGCGGTGTACACCGGCATGCTGCGGAACACCATCCACTCTCCTCTCATCCTCAGTCCCTGAAGGACGGCGATAAATATCCATACACTCACATCCTCTGAATCGACTATTACAGTTCAAGAAAATTCCTGATAATTTTTTTCCCCTCAGCAGTCATGATGGATTCCGGATGGAACTGGACTCCATAAAGCATAAACTGCTCCGAATCCATACCCATTATAACACCATCCTCAGTCCATGCCCGAATTACAAGCGTCTCAGGAAGAGTTGGCCGTTCAACAATGAGAGAGTGATACCTTGTTGCCACAAAAGGATTATCAACACCCCTGAAAATCCCGCAGTTATCATGATAAACAAGTGAGGTCTTGCCATGCATGATGCTGGACGCCCGCACAACGTTTCCGCCAAGAGCTGCACCAATCGACTGATGCCCAAGACAAACCCCAAGGAGGGGAATCCTGCCTTTGACAGCATGAATCAACGGCACAGAAACGCCTGCATCGGAAGGAGTACCTGGACCAGGAGAAATAACAATTTTTGAGGGAGCAAGTGCTACGATTTCATCGACAGAAAGCTCGTCATTACGGTATACCTCAACGGTTTCCCCGGTCTCACCGATATACTGCACCAGGTTATAGGTAAAAGAATCATAGTTATCAACAACAAAAATCATGTGGCCATACTTAAGAGTTATACAAAGAGACGATCCGACCTCTCAAATCCTGCAACGAAACGGAACATCGACTCATAGGCGCTGCTCATGGTAACCTTGCGGCGCGCCATGACCTTTCTTGCAGTTTCAACCGCTTTTTCAATATCATAGTCCTCAAAACCTCCACTACCACCCCATGAAAAAGAGGGTACCTCTTTGGAAGGAAACCCCCCGCCAAAAATATTGGCCCCAGTACCTACCACAGTTCCGGTATTAAACATTGAATTGATTGAACTTTTGCTGTGGTCACCCATTAAAAGCCCGAGAAACTGTAATCCCGTCACCTTTAACTGGCCATTAATGAGCAGGTTTATCTGACTATAATTATTCTTGAGGTCGCTCGTATTGGTACCCGCACCAAGATTACACCAGGATGAGATATAAGAATGGCCCAAAAAGCCGTCATGCTGCTTGTTGACAAACGGTTCAAGAAGAGAATCCTCTACTTCACCGCCCGCTTTGGATGCCATCCCTATAGCAACATTGCTGTATAATTTTGCACCGATTTTAGCCCTCGACCAGGGAGCAAGAAACACATTCTGCATCAGCACCGCCTGCGGCTCTACAATCGCTCCGGCCCCGACAGCGACAAATCCTTCCTCTGCATCAAGAACCGCTCCAGCCCGAACAACAGCTCCTGGAGCAACATAGATATTCGAACGATTAATAATGGAAACTGATGGATGCACCTCTCCCTCAAAACGCCCAAGCTCAAGCGTTTCAGCATCCCGCAAAATCTCATCAGCGTGAAAAGCCGTCACATCCCACAGATTATCGATAACCCGGAACCCTGTTACGGCTTCTGTAACAAGCTGTCCAGCAAGAATGGAGGTATCAAAAAGGTCCGGCATCAAACCCTCGTCAGTAGTAAAAAGAGAGCTGTCCACTCTTGCAAACAGCAGATTATCACCCTGTACATAAGCCGTCCCCGAATCAAAAGCACCTTCAATAATCACTCTGGCTGCCGCTTCATCACACACAATACGTCCATTGACAAGCAACACCTCTTTTTCTTCGATTCGATTGACGGTATATTCAGGATGCTGTTCAGCATAAAAAGAGGCAAGATAGCGGCGAAGATGCCAGGTAAGCGTCACACGCCCTCTCGTCGAATGCTCAAGCTTTTCCTGAAGTGAACGAAAACCGGTATACAGGCCGTAAACAGGTTTAAGATTGACAAGAGGCATCAATTCCCGAACCCTGGTATCTTCAAACACAATAACCTGCATAGTCCCTATACCCTCTTAATTACATGTTATTTTCGGCTATCACCTTAAAAATCAGTCACAAAGCCACGACAGAATATATAAAAAGCCGGGAATATGACATTCCATCCTTATTACCAGATTTATCTCCATTGTTTTTGTGAACAAAACGGGATTTACAACGTAAAAAAAGGAGACAACGCCATCTTTTCCTCCTGTTTTTTAAAGTAGCCATTGTTAATTATATTTTAGCTAAGTACTTTTATTATTTTAAATAACGAATCGAATACAATCAGTATCGTTATAACACACGCTCCACGGCAATGGAACCACAAAAACAACCAAAAGTTACAACAACCAAAAAAAGCCACTGGAAATGTCATCACCCTGCCGCAGAGTATACCAAATGGATGAGTGTGATTGATGACAATATCGTCCACACCTGGATTGATGTGGAAAGAAAATCAGATATTATTCTGGACTTCATGGATGTCGAGCTCCTGCAGGTTGTGCTCACTGAATCTGATCTTCTGAGCAGGCAGTTTCACATCCTGTTTGATCTTGCCCATATCTCCGACATTACCTTCAACTACAAAAGAGCGATTACCGATCTCTTTTTTAACTGGAGTCCAATCCTCGGGGTTATAGGGTTTTACAATATTCCGGAATCCATGCGCATAATCGTGGAAACGTTTGCTGCAGTCGCTCCTCAAAATATTTGCGTCATACTGGAGAAAACCTATGAAAAGAGCATTAACAATATAATCGCCTTTAAAGCAGGAAAAATTACCGCAAGAGAATCCCAATCCGAGGCCGATAACAACGATCTGCAAGCGTTAAATAAAAAGTTTCTTGAAACCGTTGCAAGAATTTCCTGGCTGAATATGCTTGATCAGAGCATAACCATGCCTCCCGATGGGCACCCGTATTATCCTTTTTTCAAGGCAATAGATTCTCTGCGAAAAGACCTTGTCGAAAAAGAACGAGAAAACGAGCATGAAGTGCAACTGCTTAAAAAAGACTTTGAACATCGAATAACCCAACTGGTTATAAAAATGAATGCACAAGCGGAGGTGAACAACAAATCCGCTGGTGAAAGAGAAAAAGAAATAGCCGAACTTACAAAAAAAATCAAGGCCCAGGAGATGGAACTGGCAAGATTTTCGACAGTAATTGCTGAACATAAAAAAGGTGTGCGCAACCTTGTTGACAAGATATCCTCAGCTGATATTGATCCCGGGGTAAAAAGAACTCTCACAAATTCGTGCTTGAGCCTTATCGAGAAGGAAGTGATCGAAAAACAGTTGAACAGAGAGATCACTGAGTCTGATTCAATTTTTTTATCCAAACTGCACAAAAAATTTCCCAACCTTAACCAGCGTGAATTGAGAATCAGCCTTCTGGTCAAGTTGAACTATGGCACCACAGAGATTGCCAGTTCCATCGGGTTATCTACCAGAGGAATGGAAAGCATACGCTACAGAATTCATAAAAAGTTGGGTCTTGGGAAACATCAGTCAATCAAGACCTTTCTCTCAGAGCTTGATATAACAGAACACACTCTATAACACCTGAAGTCCCTGTGAAACGACCGAAATCATAATCCTGCCACAAATACCGTCATATACCTCACCATCCAGATGCATGACCTCCGGATTCTCAAGCATCACCTCCACAGCTTTCGCTTTACAGTATATAACCTGCGGGTCCGTTATATGGATCCCGCAAAGATATTTATACACATAGCGAAAAAATTCATGTTTTGGCACTGCCTTGAGAATACAGACATCAAGCAATCCGTCTGACAACTCGGCGTATGGAGCTATCCTGAATTTCCCCCCCTCGATTTTTCCGTTTAAAACCGAAAACGCAAAAACCGGCTCGTGAAACTCGAGAAAAGAGTCCTCCAAAGTAATCTTGATACCCATTGTCAAGGACTTATGAACAAAAAGCACACTAAAAAGAGCATAAACGTAACCAAGCTCTCCTTTTAACCAACTTACCCTTTTAATACACTTTGCAATACGGCCGGTAAAGCCGATGCCAAGAGAATTGATAAAAAACCGATGCTCAGCACCATAAGAAACACTCCCAATATCAATGTTTCTGCTTTTCGCCTCGAATAAATTGGTGACGACTGTGTGCAATTTGTTTTGGGGATGCAGTGTTTTGATAAAATCATTTGCAGAACCAATGGGAACAATCCCGATCGTTACACCTTCTCCAGCCACAGCATTGACCACCTCATGAAGCGTTCCATCTCCTCCACACGCAATCATACAGGTACCCTCCCTTTTCTCGGAACGAGCGATATCTTCTGCATGACCAGCATAAGTTGTCGTAAACAGTGCTGAGTCTGTCCGTCCTGAGATCTGTACTTTAAGCCATTCTGTCTTGCGCGAAGCACGACCTTTATCGGCTGCGGGATTAAAAATAAAAATGTAACGCAAAAAGTTATTCATCATGCTGTAAACTGAAAAAACACGCTCTATAAATAAAGTGACTATACAGTAATTGTGGTGTTAAAGTAGTCCTGCAATGAATTTATTCCAGAAAAAAATGACAAATCACATCCAAAAAAAAATTTACCAAAGTATAAAAGAAAGAAAAAAAGTGTTTTCACGCAGAATTACGAATATTTTTTTGCGTTTCTGTAAAAAAAAACAAATATTACTGTTATGAACACGTCAGCTCTTAAACAGCCGTAATCAAGAAAAAATACAGTATAAATAGCTATGAAAGTACTATGAACTTGCGTATTTTGCTTACAGATGGAGTTGTGTTTTTATTGTTCTGGTCAATAATCAGGAACTAATGAGTTGACTTGTTCATGAGAAAGTAATCGGAACCAATTAAAAAATGGAGGTAATAGAGGAGATAGGTAACGCGGGAAATATTCCGCAGAAAAATCGAGAAAAGTCAATAACCCTTTGAAAAGGCCCGGAACTCTTGAGTGCTGTTACAAGAATCTACCGGTTTCACAAGTCTTAACAGCGTAAAGATGATATCATAAATCGAATAACCCGGATGATTACCACAATGCACACACAAACAGAACAGAACAAAAAAAGTTGTACCGAGTACGAAAAAGAGATCGGAGATCTTAAGATAAGAATTGCGAATCAGGATTTGGAGCTGACAAGGGTTTCCACGGCAATCGCTGAAAAAACAACCTCGTTACGTAATCTTCTTGACCAAATACACGCCCTTGAAATCGACAGCAGCGTAAAAAGAATGATGACCGATTCATGCTTGAGTCTGATAGAGACCGAGACCATTGAAAAGCGGCTGAATATCGAATTGACTGAGTCTGATTCAGTTTTCTTGTCGAAGTTACAGAAAAAACATGCCAATCTCAACCAGCGTGAGCTAAGAATAAGTCTGCTGGTCAAGTTGAATTACGACACAAAAGAGATTGGCCGCTCTGTAGGAATATCGACAAGAGGAATGGAGAGCATCCGCTACAGAATGCATAAAAAACTTGGCCTTGGAAAACATCAGTCAATCAAGACCTATCTTTCAGATCTTGCAGTAGCCTCTTGACCTGTACCGGAGAGTTGACACTCTATCAAAAAGCCTCTGGCTTCTGACGAAGCCGAGGCTTTTTCTTTTAACACGCTCAAAGGGAAAAACTCTTGATGTTGACAAACTCGCAGATACCATAACGAGAGAGCTCACGACCGTATCCTGACTCTTTCACCCCCCCAAATGGCAGCCGTGGATCTGATTTTACCGAACTGTTGATAAAACAGTTCCCTGTCTCAAGTTGATCTCCTACAGCAAGAGCCCGGTCAATATTCCGGGAGAAGACCGCAGATCCCAGGCCATAAGGCGTATCGTTTGCTATACGTATTGCATCATCATCATCCAGAGCTTCAATAATCACGGCAACCGGGCCGAAGGTCTCTTCATCGTATGCTGGCATTCCCTTCCGCACTCCCGTGAGCAGTGTTGGAGGATAGAAAAATCCTTTTCTTGAAGGAATTTCGCCACCACAAAGCAATCGGGCTCCCTGAGAAACACTTCCAGAAACCTGAGCGTGCAGTTGGTCGCGAAGATCGAGGCGCGCCATCGGACCAATGTCAACCGTTGCATCAAACGGATCGCCCATCACCGAAGTCTCAATGCTCTGCAGAAGCAGGCGTTCAAACTCCCTGATGACTGACGAGTGCACAATAAAGCGCTTTGCGGAGATACAGCTCTGTCCGCAGTTGAGAAGCCGCGCCGCTGCACAGATGGCAACCGCCTGTGGAATATCAGCATCATCAAGTACAAGATAGGGGTCACTGCCTCCAAGCTCCAGAACACTTCTTTTTATGGCCCTCCCCGCCTTTGCTGCAACAGCACGACCAGCGGCGGTACTTCCCGTCACCGAAACACCCTGGATGGCGGAATGATCAATCATGAAACCGGTCAACCGGTCAACATCTTCGAGATCTATATGCACTGCTCTGTAAAGATGTTCAGGCAGACCTGCTTCCCGGAAAAGCTCTTCGATAGCAATAGCTGAACCGGTGACACTCGGAGCGTGCTTGACGATAATTCCATTACCAGCCATGATTGCCGGGGCGGCAAATCGAAACACCTGCCAGAAGGGAAAATTCCACGGCATGATGCCAAGCACAAGACCAATGGGTTCAAAGGTAACCAATCCTCGAGTTCCCCCATCAAGCAGACTTTCTTCCTGTTTTAAATACTGTTCCGCATTGTCGGCATAAAAATCGCAGACCCAGGCCGACTTGACAACTTCAGCCACCGCCTGTGCAAAGGGCTTGCCCATTTCGCGACTTATAAGAGCGGCATGACGCTCTTTTTGTTGACGCATGAGCTCAGCAAGACGCTTCATCAGCACACTGCGCTCCTGCAATGGCACCTTTCTCCATGAAAGTGCATCACAATGTGAGACCTGTAATATTTCCTCAATCTCACCGGATGTCATGGTTTGATACTCGGCAATCGGCTCTTCGGTCGCAGGATTAACAGTAATAATCATTGGACATAACTCTTCATGATAAAAAAACTACTCTATGCTTTCATAGATAGCAAGATAACTCTCATAACGGTTTGGATCAATACGGCCAGCCTCCACAGCTTTCAAAATACCACAATCAGGTTCTACCGTATGCGAGCATGAAGAGTAGGCGCACTCCCGCATACTGACAAGAAACTCCCTGAAATAGAAGCGCAGATTTTCACGGGTAATCCCTGAAAGATTAAACTCCCTGATCCCCGGGGTATCGATGATATATCCACCGTTTGGCAGAGCAAGCATAACAGAATTTGTGGTCGTATGAAGCCCTTTTCCTGTCTTCATATTTGTTTCACCGGTACGAAGCCGATCTTGTTGACCGGAGAGCTGATTAATCAAGGTTGACTTTCCGACACCGGAGTGGCCGCTGAACGCTGAAAGTTTTCCTGCCAGTACCTTTCGAAGGAGACCCATACCACGCTTCTCTTCAGCGCTGGTATAGACAACTCTGTAACCAAGCGCCTTATAGGGCGTCATCAACTTACGGGTCTCCTTTGAATCCTCAAGATCCATCTTGTTGACCACAATCACGGTCTCCATCTGTTCGGATTCAGCAAAGACGAGGTAACGATCAATCAGTCGGGTACTGAGAGGAGGATCAAAAGCCGAAACAACAATAACCAACTGATCAATATTGGCGGCTATCACCTGAACCTTCTCCTTGCTTCTGTTCCGGCGAACATCCCTTTTTCTGGTCAGCGCACTTTGGCGAGGCAGTACACGTGTAATTGCCGCTTCATGCAACGCTGTGCCGGTTTCAATCACTTTCAGTTCAACCCGGTCTCCGACAGCAACAAGCGATGAATCACCATTCTCCGTTTTCGTTCCAGGAAAGGTACGGCACCGATATTCGGTTCCATATTGGGAGATAACAACATAAGAGGCGCCGGATACCTCCATGACCATACCACCAGGCAATCCTTCATGATCTCTGTTCATAGACTGTCGCGACACACATTTCTTCGTTTACAGGGAGCACTCAAGACTTCCCTTGTCTTAAAAATTCACACCAGACTATCCAATATCAGCCAGAGAGAAACGGTCGTGGTACTGACGCAGATAACACTCACGTATCATGGCATGTTCCGCTGCCCTCAATTGCCCGTCCTGTTCAACAAGGGCATAGGCGGCAGACCTGGCCGACTGCATGATAGTATAATCTGTGTTCAGATCGGCAATTCTCAAACCACTCATTGCTCCAGACTGCTCTTTTCCGAGAATATTGCCCGCACCCCTTATTTTCGCATCAATTTCCGAGATAACAAAGCCGTCATTGGTTGACTCCATCGCCCCAAGTCGTTCACGGGCATCCGCGCTCATTTTTGCGTAGAGCAGAAAGCAGGAAGATGGGTGCTCTCCACGGCCAACCCTTCCCCTGAGCTGATGCAACTGGGCAAGACCAAACCGCTCAGCATGCTCAATAACCATAACCGTGGCATTCGGTACATCAACTCCGACTTCAATGACTGTGGTGCCAACCAGCAGATCAATCTCCCCTTGCCTGAACTGCTCCATCACCCTCTCCTTCTCATCCGGAGTCATCTGTCCATGAATCAATCCAAGGCGGAGATCAGGAAACATTGTGGCAGATAGTTCATGATAACTTTCTACCGCTGCTTTCAGATCCATTTTTTCAGACTCCTCAACAAGCGGATAGACAATATAACCCTGTCTTCCTTCCGCAATTTGTGAGCGGAGAACATCATAAACCTTCATTTTTTCCTTTTCCGACCTCAGGAAGGTCTTGATCGGCCTTCTTCCCACAGGCTTGTCGCGAATAACCGAGACATCAAGATCACCGAAAACACCCATGGTAAGGGTTCTCGGTATCGGTGTGGCTGTCATCAGCAGCACATGGGGATTGACCGCCTTTTCCTGAAGTGCCTTGCGCTGCAGCACCCCAAAGCGGTGCTGCTCATCTATGATAACCAGTCCAAGATTGGCATAGCTGACGCCATGCTCAATCATGGCATGGGTGCCAATCACACAATGCAGCTCTCCGGAGCTGAGAGCATCAAGAATCGCCTGACGGGCTTTTTTCCCCTGCTTGCCCGTCAGAATTCCAACCTGCAACCCAAGAGGAGTAAAATAACGTTTCATCACCAGATAGTGCTGCACCGCAAGAATTTCTGTTGGAGCCATGAATGCTGACTGCAGTGCATTGTCGGCAGCAAGAGCCATGGCAAACATGGCCACAATCGTCTTTCCTGAACCGACATCTCCCTGCAGAAGACGGTTCATGGGACTGCCACTCCTGAGGTCACGATAAATTTCACGAACCGCATTTTTCTGGCCGTCGGTCAACGTATAAGGCAAGCTGGCATAAAGCTTTTGAGTGGCCTCACCGGAGTGAGTGAACTTCACCGCTGACTTATTGCGCCTGATCTCACTGTGGCGCAGGGCAAACAACAATTGAGCATAGAAAAGTTCGGTCCATTTCAGCCGGAAGCGTGCCCGCTCAAGTCTTTCGTGGGATGAGGGAAAATGAATCTCATGATATGCTTCGGCAAGCGAGAGTAACCCATTATCGGCAACCATCGAGACCGTGAGATTCTCCCTCTGACCCGGAGCGCCCTGTTCAAACGCACGGGCAAAAAGAGTGCGCATCTGCTTTGAGCCCAGACTCGCCTGCTTCATAGCCTCGCTGGTCGGATAGATGGGGATAATCTTGCCGGTATTGTACAACTCGAAATCGCTGCACTCACCCTCATTCGCCTGAAGACGATCGGCGCTCAAACGATCGAAATCGGGGTGCTGCATCTGGGCATGACTGCCGAAATAACTCACTTTGCCATAAACAGCCAGTGATTCACCCTGAACAACACTGCGTGAAAAATAGCGGACACCCCTGAACCAGGTAAGCTCAAGCACACCTGTCGCATCACCAAGCCACGCCTTGAAACGTGCCCTGCCCGGAATATCTCCATCAAGCTGCGTCCTGATCACCGTACCAACAACCGTTACCGTTTCTCCATCAGCAAGAGTTCCAATACTTTTCATGGCGCTCCGGTCAAGATATCGGCGGGGATAGTAGTCGAACAGATCGTCAAGCGTCACAATGCCCACCTCTTTAAGGATTGATGCCTTTCTTGACCCCACCCCTTTCAGGTAAGTGACTGCTGTTGAACCGGTCATATTAATGGTTGTAACTGGAATGAAATTCTTGTATATTTGCACCTTTACAATTTTATTGCCGGTCATATCATCTATTGTACGACAAAGTCAACGAAAGTCATGAAACAAGATATTCATCCAAAGTATAACGAAGTCACGGTCAACTGCGCAAACTGCGGGAACTCCTTCGTCACCCGTTCAACCAGAACAACCATCAAGGTTGATATCTGCAACAACTGCCACCCTTTCTATACCGGAAAGCAGACTCTTGTCGATACCGCCGGACGCGTTGAACGCTTCAACAAGCGCTTTGCAAAATCCACCGCAGCACAGGCAAACGCCTGAAGAACAGAGCTTGCGCTTTTGCGGCAAACCAACACTAACCCATCGAAACAGCTATGAGTGTCAGGGAGGTTTATCAGAAAACAGAGCCGAAAATGAAGAAGACCATCGAGGCGTTTCAGCACGAAATCGCCTCGATCAGGACAGGAAAGGCAACAACAACACTGCTTGACCGTGTCAAGGTAGAGGCTTATGGCCAACAGATGCCACTGAAACAGGTCGGCAACATCAGTGTACTCGACGTTCACACGCTTATTGTCCAGGTCTGGGACAAATCAATGGTAGCGGCTACTGAAAGAGCTATCCGCGACGCCAACCTTGGGCTCAACCCTGCCGCCGACGGCCAGAACATCCGGGTCAGCATTCCCCCGCTCACCGAAGAGCGCCGGAAAGAGTTTGTCAAACTCACAAAAAAATTCGGAGAGGACTCAAAAGTATCCCTTCGCAACCTACGCCGCGACATGATTCAGGAGATTGAAAAGCTCGAAAAATCAAGAACGATCAGCGAAGACGACAAGAACAAGGGTAAAAAGGATGCCGACGAGATGCTCCACAAATTTGAAAAACAGCTTACCGACCTGATCACGCACAAAGAGAAAGAGATCATGGAGGTATAAGCAACTGAGCAACGACCAATGCAAAAAGCCGGAGTTACATCCGGCTTTTTCTTTTTATGGTGATAAACACCCTACCCCTCAAAATACTCTTTCATGTTCTTGTACACATCCCTTTTGCCAAGCAGCCCGCCAATCATACCCAGCACTGTTGCAGCCCCAGCGGCAAAAAAAAGCGGCCGCGCAGAGATGTTGTTCGTATAATAGATTGCAGGAATTCCCCGTTCTTTGGCAAAACTGTCAAGAGAGGTGGTCCCGATGACCAGATCCGGCTCATAGTCAACCACCGCCTGCATATCCTCTTCAAGATATTTACGATAGCGAATCTCTGTGCCAAGCATGGAGAGCACGTTGTGATCTTCCTCTCCGAGAGCATTCCTTGCAATGGAGGTTGAGGCATAAGGCACCTCCAGACCGGCTTCAAGCAGCAGGCGGACAACCGGCAGTTCGTTCCCTTCATAGCCAGCGACAATCACCTTGCCCTTCAGATGGCTGAACCTGGCAAGTACTTCGCGCGTCTTCTGACCCTCCTCTTCAGCCACTGCCTGAACCGTTGCAGGATCAAGATCAAGAGCCTCACCAATACGACGTATCCACTGTGCTGTGGCATTCGCCCCGATCGGATTACCTTTGACAATCTTCACGCCATGCTCTTCAAACAGCGCAGCCGAACGTTCATAAAAGGGATGAAGCACCGCACAAGCCTCAACCTGACCAGCTTCGATATAGTCTTCAAGCGCTGTTCCTGGAAGTGTGATGACCGACTCTACACCAATTTTCTGGAGAACGGCCCCAATCATCATGGCATCCACCGGAAAAATCTCTCCCAGCACAACCAGCGACTTAGCTTTTTTCCCTCCATCAAAACGTGCAAAGCGTTTTAACAGCGTTGCAACGGCCACATCCTTCGCTTCGGGATGGGTCCTGATCTGAAAGGCTGGCAGACGCACCAGAAGGACCTCTGCATTGCCGATTTTCCCGGGTAACAACTCCTCGGCTATACCGGCCGTCTCAGCAACACAGGTACTGACAACCGGAATAAAACGCACCGCCGGATCACGGGCAATCTCTTCTAAGGTGCGGCGAAGATCGTCAATCATGGTACCACCCGATATCTGCACATTCATCAATTCAGGTGAGACAATCGATTTCCGTGCAGCATAAAAGTGCGAGACAAAGGTCAGTCCGTAAAGACAGCCTTGATCCGCCACCAGACAGACCTGAACACCATCAATTCTTGTCAGTACCCTCAGCCCCCCGAATGCCGGACACATCGACTGGGGATGCAGCATGTCACAACCCTTTTTCTCCATGAAGCACCACTGTTTTTTTGACCTGTTGAATATATGCGCCATCGACCATTTTTTTAGGCAGTCCCTTGAGCCGCTCTGCCGCTGAAGCGTAATTTGCAAATCTGCCAGTCATCAATCTGAAATATTCCGTCTCATCCATGGATGTTGGCCAGACAAAAGCCTTGATTCCCGAAGAACGCAAGGGAGCAATTTGCTGGTGTGCACGCTTCTCTGTCTCAAAAGTAGCGAGAACAATGGCATAATCACCTTTAACAAGCACAAGAGAGTCTGCAGCACCTTTTGGTGTCTTTCGCGGATAAGCTGTCGGTAACGATGGTGGAGGAGCAGGAATAGGAGCAACAGCAGCCACTCTGCGATCTACTACAGTGGCAACGCTTTTAGCTGGCTCCACTGGTGACGGGAAAAAAGTGCTCCACGAAAACCGGCCATACACTATTGCAAGCAACAGCCCGACAAGAACAACCACCACGAGAGGCAAAATATATCCGGGCGACCTCCTCTCACTCCTTTCCTCGCTATGCTGCGGTAGAATAACCGCTTTCAAATCCTGATACTCCCTGTTCAGCAGCTCTTCCAGCGTACGATCCGGAAAAAAGCTGTACGCGCCATCTTCAAGGGCGAAGCGACCCAACCCATGCAGATGGATAGCTTTTTCCTGCTGGAGAGCGGCAGAGAAAAGTGTGGCAAGAGTCCTGGCAAACCGTGCAGCTTCACCCTGATTCATTGAAAGTTGCGAAACCGCCAGGGAGAGCGACGCATCACCACCGGACAACGTGCTGTCAAACCTCAACTTGTTGACCGGAGGAGCAAAAATCATGACCGAGCCGCTGCTCCGTTTGGATGCAGGAACATGCGTTACATAAAACGAGCCAAGCCCTTTGATCGAAAGCTTCCGAAAAGCAAGCAGCTCAGCAACCATTGCGCCGCAAAATCCATTGAAAAGAGATGCCGCTTCCGGCCTCTCCAGATCAAGCAACACCGCCAGCTCCTCTGTCAATTCACGATTAATCATAGACAATCACTCTTGCGTAACAAGGGCTCCGCACCGTTCTGTTAATAAAAAACGAATATAACACATCCCCCATGAAAACCGTGTCTCTCTTGCTTTTTGCGCCAAAACGAACGATATCGGTGCAAACATTCAAAATGTTTTCCTTTATTGAACAACAGTAGTGTCCGGTTAAAATAAAGCGAGTTGAGATACCGGCTCCCTTACCTTTTTGAGAGAATGTTCGTTCAGAGATAAAATATCGATCAACAAGCGTTGTTCCATGAGGACAGCGGCAATCATCCTGGTCAATTCCTGTA
>CAISRC010000031.1 GCA_903887845.1 uncultured Chlorobiaceae bacterium
CAGAGAGGTTCTTCCCGACTGTGGCAGTCTTACCTGGATAGCCACAGGGTCAAGCTGCTTGTCGGTATGAAGCACCCCGACATCCATGCCTGCCAGCGACATGCGCAGCGTCTGGGCAATCTGTTCAGCACTGACACCGCGGAAAGCTGCGCGCTCCTTGTTCACAACAAGGTTATAGATCTTCTGATCCTCTTCAACCAGAAAGTCCACATCAACCACTCCGGGAGTCTCTTCAAAGACCTTCTTCACCTGTTTCGCAAGTGCGATCTGCTGCTCCTGTGACGGGCCGTAAATTTCAGCGACAAGAGTCGAAAGCACAGGAGGACCCGGAGGAATTTCGACAATCTTTGCATTGCCGTTGTAGCGAAGGGCAATTTTCTGAACATCGGCCCTGACCCGTTTAGCGATATCGTGACTCTGGGCCTTGCGATCGCCCTTGTGGACCAGATTGACCTGGATATCAGCCATATTGGCCTTCTGACGAAGGTAGTAGTGCCGGACAAGCCCATTGAAATTGATGGGTGCATTGGTGCCGACATAGTACTGGTAGCTCTCTACCTCCGGAACCGTTTTCAGGTACGCTGCCGCCTCCCGGGCCACTCTTGCAGTCTGCTCAAGCGACGTCCCGTCCGGCATATCGATAATCACCTGAAACTCGTTTTTGTTGTCGAACGGAAGCATCTTCATCTGTACCGCCTTCAACGGCACCAACGCAATGGCTCCGGCCAGCATCAAGCCAACCACACCGAACGCTATCCACCGTTTAACAGGGCTTTCGATGAACGGCGAAAGGATATTGTTGAAGAGCTTGTAATAGCCTGTTTTTGTTATGTCGTACTCTTCTTGATGACCCTCTTCGGTTTTCAGAAGACGGAAGGAGAGCCATGGAGTTGCAATCAGCGCAACAAGCAGCGAAAAAATCATGGCCAACGAGGCGCCAATCGGCATTGGGCTCATATAGGGGCCCATCAAACCTGAAACAAAGACCATCGGAAGCACGGCCGCAATCACTGTAAAAGTTGCAAGAATCGTTGGATTACCCACCTCATTGATGGCGGTAATGGCCGCCTGCAGCTTCGGCTGGCGCTTCATGGCAAAGTGACGATGAATGTTCTCGGCAATAATGATAGAATCATCAACCACAATACCGGTAACAAAGATCAGGGCAAAGAGAGTCACTCTGTTGAGCGAATAGTCAAGCAGGTAGTAGATCAGGAGTGTCAGGGCAAAGGTGATCGGCACCGATGCCAGAACAACAAGAGATCCTCGCCAGCCAAGGAAAAATCCGACAACAATCGTTACCGCCACAACCGCCATGAGCAGATGCTCAAGAAGGGTAAAGACCTTTTCGGAAGCCGTTGCCCCGTAGTTGCGTGTTTCCGTCACGGTTATGCCTGAAGGAATAGCCGTCTTCCTGAGCCCATCGACCCTCGACATAACCTTGTCGGCAAGTACCGAGGCATCGCCACCTTTCCGTTTTGCAACCGTCAGCGTCACCGCCGGATACTCTCCGGCAACTGAGCCTTTCGGGGCTGCCGCCGCCCATCCGAAAAAGTTGTAGTTATTGACCTCTTCCGGGCCATCAACAATAGTAGCCACATCACGCAGGTAAACCGGAGAAGCGCCATAGATACCAACAACAATATTGGCAACCTCTTCAGCGCTTTCAAGAAATTTTCCCGAGCGGACAATGATCTCTTGGTTCATCTGTTTAAAATCACCGGAGGTCATCTGGCTGTTGCCCTGCTGAATTTGACGGGCTATCTGCATCGGGCTGACGTTGAACTGCTGAAGCGTCGCTTTGTTGAGTTCAATTTTTATCTGGCGCTTCAATCCTCCCTTTATCTCGACATCACCGATGTTGTTGATTTTTTTCAGTTCTTCAGCCACCGCTGCCGCACTCTGGCGAAGCTCATAAGGATTCTTCGTCTTGCTCCAGAAGGTGAGATTAAGCACTGGAACATCGTCGATAGAGACCTTTTTCATCAGCGGAAACTGGACTCCCGGAGGCATCTTGTCCATATTTTTCATCATGGTCGACCAGAGCTTGACCATACTCTTCTCTGCATCTTCACCCACTTTGAAGCGAACGGTTACAAGGGCAACGTCAGGCATGGACGTGGAATAGACATAATCCACACCCGGAATTTCGGTCAGGGTTCTCTCAATCGGCCTGGCAACTCGTGCTTCCACCTCTGCCGGAGCGGCTCCAGGATAGGGAATATAGAGATCAACCATCGGCACCACAATCTGAGGCTCCTCTTCACGCGGCGTCATAAAGGTTGCCATGATACCCACAAGAAGAGATGCCACCATAAGAAGCGGCGTTATCTTTGAATTGATAAACTGTTTTGCCAGTTTACCAGCAATACCTTCGTTCATTTGTTCTGAACCTCCTCAGTCACATTCGGACTCTTTATTACGGTTAATCCTTCACCAGGCGAAGCGTTATACTTTCCCACCACACGTTCTCCTTTAGATATTTTTTGTTTAGTTTCCCCTGTAGTAAGCCAGCTCGCTTTTTGCCATGCAATAGTCATATTTCGCCTGATTCAGTCTCAGTTTTGCGTAGGTATGAGCCTGCTCTCGCATCAAAAGCTCAAAGGTCATAGCCATACCGGTTTTGAACTGTGAACTGATATAATCAAGACTTGCCCTGGCCTCTTCAAGTGATTTCCGTGCAACGTCTATTCTTGCCCTCGCTGTTCTCAGCGAACGCTTCGACTTTGCAACTTCAGCAATACAGCCACTTTTTGCAGCCTCATAATTGTACATCGCCTCACGCCCCTGCGCTTTCGCCTCCTGAAGACGACCGGCTGTAGCCATACCGTCGTAAATGTTCCACTGCACATTCATGCCAAGCGCCCAGCTTGAACCTCCATTGAAAATATTATTGCTGTGCAGGTTAGTCTGCAGAAACGCATTCAAGCGGGGGCGTTGCGATGCACGAATCATATCTTCCTGTAAAATTGCAACCTGATGCCAGGTCTCGAGCGCTTTGAGATCGGAGCGGTTTTCCGTGACTGCTGTATCACTTTCCGCAGGCCAGGTACTGTCAACGACAAGATCTCCGGTTGGAACAATAGTCACTCCGGCATCAAGGTGGAGCATCACTTGGAGGGCATCCTCTGCATTTTTTATCTCGTCAAGCAGCATCATTTTCTGTTCAAGCAGCTCCGACAGTCTGACATCAGTAGAGAGTTTATCTGACTTGGGCAGCAACCCGGCGCTGTAGCCCCTGGCGGCTTCATTGCTGTGCGCCTGCATTGTTCTAATGGACTGTTCAACTGCATCAATATTCTTTTGTGCAAGAATCAGACCGTAATAAACTCTTGTGACCTGCAGTCCGACGGACTCCTCTGTTCTGGAGGTCATAAGTTCCTGACCTTTTTTAGCCGTAAAAGCCAACTGCCTGCCAATGGCAGCATCGGCATTGTACACCGGCTGCATAACCTGAATTGATGTATTGAAGTCGTTGATGACATCAGCATTATTGAGCTTTTCCGGAATAAAATCAGATTGCTGCACAATGTTCTGCTGCAGCTTGAGAACCAGCGCCGCACCGGGATCATTGGTAGCCATAAGTGTCTCCGAAAACGTAACCTTCGGCAGATATGACTGACGACTCTGAACTATCTTTGCCTCAGCCTGGTCAACCTTGCTGCGCGCAGCCTTGATGGTGAAATTATTTTCACGAGCCATTGACACTGCGTCGGCCAGAGAAAGTTTCATTGTTTTATCGCTGGCAGTTGCCTGAAGCGGTGAACCAAGAGCACCCGCAACACAACACGCGATCAATGCGTTATATATCTTCATGATGATTAGTGTTTTGAAATAAGTTTTAAAATCTTTTCGACACTTTTTGAGTCATCACGATTCAGGCACTGCTTGAGGTTGCGCTGTAGTACCAGCGAAAAGGTATTGTCAAGAGCCGCTTTTGCAGCCTGGAACTGCGTGATGATTTGGGAACACTCTTCTTCCCTTTCAATCATCCTTGTCAATCCCTCAATCTGACCGGCCACTCTTTTTAGTCTTAGAATCACGTCGTTCATCGATTCTGCGGTTTTAACCATGGTCGTACTATTTTGAATAATGTAATATACCTATACCCCGTATTGGTATATTACAAAAAATATCATATCATATGCAAAACATTTTATTCTGAGCAGAGCTAATGAGGATGAAATGGACACTCATTGAAAATAACGTCTTGGGCAAAGAACGCTTGTTTGACCATAACGAGAAAATATAGTAAAACATTATAATTGAATACAATATGAATAGCTCCCATGAAGTCAGCCCCACGAATGCCCTTGCCATGATTCAAAATGGGGGAATCCTCATCGATGTTCGTGAACCGAAAGAAGTCGCCAATACATCATTTGATGTTTCCAATATCAAGCTGATTCCTTTATCCGAGTTAAAAACAAGACTCCATGAACTACCCGTTGACCGTCCGGTCATTATTGCATGTCACAGTGGAAACCGAAGCTTTATGGCTACTCGTTTTCTGATCAACCATGGATATACTCAAGCGGTCAATCTGCAACAGGGAATTGTCCGTTGGGAAAAAGAAGGACTTCCAGTCAAACATGAGCCGAAACCACAATCGGGCTCATTGCTGAAGCAGTTTTTTGGGAGAAAGTCATAGACGCGGGGATAGTGACAATGGATGCCTTGAAAATTGAAGAGGTTTTTTCGTCGGAACGTCCGTGGGTGATGGTTGCCTTAGACATACTCTGTATGACCACTGATTTTGAATTTCTCTGCCAGTGAGACAAACGTTTCAGCCCACCCAGGATTACCGACAACATGCAGGTGCGCAAAAGAGGCAAAAAGGTTTTTGTAAAGCACACCATCACTCTTTCCTGTTATTCCATTTCCCCGGAGAACATCAAACTGATAAATGCAATTTGCATAAGGCGTAACAGGCCTTGCATAATGAAACTCATGTGCCCTGATTCGGGCCCCCTTTCGAAACCAGGGTGAATCTGTTGTGCTCTTGAGGTCAAGGTATCCATGCCCAGCCGGATGATCTTCAAACCCGATATCAAAAGGCAGAATACCAGCAAGAGAAAATGTTTTGCCTCCATACGTGGCGTTCCGGCACAGGTAAATCAAGCCTCCACATTCAGCATAGAGCGGCATTCCGGCCTCAACCCTCTCCTGTACCTCTTGCAAGAGCCCCCTGTTTGCACTCAACACCTCAAAAAATGATTCTGGAAATCCTCCACCCAGATAGAGGGCGTCAACATCAGGTAAAGAACTCTCACGAAGTGCATTGATGAAAACCAGCTCGGCGCCGTTGTCCCTCAAGGCGTTCAGGTTGTCAGGATAATAAAAACAGAAGGCCGCATCTCTGAACACACCGATCCTTGCTCTTCCTGCAAGAGTCTTTGCACAATTCGAAATCCTCTGCATCGGCATTGGCGGTGCCTCATAAAAAAGAGAATGGATTGCTTCCATATCACAATAATGGGCAACACGCTCAGCCGCCCCCTGAATGAATTGAACTGCATCGACTGTTTCTTCGACGGTTGTCAGCCCAAGATGTCGTTCAGGGATAACCAGCTCTTTGTCATAAGGAAGCGCTCCCAGCACCGGTACCTTGCAATAATGCTCAATTGCCTGTTTCTGTTTGTCTGCCTGACGAGCACTGCTTACCTGATTTAATATAACCCCTTTAATATCCACCTTCGGCGGCATCACCTGCATGCCCATAACGAGCGCGGCGATCCCCCGGTTAGTTTTTCTACTGTCAACCACCAGCAAAACCGGCGCCTGTAGCATTTGAGCAAGTCCTGCTGTGCTGTCAGAACCATCAAGAGAAAAACCATCATGCAAGCCATGATTGCCTTCAACAAGAGCGATGCTCTTGTTTTCTATTCCGCTATTGCTCTGAAACGAAGCAAGGCACCCTTCCCTGCCCATAAGCCAGGGATCAAGGTTATAGCAATCGCTTCCACTGGCAAGACGATGCCAGACAGGATCAATATAGTCTGGACCTTTTTTGAAACTCCTGATGGAGACTCCCCTGGAGACAAGAGATGCTACTATTCCAAGACTGATCGTTGTCTTGCCTGCACTCTTATGGGGTGCAGATATCATCAGACGAGGCAAGTGTACCGAATCCATTCTATCTCCTTCCAGCCCTCACAGAAAATGGACTGTTGTTAAACACCTACTCCAACATGCATAAAAAATCCAGAACCGAGCCTGAAAAAAAGTGCTCAAGCTCTCTTTCCGCAAGACGATTTACTTCTTCCTTATAAAAAAAGTATGGACATTTGATGCTTCGGTATGAGCAACAAGTTCATGGCCGGTACGCTTTGCCCATGACGCCATATCACTTACGGAACCAGGATCGGTCGCGGTCATTTTCAGTATCTCGCCGCTGTTCAGCGAATCAATAGCTTTTTTTGTCTTCAGAATCGGCAAAGGGCAATTTAACCCTTCACAATTCAACTCCATATTACTTACCATGTCACTCATTAAGGTCTCCTTATTTTATATACTTAATTAAATATTTCAGCTCCAGCTAAGCCTTGGGGGTTTTCTGATCGGGCCGAAGCTTTACGGTAAAATATTCATCCGCATAAGCAGTATCTACAATGTTGCCTGCACTGTTCCAGAGGGGCTCCTCATAATCGTTCCAACCTCTCAAGCCTGTCCGCAGAGAAATGGCCTGTTCATAGCCCATCAACTGCATGGTATGAACAGCAAGCACACTGCGGTGACCGGAACGGCAAACCACGACCATTTCACGACGTCTGGCTTTCACCAATTCAGGCACGGTGTCCTCGTAATCCCACTCACAGGCAGATTCCAGGATACCTCTTGGAACATTGATCGAGCCTTTTATATGAAGGGAATCAAATTCATAAGGTTCCCGCACATCAACAATCAATACATCCGGATTCTCGGCCATTCGTGCGACGAGATCCCAGGGCATCATCTCTTTTACCTCAGATAAACAGTTCTGAACAAGCTCTCTGTAGCTCACCATAACCGGAAAATTTTTGTGTCAGATAAACAGTGAAATATCAGCGTCCGCAGCATATTCAAGAAAGGTCGCCGCGCCACCGTATTCGACTCCATCAATGAATTCCTCCTTTTCAAAGCCAAAAACCTCCATCGTCATCTGGCAGGCAATGAAGCGAACACCGAACTCCTGGCACATGCTCCGGAGTTGTTCAATGGTCGCCACTCCTTTCTTTTTGAAGGTCTCCTTCATCAACATGGTCGCCATGTTGTCGAAACCGGGCACGTTACCGGAAATGACATTCGGAATCGGCCAGTTAAAGGATTGAAAATCTTTACTGCCAAACGGCATTTTCATAGGCATTGCCGGATTGCTATGAGGAGAAACTTTGGCATCAAGTTCCTTTTTAAGCAGTGGCAAACCGTAAAAAGTAAAAAATATGACCGCTTCCATATCCATGGCCGCAGCAGTTGACGCAAGAATGAAAGGAGGGTATCCCCAGTCAAGTGTTCCCTGGGACGCAATGATTGCAAGTTTTTTTGTATCAGACATGGTTATTATCCTTAATGACGCCTTCCTGAAAAAGGAAGTACAGTTCGATAAAATTGTTACAGCCTCGCAGAAAGAATCCTGCGTATCAATAAAGTTACTATATAACTATTTAATTATGAAATTATTAAGGCAAAACGCCTGATTTAGTGAATAAGCCCGCTTGCTGCAACCAGAAGTACAAGTACCTGCAATACGGCAATGGTGGTATAGAGGTAATTTTTTTCACGATAAAAGGTTACACTTGCAAATGCGAGACAGACAACTGTCGCCATAGCGAGATAATAAATCGATAAATAACTGACAACATCGCCCTTGAAAAGCGCGCCAGAACTGCTTAAAATCGACCATCCGGCAGGGGTATGCAGTTTTTGCTGCATTTCAGAAGCCTTGAGGTGCCAGTTCCCGGCGATAGCATCAATCGGCACGGAGAGCGGAAGCAACTGCAGAACATAAACAACATAGCCCAAGGCAAGAAAAGCCATTCCGACATGTGAGACCATTTCAAGTACACGGGCATAGACAAGTTGAACCTGGTCAATCTTGTCTGTATTTTTCTCTTTATCATTCATATTCCCAAACCTTTTAACAGTGAACGCAAGCCTGCCACAACCAGCATGATAATGACAATCATTCGCACCGACCTTGTATTCACCTTGGTGAGCAGCTTAGCGCCGATTTTTGAGCCAAGCATAATTCCTCCGATTGCCGGAACTGCTATGAGCGGCACAACTGCTCCCTTGAAAATGTAAACCCAGGCCGCCGCCGCACCATTAATTGAGAGAACAAGACCACTTGTCGCAACCGCCACTTTCAACGGAACACCCATGAGCATGTTAAAAACAGGGACATTTGCCCAGCCAGCACCCATACCGAACATTCCGCCGATAAAACCGATGATCATAAACAAAAAGAGACCAAGCGGTGTTCGCTGGATCTGCCATGGCACATTACTTTTTGTCGATTCTTCATAGTAGATTCCCGATATCTGCAGCATTGTTGAGAGTGCATCAGGCTCTTTAAGATCCGGGGTACCGTATGCCCGGGACTTTATCATAAGGGCTGCAATGAACATTATGGCGACTCCAAGAAGGAGTTGCACAACATTCGCTGGCATAGCAAGTCCGGCCAGTGCGCCAGCAATCGAGCTGACAGAGCCGACCAGCGCCATCGGAAGCCCAAGCTTCAGATCGGCGAGACCTTTTCTCATAAGAGGGGACCCGGCAGAAAGTGCACCGGAGAGTGCGACAAGCAATCCTGCTCCACGAATAAAATCAAGATGAAACGGGAAAAAGCCGCTGACGATTGGGACAAACAATACACCTCCTCCAACACCGGCAAGCACGGAAAAAATTCCAAGAATAAATGAAAATACAAACAACAGTATCATCCACACCCACCATGCCGTTTGTTCGGCTGCATGAGGTTGTATCGCATAGAGGATGTTCGGACTGATAAAGAGAAAAGCAAATGCGCCACTCGCGGCAGCACAGCTACCCAATATCTTTTTTGTCGCTGGACTCATGAGGTATTTCACAGAAAAATGGGGCGTATACCAGGCTGTTTTGAAAGAACCTGAGGTGTAAAGCGAAACGGCTCAACACCTCAGACTGAAAATTGTCTATTTCAGGTAATAGGTCTTTTCATCAGGCCGGAATGGGCGACCCATCCAGAGAGGACGGCGAAGTCCGTCTGGCCCGGGCGCCGGCCTTGTCATGGCAAGCCACTCCTTGTAAATCTGGAACGAGCGCTCTGTATCGACAAACACGTCACCGTAACAATCCCCTTCGTGCGCTTTTTCTATGCGCACTTTCTGGTGCCAGCAGTGCATGCCGCTGATCGGATCGGGATGAACCGGGAAGGTAATGTTCTGGTGCACACCACCATCCGACCAGAAGATTCTGGAAGAATCGGGATCGCTGCTCTCATAGGGCTCAATGCTTTCGGCGACACGCATTTTCCATTTGCCGCCACCTTCACGCTTGATCTCCACCCTGTTGGTTGCCCAACGGTTTGCCGCTGGATCCTGCTCGCGTCGCCAGCGACCGATATGGTGCGAACAGGCAACCACGCCGGGACGAATCCCTTCTGTAACCCATACGCGGTTGATGAAAAAGCCGATATCCGTATTCACCCTGATAAGGTCACCATCTTCAAAACCGAGACTCTTTGCGTCAAACGCATTCATCCAGACCGGATTACGATGCGCAATTTCAGCCAGCCATTTGGCATTGCCGGAACGGGAGTGAATCAGTACCGGAAGACGGAAGGTAGGAACAAGCGCAAACTCCCCCTTGCTCCGGTTCATGATCTCCTGATGCACGTGGCTTTTGATGTAGGTTGGAAGGCGATATTCCGGCCACTTCCAGTCAATCATCGTTTGCGAATACAACTCCTGCTTGCGGGATGGAGTCGGGAACCCGGTGCAATTTA
>CAISRC010000032.1 GCA_903887845.1 uncultured Chlorobiaceae bacterium
AAATCTGACATGATTGGGTGGTACACTTTCGCCCGGTATACCTGGTACACTTTACTCCGGTACAGGTGGTACACTATGCTCCGGAATCGCTGGTACACTTTGCTCCGGTAGAGGTGGTACACTATACTCCGGTGTGCTCAAGAACGCCGTATTAACGCAGATTTGGGTGGCCATGTGCTATTATCTGTTGTTGTCTTATATCAAGTTCCAGACGAAATACCGTCATTCATTGCAGAAATTGACCAGAATGATCGCCGCAGTCGTCATGGAGCAGCGCTTGTTGATCGATATTTTATCTCTCAAAGAACATTCTCTTAAAAAGGTGAGGGATCCGGTCCTTCAACTGGCTTTATTTTAACCGGACACTACTGATGCTGCTATATTTTTTTGGTAAATGATTTTATAACAGGAGGTTGGGATAATTTCAGCTCTTATTGATATGTCCAGGTCATTGCCGCCACCAGCCATGAAGTTCGTCAATACGGTCGGGAACCAGGATGCATAGGCTCTGTAGTAACCAGAGTCGAAGCTGTCGTTGCTGTCCGTTCCAATCAAGGTGTTTTGGGTGCTGTTGTTGATCTTGATCCGGGTTGCTGACCAGTCAATCCACTGGATGGAACTGATCCAGTAGCGGTTGTCGGTGTCGCGCAGTGTCCGGTAGTTGCTGGCTGGCATTGTCGTAAGCCAAACTCCGGCTGTCGTAGAATGCGCCGATCGGGTCGAGAGTCAGGTTCTGCAAGGAGTATGAATTCGTATACATATCCGATAGCCACCATGTGGACATCGAGCTTGTGAAATTCCAATACGTATTCGCGTCTATCAAGCCATTTAAAGTCCAGACAAAACGAGTATTCTGAGTCCAGAGCCTTCTTTGAAAGCTTGGCTTGTGCCGATACCACTATTTCAGATGCAACATATCCTGATTCCGGGTACCAATACACTGTTCCCTGACCCCCGTTACCAACATAAGTGCTGCTCTGATCAAATACCTCGACACAATCTATAAAAGCTTCTCCCACTCAAACTTGCTGACGTTTCTTGCCTTCGGGTCAAAGACGATACCAATCAGATACCGCTGGCCATCATATTTTTCGTAATATTTCATCTTCCTGACCTGCTCAAGCGGCTCCCCGTCGGTCACCTTGAATTCAAAAAGAAAGGTGCTCCCACCGGCCTTTATGGTCAGGTCGACTCTGCCCTTGTTGCTCACATCCTCGGCGATAATATCGACCCCGATACTGGCAAAACAGGCATAGAGCACGCTGGCATAAAAGCCCTCGTAACGCTCAATATCATTGTTGGTGAAATTATTGTAGGCGATGCTCGCAAAAAGACGTTTGATGACAGGTTCAAGCGCTCCAACATCTCCACTCTTCAAGAGAGCAAGCAGCTCACGACGGATCGGCTCATTTTCCGAAACGGTGGTCACCGATTGCAGGATATAATCGTTAAAACTCATCTGCACCTCTATGTTGGGAAATCCCAACTCATAGCCAAATCCCATATCCAACGGAATCAGGCGCTTGATGGTCAAGTAGCCGGTCTGAAACAGAATGGTCTCCAGATTGAGATGTTCAAGGTCAAAGCTGTTGACAAGAGACTCATTAACGTGTAATCCAATTAATTTAGGAATAAAATAGTTGTTCTTTTTGATGAGTTCAATCAGAAATCTGGGCGTTCCTGTCTCGAACCAATAGTTTTTGAACATCCGCTGGTTCCTGATAAAGAGCAGTATATCGAAAGGGTTATAAACACTGTCCCCCAAAAAGTTATAGCCGTTGTACCACCGTTTGACCTGCTCCATATCCACCCCCTCAAGATAAGGGGCAAATGAGGTGACCAGATCAAGCTGGGTATAACCACAGACATTGCCATAATCAGGGTTGAGGCTGATATCTTCCAGATTGTTCAAGCCGCTGAAGAGAGATACTTTAGAGAATTTACTAACCCCGGTAAGGAAGACGAAGCGCAGATACTCATCATTCTCCTTGATGTTGGTGTAAAAGTCACGCATTCCGTCCCGAATAACCAGAGCCTCAGGAATATTCTCAATATTGTCCAGAATCGGCTTGTCATACTCATCAACCAGAACAACAACCTTCTGCTGATACTTTTGAGAGGCCCTCTTGATGAGTTCTGCGAAACATTGGTTGGGATCCTCTTTCTCCTCACAGAGAATATCAAGCCGCTCCTGATTGTCTTTCAGGATATAAAACAGTTTCTTGCGAAGAGTCTCCTGGCTGCGTATTCCTCCGCCAAAACTTATCTTGATGACCGGATATTTCACCTCCCAGTTCCATTGTTTCTCAATCAGCAACCCTCGAAAGAGAGCCTGTTTTCCCTCAAAAATATTTTTCAGCGTATCGAGAAACAGACTCTTCCCAAATCGCCGGGGCCGCGACAGAAAAACGTATTTAAAGCTGTCGATCAGGCTATAGGCTATCCCTGTTTTGTCGATATACAGGTAATCCTCATTAATGATCTCGCTAAACGTCTGTATGCCTACAGGCAGCTTTTTCATCGTCAAACCTGGTTTAACTCTTTAACCCATTACAGGCATCGGTACGTTAACACAACTCCACACCTTTTTTACTACGACTTGAAATATAATGCTTTTTAACAGAAAATGAGACCGACACATCAGGGTTAACGAACAGCTCTTTCCCTGCAAACAAAGGAGCAAGGCAGGTCATCAAACCTGACTCACTGCAGGCTCCTTCACAAACACCATGACCATCCCGGAATTGTGTTCCCTTGTAAACGTCATGAAAAAATGCTGAAAAGCGGAGAGGTGGCAGATGGGCAACGGGTCACTGTACGCAGCGGCACGTTCGGCAGATACCCCTTCAACGCCAACCATCAGCAGCAGCCGTTTCGCCTCAATGGAGGCTAACAGTGCACGGGAAGGCGCTACCTGCAACAGCGCAGTTTCCTGATCACCAATGACCTTGTCCCGTTCCCGGTCACTCATTCGGGTATCAAGTTCGACAGGAGATCGCCAGCAACAACCGACTGCCCCTCTTGGTTCATGAGATATTCAAGAAGCTGCGTGACAAAAACTATTTCAAACAGGTTCGGGCAGAGCATGGAACAATTGCATGGCCGCACGAACATGATATTTGTCCCGACACCCTGTCTCTGGATTCAAGGAGAGAACCTGCCTGACGTTGAGCATCTCAATAGGTCAGAAAGCTTCTAACCTTTTTGAGCGTTCAGGTAAGGACAGCCTCCCCGGTCAGTGTTGACAAGGGTCTCTGCTCATAGCTCCATCCCGATTCGTTTAAGATGCGAGTTCAGAGTTGCCGATGGTGGTCATTGCAATACCTCCCAATGGCCGCCAATACTTGCGCCAATATGACGAATGAGCCCTTCGGACTTCATTTTATCAATGTGATATTTGATGCCGTTCGCACTGACACCTAACTCTGCCGCCAACAAACGCTGCGTTATGGATGGCTGTATTCTCAGCAGAGCAAGTATTTTTTCGTGAGTAGTTCTGCCGGTAGTTTCCACTAAAAACTGTTCGGAAAGAAAATATAATACTGTCCATAACACCCTGTCCGCTCGTAACGAAGTTCTGGCTCAGGAACCCCCGCCGTTACACACTCCTGCATGATGCGCTCAATGCCACGCCCCCAAGCTTCAATCATGCCTGCACGAAAAAAAGCATTGGCAACATCAGGATTGAATGGCTGTGAGGAGTGTTTGCCAAGCAGCCGTTCTAATGTCCAGTCAGAGGGCAATTGCC
This sequence comes from uncultured Chlorobiaceae bacterium, assembly GCA_903887845.1. GTDB lineage: Bacteria > Bacteroidota > Chlorobiia > Chlorobiales > Chlorobiaceae > Chlorobium. Next base: position 3,749 of record CAISRC010000032.1, read on the forward strand.
CCGAATTCCAAATCATCAGCTTGTCTGGATAAACGCTTATCTGGATTGGAATACCGCTTGCATAGTCCTTGTGCACAACGGCGTTCAGAATCGCTTCACGTAAAGCGGTCTCCGGAATGGGATAGCTCTCAATTCGCTGCAAGCCTTCGTAAGAGATCTATGCTTTCAAATATTTGGCTTTCAATATCGATATGGTCTGGTTCACCTGTGAAAAGAGGTCACCATGCACTTCGTCCTGATACCGTAAATCGACATTATTTTCAAAAAATCCTATTTTAATATAAGCCCCGGTAAAGAACCGTTCCGGATCAGGATGAAACAGCAGGGCTACAGCGCGCTTGAGGTATTTTCCCTCCACCAGGTGCAATTTGTCGAGAAGAAGCTCATCCGATTCATCAATAATTTCCGGCGTGAGTCGCTGACTCTTCAGTGCATGCCTGCGAAAATAGGCTAGCGCATTGGCATCCAGATCGCTGATCGATAAGTTATGCAAAGGGACGCCATCCCAATGCAGACCCTGCTTGCCCAGAAGAAACCTGTGCAGCGCCGCCCCTTTGAGCTCCTGTTTCGTACTGCCACTGCGATAGAAATACTCCCCTTTGTAGCCCGGATATGGATATGCCTCCACAATTATCTCCAGAGTCTCTTTGCCCGCTTCATCACAGAGATTCACATCCACCATGATGCCAAGAATATCGCGCACCTTGTTCGGGATATCCTCCATCAGCTTGCGAGCATTACGGATACCAACGACAGTGCCTTTGTCATTTTGGCCAATAACCAGCACACCACCTTCGGCATTGGCAAAACCGCAAATCCATTTCAGGTACTCCTCCCTCCAGGACTACTTCCACTCAATATGCTGGCTCTCTTGCATCATCATTTATTGTTATATTGTTGACATCATCCCCCTGAGATAGAGCAGCCGCCTCTCTTCAGGAAGCCGTTCAATGGCGTAGCGGAGCATCACCCTCGGCATCAGGCGGTAATGGAGCCGCAGGAACGATTCGAGGGTTGGCAGGTCACGCTTGCCAACCTCGCGGAGCATCCAGCCAGTCGCCTTGTGCAACAGCTCCTCCGGGTCATCAAGCAGAAGCTCTGCAAGGGCAAGAGTATCCTCAAACTCACCTTTCCGGATAAAATGAAAGGTGGCCATGACAGCTATCCTTCGCTCCCACAAACTCTCTGAATCGGCAAGCTGGTAGAGCAAAGCTCTGTCTCGCAAGTGCAAAAAAGCGCCGACAAGATACTGCGCTGAAATATCCACCAGATCCCAGTTGTTGATGTACCGGGTATGCTCCAGATAAATCTCGTGAATCTGCTGACGGAGCGGCTCATTACCCTTCACAAAACGACGCATGAGCAGCAGAAGGGCAAGCAGACGATCCTCGTGAAAAGAGGACTCCAGCAAACGGATAACCTCCGGCAATGGCGTGCCATCAAGCGAAGGAACCATCTTTCTCAGCACCGGCACCCGAATACCCCGAAAAAGGTCACCTTCAGCATACTCTCCGGGGCCGGTCTTGAAATATCTCCGGGCAAAAAGCGCCGCCTCAGAATTTGAGAGCGCTTCAAGATTGTTGATAATCATGGATGCAGCAACACTCATGACATTCAAGTTTTTAACTATTATGCCTGCTCAGCAAGTGAACTCCAACGGGCCATCTCTTTTTCGAGCTGCTGCTGGAGCCCCTGAAGTTCGGAACCAAGCTTCTGCTGCAAGGCAAAATCAGCTCCAGCGGTGGCGAGTTGCGCCGCTATCTCCGACTGGCGGGTTTCAGCCGCTTGAATCGAGCGCTCAAGCTGCTCCAGTTCACGCTTCTCCTTGCTGGAGAGCCTGCTCTGCTTTTGCAATGCCGGAGCTGCCGGTTTCGATGCTTCGACCGCTTTTTTTACCGGCTTCTGGTCACCCTTTGCCTCCGACGCCTTCAGTTCAAGATAAAGCGTGTAGTTGCCGGGATAGCGACGAATAGTGCCATTTGCCTCAAAGGCAAAAATATACTCAACCGTGCGATCAAGAAAATAGCGGTCATGGCTCACCACCATAAGACAACCCTGATAGGTGTCGAGATAATCCTCAAGTACCCTCAGTGTGGGAATATCAAGATCATTGGTCGGCTCATCAAGCAGCAGCACATTGGGAGAACCGATAAGCTGCCGCAGCAGGTAGAGGCGACGACGCTCTCCACCGGAAAGGGTACGGACATAACTGTACTGGGTGGAGGGGGCAAAAAGAAATCGCTCAAGCATTTTTGATGCCGAGACGACCGTTCCGTCCTTTGTCGTAATCTGTTCAGCCTCCGTCTGGATGCACTCAATGACCCGTTTGTCATCGTCAAGGCCACGGCTCTGCTGATCGTAATAGCCGATTTTCACCGTCTTGCCCATATCAATATGGCCGCTGTCAGGCTTGACACGCTCGGTAATCATCTCAAACAAGGTGGTTTTACCCGAACCATTCGGCCCGATAATACCGATGCGATCACCCTTCTGCAGGTGATATTCAAAGTCGCGAAGCAGCACCTTGTCGCCGTAAGACTTCGACACCTTATGAAACTCAATGATTTTATCGCCGAGACGGCCAGCGCCAAAGCCGATGTCCATCGCCTTCGTCTTCTCCTTTTTCGGCGCATAAACCAGACTCTCTGCCCGCAGCATACGCGCTTTCTGTTTGGTGGTTCGCGCCTTGCAGCCGCCCCTCATCCAGTCGAGCTCCTGGCGGACAAGCGCCTGACGCTTGCGGTCGTCCCGTACCGCCTGCTCCTCCTGTTCAGCCTTCTGCTGCAGGTAGCTTGAGTAGCCACCGGTATAGGTGACCGCCGTGCGCCCGTCCATCTCAATCATGCGCGTCGCCACACGGTCAAGAAAATACCGGTCATGCGTAATGAGAAGCACCGCGCCCTGATAACGCCGGATATACTGCTCAAGCCACTCAACACTGTCTGCATCAAGATGGTTGGTCGGCTCATCAAGAATCAGTCCGTCGCTCGGCACCACCAGCGCATGAGCAAGCGCAACCCGCTTGCGCTGACCACCGGAGAGCGTCCCCATGATTGCCGTCAAATCGTAGAGGCCAAGCTTGCCAAGCACTGTTTTGGCATTCGACTCCAGCTCCCAGGCACCGGTCACATCAAGCTCGTGAGCAAGCCTGCTCATCCGCTCGAGTAACGAGGGATCATCACTGTGTTTCGTTTCAAGCTCCTTGCAGACCACCTCATACTCATAGATGAGATCCATCACCTTGTCGCTCGACTTCAGAATAGCCTGAAGAACGGTATCCTCAGGATTATAGGGTGAATCCTGCGGCAGATAGGCAATCCGCTTCTGGTTCGCCACCATCACCTTCCCCTTGTCGGGGGTTTCAACACCGGCAAGAATTTTCAGCAGCGTACTCTTGCCGCTCCCGTTCGCACCTATAATACCTATCTTGTCACGATCATCTATACCAAACGAGACATCCTCGAACAAATGCTTCAGACCATATTTTTTTTCCAACCCTTCAACCGTTAAAAGCACCATACCTGTTCACCATTCCTTACATTATATGTTCATGACCCTTCAAAAAAGGGGAATATAGCTATTGGTTTCCGTTTTGCAGTCATCTCATTATGCGTCTTTAATGCTTTACTGTTTTCTATTCTCCTTTTTTTTGATAAACTTAAGGTGATTCACAAAAAAAAGGCAGGATACCCTGCAACCCCGGCCGACACAATATCCATAACGAAACAAGACCGATGAGTGAATTGAATGAGTTATTGGCACTAAGCCCTCTGCCGGTGCCTGAGGTGCTGCATCAGTTACCACCTCACCAGAAACTGGAGGTGGTTTTATGGGCAAAAAACCTTGTCAGCCATAACACAGACGGACTTGATGATCTCTACAACGCCATCAGCATGATCGTCAAATTCATTCCGAATTTTATGGTTATTCCGCTCATGGTCGAGCACATTCGCCCCAGAATTGCCGCAGGAGTCTGCATTAAAATGGGAGTCGACCAGGCGACCGGCTATGCCAACGACCTGCCGCTTGAATATTTCAGCGAGGTTTCCCACCATCTTGATGTGGTGATGATGGCCAGAATTCTCGAAAAAATGAAAACGTACCAGGCCGAAAAGTTCATCAAGTATGAACTTCTGAACCACCAGGAACGTATGCTTGAGATCGCCCCGCACCTTGAAAAAATCAAGATTACGGAGCCTGAAAAGAGCGCATCATGAATGATCTTTTGCAGAAACAAAGGAAAGTCTACGTTTCAAGAAAAATCGAGTTCAATGCTGCTCACCGGCTCTTCAATCCGCTCTGTTCAGAAGAGGAAAACCTTGCCATTTACGGCAAATGCAGCAACAAAAACGGGCATGGGCATAATTACCTGCTTGAAATAACGATCTGCGGTATTGTTGACCCAAAAACAGGCTTTCTGTTCGATCTGAAAGAGCTGAAAAACATTCTGAAAGAGGAGATTATGGAGAGGTTCGACCACAAGAACCTGAACTATGACGTGCCGGACCTGCTGGAGTGCGTCCCAACAACTGAAGTGCTGGCCGTGCTGATCTGGGACATCCTTGCAGAACGACTGCACAACATCAATAACCGGGAGATCTCTCTCCATGAAGTCAAGATCTATGAAACAGGAAAAAATTCCGTCAGTTATTTTGGAGAATAACCCTCCCCTGCAATCCCCTGATGGCTGCTGCTGTCATGACGACGAGTGCTGTTCAGTTGCTCCTGAAACGGATCCCCTGACGACAGACAGGCTTTCAGAAACAGTCTATGCCATGCTGGAAGGACTCGGTGAAGACCCGCACCGCGAAGGACTCCTGAAAACGCCCGAACGGGTTGCCCGCTCGCTTCGCTTTCTGACAGGAGGCTACAGTCAGAATCCTGAAGAGCTTTTAAAAAACGCGGTCTTTACGGAGGCCTATGATGAAATGGTGGTGGTGCGGGATATCGACCTCTTTTCCATGTGCGAACACCATATCCTGCCCTTTTTCGGAAAAGCACATGTTGCCTACATTCCTGACGGAAAGATTGTTGGACTGTCAAAACTCGCCCGGGTGGTTGAAGTCTTTGCCCGGCGTCTTCAGGTACAGGAACGGCTCACCCAGCAGATCCGCGACGCCATCCAGAATGTGCTGAACCCGAAAGGTGTCGCCGTCGTTATTGAGGCAAAACACCTCTGCATGGTAATGCGGGGGGTAGAAAAACTCAATTCCGTCACCACAACGTCAGCAATGTCGGGGCAATTCATCACCTCACAGTCCACAAGAAGCGAATTTCTGCGGCTGATCAAGCCATAGCCGCCGGAGAGGCAAGCCACCCCTGCACAATTGCCCGGGCCTCTTCTACTGCTTCAGGAAGCAAGAGAGTGAGTTCGGGACTGAGACCGACATTGAGTTCAAGCTCTTTGGGAGGAACACCGATAAGGACAATCTCCTTCGGCATTTTACCGTGCAGTCTGGCGATGCCGAGCATCTCGCTGAGTCCCATCTGGTGGGAAGACATCTTGCGGTGAATAAAGGCCGGAAGCTCATCATTCCGATAGACATACACACGGCGGTCATAGTCGAGAGGAATCAGGGCATCAAAAACAATTACCGCATCGCACGACTCAATATAGTCAAGCAGGTAGATCCCCTGCGTTCCGCCGTCGATACAGCGAACAGTTTCAGGGAAATCAAACGAATCCCTGAAACTGTTGAGAGCGGCAACACCAAATCCCTCGTCACCGTAGAGCAGATTACCAAGCCCTATAACATTGATCAACGGAGAGTTCATCCCGGCTCTTCCTCGACCTTATGCTTGTAACCCGTAATAATCGAAGAGGTAACGCTGGTACGATCAACAACATCATGGCGGAAAACCGCATACAGGTGCATGATAACATAGATCGGAAAAATCCATGCCATCAGATGGTGGGCGAAATGAAGGGTGTAACTGCCGCCAAAAAGCGGTATCAGCCACCCAAACCAGGCATCACCGAACCCTCCTGGATTATTTTCACCGTACATGGCAAGACCGGTAAAAATCATGAAGCTTGAGCCGCAGAAAATGAAAACAAAGTGCGCCAGGGCTGCAACCGGGTTGTGACCGACATAGTTAGGCTCTTCCGAACGAATAAACAGATAGGACTCAACCTGCTCCAGAAAAGGTTTTCCCCACCAAGCAGGTGACCAGGGCCTGAAACCGCCGAATCGCGCATACCGATCACCGCCGAAGATCGCCCAATACAAACGGAAAAGAAAGTTGGCGATAAAAATAAAAGCCGAGGCAAAGTGCAGATATCTCCACCACGCCAGCCCCTTGTACCAGACCGCCTCACCAAGCGGAGGGTTCAGCACGGGAGCGGCAATATAGAGGCCGGTTACAAAAAGAACAACCGTGCACAGGGCATTGATCCAGTGATAATACCTTACAGGCAACCTCCAGACATAGATCTCTTCAATTAATCTCCCCATGACAAGCTCCGTTTAAACGATTTTGACCGAGGTGATCTCCCTGCCGTTCATATCGAACAGATGAGAGGCACAGGCAAGACACGGATCAAAGGAGTGCACCGTTCTGAGAATTTCAAGCGGCTGTTCAGGATTGATCATAGGCGTCCCTTTCAGCGCCGACTCGTAGGCTCCTGAATTGCCATTGGCATCACGCGGAGAGGCATTCCAGGTGGAGGGCACCACAATCTGGTACTCCTTGATCTTTTTATCGCTGATATGGATCCAGTGACCAAGCGAACCGCGCGGAGCCTCAGTATAGCCAAATCCCTTGCACTCTTCAGGCCAGGATGAGGGCTCCCACCGATCACTGTTGAAGGTGCGGTAATCACCGGTCTTGATATTGGCAATCAGTTGATCATAATAATGGCGCATGAAGCCAGCCGTCTGCTTGCACTCAATGCCGCGAGCCGCAGTTCGGCCAAGCGTCGAGAAGAGCGCCTCAGGGCCAACCTCAAGCTTCGAGAGCACAAGACCGACAGTATCCTTGATCATCGGATCACCTTTGGCGTATGCAACCAGCACGCGGGCAAGCGGGCCAACCTCCATCGGATGGTTCTTCCAGCGTGGCGTCTTCAGCCAACTGTACTTTTTGTCGGTATCAAGATGCTCGAACGGCGGCTTGGGGCCGGTATACTTCGGAGTTGTTTCACCCTTCCATGGATGAAGCCCCTTGCCATCACCACCCGAATAGGTGTACCAACTGTGGCTCACCTCTTCAGTCACCTGCGAGGCATCCCTTGGATCAACGTCGAGAACGGTCGTTAGATCCTTGTTGAGAATAGCGCCCCTTGGCCAAAGCAGCGTCTTGAAATCAGCGAGAGTAGTCTCAGGAAAATCACCATAGCTGAGATAGTTTCCAAGACCGCCGCCATGCAGCCACCCCTTGTAATATCCTGCAATAGCGATAAGGTCAGGAATGTACACCTGGTCAATAAAGGTGTTGGTATCATCAATGATTTTCTTGATCATCGAGAGACGCTCAATATTGATCGCCGTATCGCTGTTGGGATCAATGGCGCAGGCCATGCCGCCCACCAGATAGTTGGGATGAGGGTTCTTGCCGCCAAAAATAGTATGAATCTTGACAATCTCCTTCTGGAAATCAAGCGCCTCAAGATAGTGCGCGACTGCAATCAGATTCACTTCAGGAGGAAGCTTGTATGCCGGATGACCCCAGTAACCGTTGGAGAAAATGCCAAGCTGACCGCTTTCGACAAAACCGACAAGGCGCTGCTGCAAATCCTTGAAGTAGCCCACCGACGATTTCGGCCATGAAGAGATACTCTGCGCAATAACCGAAGTCTGTTTCGGATCGGCCTTCAGTGCACTGACCACATCGACCCAGTCAAGCGCGTGAAGATGATAAAAATGCACCAGGTGATCCTGGGTCACCTGCGTCGCATTCATCAGGTTTCTGATAATACGGGCATTCGTCGGAATATCAATTCCAAGAGCATCCTCGACGCACCGTACCGAAGCAAGAGCATGCACCGTGGTACACACGCCGCAGATACGCTCAGTAAATGCCCACGCATCTCTCGGGTCGCGCCCCTTGAGAATCACCTCAATACCGCGCCACATCGTACCGCTGGAGTAGGCATCCTCAATCACATTGCTGTCGTTCAGCGTCGCCTCTATTCTCAAGTGCCCCTCAATACGGGGAATCGGATCAACAACTATTTTTTTTGCCATGAGCTTACTCCCGGGTTATGCTTTATCATTATCAAGCTTGTCTGACTTCGCCTTCTTCACCGCAGTCACCGCCGCATGAGCGACTGCACCGGCCGCAGCAGCGCCAACAGCTACTATGCCAATCTTGTCGGCATTGCTGTCGCTGCCAAGGAACGGAACTTCGGCAAGTCTGCTGTAGAAGGGACCCCTGTCCCAGAAATGAGGCTCAGAGCAGCCGATACAGGGATGACCGGAACCAATCGGGAAGCTCGTTCCACCGTTCCACTGGATCTTTGAACAGGCATTGTAGGTCGTCGGCCCCTTGCATCCCATCTTATAGAGACACCACCCCTTTCTTGTCGCATCATCATCAAAACTTCTCACAAACATACCTGCATCAAAGAAGGCGCGCCGATAGCACTTATCGTGAATTCTCGTCTTGTAGAATGCTTTGGGACGACCGAGACGGTCAAGTTCAGGAAGGGTACCGAAGGTGTGGAAATGGGTAATAACACCGGTCATCACCTCTGAAATCGCCGGACAACCCGGCACCTTGACGATGGGCTTGTCCTTGATAATATCAGAAATCGGTGCCGCGCCAGTAGGGTTCGGATCGGCATTCTGCACACAACCGAATGAAGCACAGGTACCCCAGGCAATGATTGCGGCCGCATCCGCCGCAGTTTCCTTAAGGGTATTCAGGAATGAATCACCACCAACCATACAATAAACACCATCATCTTTTGTGGAGACATTCCCTTCTACAGCAAGAATGTATTTCCCCTTGTACTCTTTCATGATCTTGCGGCGCACATCCTCCAACTGATGGCCTGCAGCAGCGCTCAGCACATCATCATAATCAAGAGAGATCATGTTGAAGAGCAGATCCTCAATAGTGGGATGGGAAGAGCGAATAAAAGACTCCGAGCAGCAGGTGCACTCAAGACCGTGAATCCATATAACAGGAGTTCGAGGCTTGTTCTCCATCGCCTGAACAATACTCGGCACCATCGAGGGTGAAAGACCAAGATAAACCGAAGTCAGCGAACAAAACTTGAGAAAGTCCCTGCGGCTTACTCCACTAGCCCTGAAGAGATCAGCAAAGGTCTGGTTGCTTTGCATTACTACCTCCGTTTTGAAATTGAAACAGTAAATGTTTGTTTTTCAGAGACCTGAAGGTTATAAAAACATTCCCGCAGGGCCTGCAACAGAAAATGTTGGATACATGCGGCAAAGCAGCATGCTTATGTGTTTAATATACGATTGTTAACGATATCCAATCACGAAAAAAATATTTTTCAGACGAAAAGAGACTCAGTCAACAACGTAACGGCCAATGGTTATACCGTGCACTTCATGGCCTTTTTCATACAGCCTCCCCCGCAATGGTTTGCCGCCGGTGCTATCAGATGCTGTTTTTTATAACCGGTTTGTTTCACTGAAAACAGCTTCCAGTGTCGGGGCGGTGAGAACAGCCTCACCCCAAGCCTCCAAATCCTTTTCGGAAGCGCTTGTTAACTGCTCTGATGCCCACTCGGGCAAAACACCAAAGCGACGTTCAAGCAGCCTTCTTAGTAACCGGGATTCGCCTTCTACTCGGCCTTCTTCTCGGCCTTTGGCTATACCTTTGGCCATACCAATTCGTTCTACACTCGTGACATATCGCACTTTTTTACTCTCCTCTATCGTTTCAAGTTCTTGCCAGACCTGAGCGTTTAACCATTCTGGCAGTTGCATTAACCAATCCAAAACACTAAACAAATCAATGACACGTTGCTTATCCCACTGCCGTTGATACAGTAATCGTACCAAACGAAGTTTCGCTTCATAGCGTTCCTGATGCTGTTTTCGGGTTTGCTGTGTCAGGATATGTGCCGCCGTAATCAATCCAAAAGCATTATCTGACGCAAGTAGCTCGTCAGTCTTGTCCTCATAATCGGTCAGCTTGGCAACCGGAAATTCCAGGGTATGACGGCACCCCAGCACGGCAAAGCCATAAGAGGTCGGTTTCCAATGCTTATGTTCATCAGCCAGAACCGCCATACTCGCTACAGGTCTCTTGTATCGATCAAAAATCCGGTAGTTGTAGATAAACATCCGTTCAGCAAATTCAGCTTGTTTTGTGCCTTGTACTTCAACATGAATATATATCCAGCAGTCATCACCACTCAGCACAGTAACCCTGACCAGCCGATCAACAAAGCGCGTTCCCAACTCAGCATCCTGCACCACAGCCCGCAGCTCCTGGTCCAGAAAAATATACTCTTTTGCCCAATCAATTTCAGCATGAGCATCAGGGAAATAAAACGCCAAAAACTCCGGGAAATAGCGTTCAATGACCTCTTTCCATGGGCTGTCGTATTGATCGACAGAGGTATCTCTACTTGGCAAGATATTCAGGGAAGATAAATTTCGGCAAGCCAAACAGCAACCATATCAAGCCATTGTCAATCTCTCCAATTTCAAATGAATATGAGATTATTACGATAAAATACCCTTAAATTACATTTTTTCAAAAATATAACACTGTGTGTAAGAGAGAGGTGATAAGGTTCAGCATCCAACCCAGGTCGGTTTTTGCTTTAGAGGGATCACCAGGCAGGGTTTCTACTTCTGCGGGACGGAAGTACCCCGGATCAATCCGAACAATAATTTGCCCTGTGCTCAGCGATGGGTAAGAAGAGGGAGAGTTGAGAGCGGCAGTAATGCCGACTTCCTGAAGAGCAGCTCCTTCCCGGCGAAGGGTTATAGCGAGCTGTTGTGCCGCTTTTTCAATGAACTGACGCACCGTGTATTGCACGCTGGTGGCGATAACTTCAAACTACTGGCCCGGCGTTTTATACCGTGCACTTCGTAGCCCTTTTCAAGGAGAAATTCGGCCAGATACGATCCATCCTGACCAGTTATTCCAGTAAGAAGAACAACTACTAAAAAGCATCAGAGCCTCTCCCACTCAAACCTGCTGACATTTCTCGCCTTCGGGTCAAAAACAATGCCAATCAGATAGCGTTCACCTGCATATTTTTCGTAATATTTCATCTTCCTGATCTGCTCAAGCGGCTCCCCGTCGGTCACCTTGAATTCAAAGAGAAAAGTTCTCCCCCGGGCCTTCAGCGTCAGGTCAACTCTACCCTTGTTGCTCACATCCTCGGCGATGATGTCCACCCCGATACTGGCAAAAAAGGCATAGAGCACGCTGGCGTAAAAGCCCTCGTACCTTTCGATATCATTGTTGGTGAAATTATTGTAGGCGATGCTGGCAAAAAGGCGTTTGATAACGGGTTCCAGACTTCCAGCATCTCCAGTGTTCATGATCGCAAGCAGCTCACGACGGTTGGACTCTTTTTGTGCGCCACTGGTCATCGAGCGGAAAATATAATTGTTAAAACTGGTCTGCACCTCCATGTTGGGAAATCCCAACTCGTAGCCAACTCCCATACCCAACGGCAAAGAACGCTTTATGGTCAAATAGCCTGTCTGAAACAGAATAGTTTCCAATTCAAGATTTTCAATGTCAAAGCTGTTGACCAGTGACTCATCAGTTTCCATTCCATTAAATTCCGGAATAAAGTACTGGTTCTTTTTGATCAGCTCCATTAGAAATTTTGGCGTTCCTGTCTCGAACCAATAATTTTTGAACATCCGCTGGTTCTTGATAAAAAGCAGGATATCGTAAGGGTTATAGACCCTGTCACCCAAAAAATTATACCCGTTGTACCAGCGTTTGACCTGCTCCATGTCTACCCCTTCGAGATATGGGGCAAAACTGGTGTCAAGGTCAAGCTGGGTGTAGCCGCAGATATTGCCAAAGTCAGGGTTGAGGCTGATGTCTTCGAGATTGTTCAGGCCGCTGAAGAGCGAGACTTTGGAGAATTTACTCACACCGGTGAGAAACACAAAGCGCAGATACTCGTCGTTCTCCTTTATTTTTGTGTACAAGTCACGCATCCCATTCCGAATGATGAGAGCCTCAGGGATATTCTCAATATTGTCGAGAATCGGCTTGTCATACTCGTCAACCACAATAACAACCTTCTGATGATATTTCTCATACGCCTTCTCGATTAATTCTGCGAAGAAGTGTTGTGACCTGGCTCTGTTTTCACACTCCAGTCCAAGTCGCTTCTCATTGGATTTGAGTATGTACAACAAATCCTCCTCCAGGTCGGCTTTCGAGTGGATCCCGCCACTGAAACTTATTTTGATGACCGGATATTTCACCTCCCAGTTCCACTGCTCCTCAATCAGCAGCCCCTGAAACAGCTCCCGCTTCCCCTCAAAAATATTTTTCAGCGTGTCGAGAAACAGGCTCTTCCCGAATCGACGTGGCCGCGAGAGAAAAACATATTTAAACCTGTCGATCAGGCTATAGGCTATCCCGGTTTTGTCGATATACAGGTAATCCTCGTTTATGATCTCACTGAAGGTCTGTATCCCTACTGGCAGCTTTTTCATCGTCAACCTCATTGTAACTTGTTAGCCTATCACAGGCATCGGTACTGTAACACCCCAACACGACTCCACACTTTTTTTACTACACACCGAAATATATCAATTTTTGACCTATAACCATTTTCCTCAGCAGAAGCAGCCCGGGCACTTCGATACGGGATGCTTCTGCTGAGGTCGATGTGGTAGCCGTTGGCTTTGAGGAAGGTATGAGTTACCATTTCGGCAACAATGCGGGTCAGGTTACTGCTATCAGTCAGGTCAACATAATGAAGCACAACGTTGCGATGAGTAACATGAGTATCCTGATAGAGATGATCTCCGCTGCGTATTCAAACTACTGGCCCGACGCTTTATGCCGTGCACTTCGCAGCCCTTTTCAAGAAGCAATTCAGCAAGAGACTACCCAGCCTGACCGGTAATTCCAGTAATGAGAGAAACTTTCATACAGAATGGGGATTGTTTTACAAATTCGTTTGCTTGAAAAACGCTTCCAGTGTTGGAGCAGTCAGAAGCTCCTCTCCCCACGCTTCTAACTGTTCCTCGGAAGCGCTTATTAACTGCTCTGATGCCCACTCGGGCAAAACACCAAAGCGACGTTCAAGCAGCCTTCTCAGTAACCGGGATTCGCCTTCTACACGGCCTTCTACACGCCCTTCTAAACGGCCTTCAGCTATACCTTTGGCCATGCCAATCCTTTCTACGCTCGTGACATATCGCACTTTTTTACTCTCCTCTATCGTTTCAAGTTCTTGCAAAACCTGGCTATTCAACCATTCCGGCAGTTGCAGTAACCAATCAACAACACTAAACAAATCAATCACACGTTGCTTATCCCATTGCCGTTCATACAGTAGTCGTATCAAACGCAGTTTCGCTTCATAGCGTTCCTGATGCTTTTTTCGGGTTTTTTGAGTCAGAATATGTGCCGCAGTAATCAATCCGAAAGCATTTTCTGACGCCAGCAGTTCATCCACCTTGTCCTCATAATCGGTCAACTTGGCCACCGGAAATTCCAGGGTATGGCGACACCCCAGTACAGCAAAGCCATAAGAGGTCGGTTTCCAATGCTTATGTTCATCAGCCAAAACCGCCAAACTCGCGACAGGTCTTTTGTATCGATCAAAAATCCGGTAGTTGTACACAAACATCCGTTCAGCAAATTCGGCTTGTTGTGTGCCTTGCACTTCAACATGGATGTATATCCAGCGTTCATCACCACTCAGCACGGTAACCCTGACCAGCCGATCAACAAAGCGCGTTCCAAACTCAGCATCCTGCACCACTGCCCGCAGCTCCTGATCCAGAAAAACATGCTCTTTTGACCAATCAATTTCACCAGAAGCATCCGGAAAATAAAACGCCATAAACTCCGGAAAATAGCGTTCAATGGCCTCTTTCCACGGACTGTCGTACTGATCGTTCGAAGCATCCATATTTTTTCGGCACACACTGCGGCTGTTATTTCAATGCCAGAATTTTTCTCTATGAGATTTAATATAGGGGATGATTGCGAAATCACAATACTTCAATATCACAATTACAATAAAAAGTTACAGAGGGGTGAGCAAGAGAGAGGAGATGAGGTTCAGCGGGGAAGTTCCTGCCGCACTGATTTTTGCTTCATGAAAACGACAAATCTTGTCGCCCTGTTTCATTACTCTTTGCTGAGGTTGATGTGGTAGCCATTGGCTTTGAGGAGGGCGTGTTGTTTAACATTAGCGCATCACAAACATCGGCACTCCAAGACGGATGCAACGCAGCTTAACACTTTTTTTATAAGTACTTAAATATAAAACTTTCCAACGGTGATGAAACGCGGAAAGTCAGGTTTCGATCAGTCCACGGCGGAAAAGAAGACATTGGGTTCGTTTTGTAAATTTCCTTTCGAGCGCGTCAGTTTTTCAAGCTTTTGCATTGTTTGATCAGTTGGTTGGCGGCGTGTTTCAGATACCTGGCCGCATGAGCGGGCTTGTGTTGCGTGTGACGCTCCGAACCAAGGTAACGTTCGCGCTGGTAGTGGAGGTTGCGCTCATAGTTGAGGATGCATAAAGCAAGGTTTCTGGCCTGAGACGTTTCCATGCCCTCAGACTCCAGCAGTGTTTCGAGCGACGGCAGGAGAGGCGCCCATGCTGAGCTTTCAACCGGTATGGTGAGGCCGTGCTGCATGGCGTTAACGGAGGATCGCCTTTTGCCCTGATCTGTTCTGGGGCCTGATGAGCGCTGGGCGTTGCGCTGATTTGCGGCTTGGCGTTTAGCGCTCGTCATTCGAGGAAAGCTCTTCGGCAACCACTTCTATGCCCTCCACATCACGACGCAGTAAAGCGTTCTGCAGTTGCAACCGCTCCACATTCATCTTGCGGTTAACTGCCACTTCATAGGTAGCTTGCAGGCCAGCGAGGATTTTGGTTTGCAAGGCGATTTGCTGATCGAGCTGAAGGAGTTCCTCTCGCTTATGTTCCATAGCCTCTTGCCGCATGGACTCAATGGTGTGACCCTTTCCTTTGAGGGCTTGCTCGGTTTTGCTGTCGACCATATTGGCCATAAGCGTGTCGCGAACATGCGATTGCGTTGAAGGGCCACGCAGAGAAAAGCCGATTTCATCAGCCAGCCAGGCCATCCTCGCAACGATGGTCGCCCGCTTTTGCTCTTCATAACGACGCATCCACCACAAACATTCGTGAATCTTTTCGGCCAAGTAGACCTGAAGCACTGACCGAGCGCCCAACTCCTCAATGAGTGTCTCAAGACTTATCCGGTAAAGATCGGCAGGCTCACCCGGCAAAATCGGTACCAATCCCAAAACCCTGGTGAGAGAGGGGGCGGCGACATCTTCGATCGAAATGGATTGGATGGATTCAGAAAGAGATTGCTGACTCATAGCAAGCAAGAGATAAATTAAAAATTACCCTCATAATACAACATCTAACCATAAATACCCACGAATAATTAAAACAAAACACCTTTGGGCGACTTTGCAAGGTGCATGGAAATAGTCGTTGGGTACACAGGGAACTTCAACGTTTGGCGCCCCATCACGGCAAAGCCATAAGAGGTTGGTTTCTACTCATTGTGTTCATCGGCCGAGCACAGGGACACTCGATACAGGCCTTTCCACTGGCTGTCGTCTTGACAATGCACAAGCTGGCTGGGCACTTCGATACGGGCTGTCGCCCTACTCAGTGACCGTGGTGTTCGATTCCGGCATCGCTCTTTTACAGTGAGCCTGGGACGTAATGGGAATTGATGGGAATGTGGAAGGCGTAGACGATACGCCCCCTACAGAGAGATTTGCTGGTAGATTTTATGCGAAATCAGTGGTACCCTTTCCCCGGAATACTCATTCAGAGCCTCTCCCACTCAAACCTGCTGACGTTTCTCGCTTTCGGGTCGAAGACAATGCCAATCAGATAGCGTTCGCCACCATATTTCTCGTAATATTTCATCTTCCTGATCTGCTCAAGCGGCTCCCCGTCGGTCACCTTGAATTCAAAGAGAAAAGTTCTCCCCCCTGCCTTCAGCGTCAGATCAATTCTCCCCTTGTTGCTCACATCCTCGGCGATGATGTCCACCCCGATACTGGCAAAACAGGCATAGAGCACGCTGGCGTAAAAGCCTTCGTACCTCTCAATGTCGTTGTTGGTGTAATTATTATAGGCGATGCTGGCAAAAAGACGTTTGATAACAGGTTCAAGAGCTCCAACATCTCCACTCTTCATGAGAGCAAGCAGCTCACTGCGGATCGGCTCATTTTCCGAAACAGTGGTCATCGACTGCAAAATATAGTCGTTAAAACTCATCTGAACCTCCATGTTGGGAAATCCCAACTCATAGCCAAATCCCATATCCAACGGAATCAGGCGCTTGATGGTCAAATAGCCGGTCTGAAACAGAATGGTCTCCAGATTGAGATGTTCAAGGTCAAAGCTGTTGACCAGAGACTCATTAACGTGTAATCCAATTAATTTCGGGATGAAATAGTTGTTCTTTTTGATGAGATCAATCAGAAATCTTGGGGTTCCTGTCTCGAACCAGTAGTTTTTGAACATCCGCTGGTTCCTGATAAAGAGCAGGATATCGTAGGGGTTATAAACCTTGTCGCCCAAAAAATTATAGCCGTTGTACCACCGTTTGACCTGCTCCATATCCACCCCTTCGAGATAAGGGGCAAACGTGGTATCAAGGTCAAGCTGGGTGTAACCACAGATATTGCCATAATCAGGGTTGAGGCTGATATCTTCAAGATTGTTCAGACCGCTGAAGAGCGACACTTTGGAGAATTTGCTCACCCCTGTAAGGAAGGCAAAGCGCAAATACCGGTCGTTCTCCTTTATTTTGGTATAAAAGTCCCGCATACCATCCCGGATAACAAGAGCCTCAGGAATATTCTCAATATTATCCAGAATCGGCTTGTCGTACTCATCAATCAGGATGACAACCTTCTGGTGATATTTCTGTGAGGCTTTCTTGATGAGCTCTGCAAAACACTGGTTGGGATCCTCTTTCTCCACGCAAGTAATATCAAGCCGCTCCTGATTGTCATTCAGGATATAGAATAGATTTTTGCGAAGAGTCTCTTGGCTGCGTATCCCCCCACTGAAACTTATTTTGATGACCGGATATTTCACCTCCCAGTTCCACTGCTCCTCAATCAGCAGACCCCGGAACAGCTCCCGATTGCCCTCAAAAATATTGTGCAGCGTGTCGAGAAACAGGCTTTTCCCGAATCGCCGGGGCCGCGACAGAAAGAGATACCGATAGTTCTCAATCAGGCTGCGGGCAAGCTCTGTTTTATCGATGTAGAGATAATCATCTTCAATTATTGTTCTGAACGTCTGTATACCTACTGGCAGCTTTTTCATCGTCAACCTCGTTGTAACTCGTTTGCTCATCAGAGGCATCGGTACGTTGACACACCAACACCTCTCCACACTTTTTTTACTACGCAGGGAAATATAATACTTTTTGACAGAACACTTCGATACGGGCTAGCGCCCTACTCAGTGACCGGGGAATACGGGCCTGGTGCCCTACTCAGTGACC
>CAISRC010000033.1 GCA_903887845.1 uncultured Chlorobiaceae bacterium
AAAGTCAACTATTCATGGGCGGTCAAATGGCTGCTTGATCCCAAGTTGTATTTTTCGACAGCCCGGATGCCCAAGTTTTTCTTTACACAGGATCAGGCTGAATCTATAGCCGATTACCTGTTCAGCATGTCAGGGACAACACGTCACGATGCGGATTACTCAAAGGAAACGCCAAATGCAAAGCTTGTCGAGCAGGGCAAAGCTCTTTGGAGTCAGGCTCGTTGTAATCTTTGCCACACAACAGGCGGCAGAGGCGGGAACCACGTCAAGGTCTACGCTCCTGACTTAAGCAAGGTTGGCAGCAAGGTAAACAAGGAGTGGCTCTTTAGATGGATCAAAAATCCAAACGCATATTTTCCCGGCACCAAGATGCCGAGGTTCCGCTTTACCGATGAAGACATAAAGTCACTGGTCGAATATATCACCAGCGAGTACAAGGATGATGAGGCTGAGTTGAAATATGTTCAGCCGGTTGAAATCCAGGTTGCTTCTATCAAAAAAGGAAAAGATCTGGTACAGAAATATGGCTGTTATGGGTGCCATAAGCTTCAGGGCATGGAGGAGATGGTTCAGATTGCGCCAGCATTGAAACGTCAGGGCGTCAGCTTCCTGAGAGGTGACGAAATGCGTGAAAAGATTGGTACGGAGCTTTCATCAATCGGCAGCAAGCCGCTTGAGATGCTTGATTTCGGAAAGCTTAAAAAATCAATTCCGAATGATCGACTGAGTTATATCAAGCAGAAACTGAGAGACCCCAGAGGCTATCGCCTTGGCCTGAGGATGCCTGATTTCCGTCTGGCAGAATCCGAGATCAATGAGTTGGCGGCTGTGCTTTACGGCTTTACTGACTCGAATGTCCCGGCCCGTTTCATGGTACCATCGCGTCAGGAGTTGGACAGGATGGCGGGTGTGCAGACCTATAAATTCACTGGTGACTTTGCAACGGTAATCGCTGATGTCAAGTGCACAAACTGTCATTCCATCCGTGGTATTGGGGCTGACTATGCACCTGATCTCTCTTATGCCGGCAGCAAGCTGCAGGAAGGATGGATTCGCAGTTTTCTTGCGAACCCTGATGTTATTCGCCCGCTGCTGCAGCAGATGCCGAAGCTTGGTTTGACCTCAGGAAAACCTGTTGCAAAGATTACCATGCCAAAGTTTAATCTTGGCCAGCAGAAGGTTGAGGATACGAACAGAACTGATGTTGATGCAGTGATCAACTTTTTCCAGCAGGAGTTGGTGTCGACCGATATCCCGAACAAAATACCGGTTATTACCACCATGACTATGCCTGAACAGATCAGCAAGGGCAAGAGCCTTTATGATGAAAAAGGCTGCAAGGCTTGCCATCAGACAGGTACGGAAGGTGGTGCGCTTGGACCTAATTTGTCGAATGTCGGTAACCGGTTGAATCCAGGGTTTATTTTCAAGCATCTTGAAAATGCCCGTAAATTCAAACCTGATATTGTTGAGCCGAATTATGGCTTCACAGAACGGGAAAGGATTTACTTAACCAACTTTTTGATGACCCTGAAACTGAATAAGAAGTGATGCAAAAAACCATAAAAATCAGGAAGTTCGCCGTTGTCGCAGCACTTTCACTCCTTGTTATTGCTGGATGCGGCAAGAAGCCGGGCCCATCAGGAAAAACCGATCCTAAAAAAGCTGTGACGGCTGCTGACTCAGCAGCCACAGCGACAAAGGTTCCTTTTGCGCTGAAAGAAGGCAAGCGGCTTTTTTCGCACTACTGTGCGGTTTGTCATGCTGAAACCGGTGATGGAAGCGGTCAGTATTATGGGTTGACCCCTACACCGGCTAATTTCACCGACAAGGCGTTCATGAAGACCTTATCGAATGAGATGCTTTTTAAAGCGATAATGGAAGGCTCTGCATCGGTTGGCAAGTCGAACATGTGTCCGCCCTGGGGGAAGTCGTTTCATCGGGAAGAGTTGGAGTTCATTGTTACCTATATCAGGACTCTTGCGGTTAACTGAGGTTTTTCTTGAAGTTGTTTCGTTGTATATTTTTATCGAACTGAAATTCGTTGTTTAAATTAATAACCAAAACTATGGAGTTGAAAATGTTGAAATGTAAGAGCAAGTTCATGAAAACCGCACTGTTAATTGCAAGCTTCGGCTTCATGAGTGCAAACGCTTTTTGTGCAGGTACCGTAACGGGTAAGGTTAGTACTGCCATTCCAAAGTATGCTGTTGACAATGTTGTCTATCTGGTAGGTGTCAAGGGGCCGGTTGTGCCGCAGCATGGGGTTGTTGATCAAAAAAGCCTTGTGTTTGTTCCCCACGTTACGGCAGTTCCTGTAGGATCTACTGTTGAATTTAAAAATAATGACAAGGTCAATCACAATATTTTTTCTGCAAGTGCAGCCAAAAAATTCAATCTTGGTACCTATAATCCAGGTATGTCGAAAAATGTATTATTTGATAAGCCGGGCGCGGTAAATCTGCTCTGTAATGTTCACTCCGAAATGTCTGCCTGGGTTGTTATTACTGAGAATCAATATGCGGCTGTGACAGGTAAGGACGGTTCGTTTACGATCAAGAATGTTCCTGTAGGCACGTATGAGATCACCGCATGGAGCGAAAAACTCAAACCGCAGGGGAAGACAATGGTTACTGTAGCTGAAGGAAAGACTTCCGACATTACTCTCAAACTGGCAAAATAATTTTTTTCTATCTACAATAATAAGGAGATGTCTGGAGACAGGCATCTCTTTATTTTTTTAGGCTGTTTTAATCGATTTTTAAGCTGGCATTAACGATTGTTTAAGGGTTGAATGATTATCCTTCTAACAGATAGTTTGAGATTTGAATTCTTTGCTGTTAAAACCCTGATTTCTTGATTCTCATAATCAAACACTCTTCATTATGGCAACTATTTGGTTTAAAAAACTCAGAACGCTTCTGCTTGCCCTCTTTTTTTGTTTGAGTTTCAGCGGAACCTCTTACGCGCTTCAAACCGGAAGCCTGGCCCCTGATTTCGAGCTTCCTGGCCTGCAGGGCACAGTGAAGCTTTCAAATACTTCCGGATCATTGATTTATGTTGATTTTTGGGCATCCTGGTGTGGCCCGTGCAAGCAGTCATTTCCCTGGATGAACGCCATGCAGGACAAATATCGCTCACAGGGGTTACAGATTATCGGAGTGAATGTTGATGCTAAAAGTGAGGATGCCAGAAAGTTTATCGCTCAGACCCCTGCTCACTTTACTGTTGCATTTGATTCAAAGGGTGTTATACCAATGAAGTACGGGGTAAAGGGTATGCCGAGCAGTTTTCTCATTGGCAGGGATGGTAAAATTATTTTCCAGCATTTGGGGTTTAATGCGGCTGATCGTGACATTCTTGAAAAAGAGATCAAGTCGGCACTGGAGGCGAAAAAATGAAAAAGAATATGTTGCAGAGGCCGGTTCGTGCTTTTTTCTTGATGCTTATACTGACTCTCTCCGGCTGCTCGATAGGACAGGTTGTTCAGCCTTGGGAAAAAGAGACACTTGCACGGCCTGAAATGACCTTTGAGGGTGATCCTCTTGATGCCAAGTATGTCGAGCATATTTACAGCAGCAAAGAGGGTGCTTCCGGTGGAGCAGGGGTTGGTGGTGGCGGTTGTGGCTGCAATTAACGTAATTCAACTTTTCAGGATATTCTTATGAAATCGGTCCCGACAAAGAAAACTCATGTTTTTGGAGCGGTACTTTTTTCCGCAGCTATGGCTTTGCCAGCATCTTATTCTGCGTTTGCCGAAGCTGCCCCGGAAAGAGGTATTGTTGCTTTTAAGTATCTCAATTATCAGGATAGTCAACCCGATCAAGACAGGATCGGTGTTAATGCCTATTCTGTTATGGTCATGACGCCGATAGCCGGAAAGTGGGCCATAAATTCTTCGTATACCTATGATTCTGTTTCAGGGGCATCTCCCACAAATCATGATACTCTTTCAGGTGCATCAATAGAAGAGAGACGGAACGCCGGAGACCTGAGCGTCACCAGGTATCTGGAAAAAGGCAGTATGACGATTGGAACCAGCTATTCGAGTGAGTCTGATTATAAATCACACAGCTATTCGTTTCAGAGAAGCTTTTTGACTGAGGACAATAATACGACATTCACTCTTGGAGGCAGCTATACCGATGACACAATAAATGCTTATAAAAAAGATGTTTACGATAAGAAGAAACGGATCTATTCCGGGTTTCTCGGTGTTACAAAGGTATTGACCAAGCAGGATATCGTGCAGTTGAATGTCGGGTTTTCTAAAGGTGACGGCTATTTCTCTGATCCCTATAAATATCTTGACTTAAGGCCTGACAAGCGTGATGTCACGACCCTCTTAACCCGCTGGAATCATCATTTTGATGCTTCAGATGGTACGGTAAGGCTGGGTTACCGATACTATACCGATTCTTTTGACATTTCGGCACACACCTTCAGCGCGGAATATGTCCAGCCGCTGCCACATGAATTGACTGTTACTCCATTGTTAAGATTTTCGTCCCAATCAGCGGCATACTTTTATAAACCGGTTTCCCCTCATCCGGTGGATCCTTCAATCGTTCTGACATCACCGTCCTCGTTAGACGAGCGCCTGTCAGCATTCGGCGCCGTGACAGTCGGTCTCAAGGTTGAAAAAAAAGTTGCGGCAGACTGGACTGTTGATGTCAAATTCGAGCAATATGAACAGCGTGGTGAGTGGTGTCTGACAGGCAAAGGCGATTCAGGGCTTCAGCCATTCAGTTTCCGAAGTATTCAACTTGGCGTTTCGCGACAATTGTAACGTATGGCATCGTTTCAGTCTTTTTGCGGTTAACAGCAATCAACTCACTATTATAAATACGGAAAAGAAAATTATGGCAAATACTCTTTATACGTATCAGGGGACAACTGGTGCTGATGTGGTTAATATCGCCAGCATGAGTGGTGGAGGCAAGCCAGGATCAGGGAATACTTATGTCGTTCACGCTCTGGCCGGTAATGATACTTTTTACGCAAGTGGTCAGAGTATCCCGAATGGGCAGTATAGTAGCAGCTTTAGCAGTGCAAAATTTACAATTACGAGCACTTCTGTGCCGAATGGTACCGGAGCGTATGCCGGGATGTTTGTGATTTCTGGCGCAAGTAGTAGTGGTAGTCAGTTCACATTTGTCCTGGATAGTGTTGAACAGTTGGTGTTCAGTGACAGAACTGTGACGTTTTCATACACTGATACCACTGCGCCGACAGTTTCTGCATTCAGTCCAGCAGATGCGGCAACAGGTGTGGCGGTTAATAGCAATATCTTTGTGACGTTCAGCGAAGCGATCCAGAAAGGTTCTGGCAATATTGCCATTCACATTGGTTCAGCAGCGAATCCGGCGGTTGAAACGTTTTCTGTGGCTTCGAGCACTAACCTTACGATTTCTGGCAATACGCTCAAAATTGATCCTTCAGCAAATCTTGCGAACAATACCCACTACTTTATTACTTTTGATGCGGGTTCCATAAAGGATATGGCTTCAACGCCGAATAGCTGTGCTGGTATAACGACCTATGACTTTACAACAGGTACAGGTTCCGACACTACCGCACCGGTACTTATTACGACGACTGCTGCCGCGCCTGTTGCAGCACAAAGTAATATTGATCTCACGTTCAGCGAGACAATTGCTCTTGGTACCGGTTCGATTGAAATTCACAGCGGGTCAGCAACCGGTGCACTCGTAGCAAGTTCTGCAGCGTCAACGATAGTTGCATCAGTCTCAGGTAATATGCTTCACCTTGATCCTGTCAATGATCTGGCGTACAATACGCACTACGTTGTTACACTTCCTGGAAGCTCGGTCAATGATCTTGCCGGGAACTCCCTTTCGAGTAATTCGGTCTATGATTTTACTACAGAGGCAGATCCTTATGCTGGCAGTAGTAACAATATCGGTGTAGATATGGGGCCTGTTGTCGTGGGTGTTGGCGGACTCGGGGTGCTGGCTTGGGCGCTTTTCTTTTAAACAATGAATATTTTCCGTTTTGGATTTGAAGCCATGGCGAGTGGATGTGAGGTTGTCTTTGCATCCGGCAGCAAAAAAGAGGCGCAGGAAATTGCCCGCTGCGCCATTGAAGAGATTGTAAGGATTGAACACAAGTACTCGCGTTACCGCCCGGAAAGTATTGTTTCACGGATCAACACAGCAGCCGGAGCTGACGTTATTGAGTGTGATGATGAGACGCTCTCTCTTCTGCAGTATGCAGATACGTTGTATGAAAGCAGTGGCGGACTCTTTGATATTACTGCGGGTGTTTTACGCAAGGCATGGGATTTCAGTCGTTCCGTTGTTCCTGAGCAGTCATCGCTCTCTCCGCTGCTGGGTTTGATCGGCTGGAATAGTGTTGAACTGAAGGGTAATACAGTTTATCTGCCTGTTGCTGGTATGGAACTCGATTTTGGAGGTTTCGGTAAAGAGTATGCCGCTGACCGGGCGGCGGCAGTTGTCCATGGGAAAGGGGTTAAGCATGGTTATGTGAACCTGGCTGGTGATATAAGGGTTGTCGGTCCCAAGCCTGATGGGAGCCCCTGGATAATAGGCATTCAGGATCCGCGTCATAAGGAGCGTACGATTGCTTCGATTCCTCTCCACAGCGGAGCGCTGGCGACGAGCGGTGATTATGAACGTTTTTTTGAAGTTGACAGCAATCGCTATTGTCACATCATTCATCCACGGTCAGGTTACCCTGTCACTTGGTGGAGGTCGGTAACGGTTGTCGCTCCTTTAGCCATTACTGCTGGAAGTTACTCGACCATAACAATGCTAAAAGAGGCTGATGGACTTTCTTTTCTTGATGATTCAGGGATGGGATATCTGGCGGTGGACCAGCTTGGAAAGATTTATCATAAGAACACGTAATTAGTTTTTCGCGTATTCGATAACTTTTTTTATGTCTAAATATGTGCAGTTCTCCCCTAAAAAGAATTATAGTTATTCTTTGTGTTTTTCTTGCAATCAGTTGCAGGGCGGTTACTGTTTTTGCTGCTGGTTTTCTTGATCCTGATGAGGCGTTCAAGCTGAAGGCAACCCTGAACAGCGAGCGGACTGTCGTGCTGCATTGGGAGATTGCCAAGCGTTATAAATTGTATCGTGACAAGGTGACTATCAGTGTTGAAAGCGGTAACGCTCAGGTGCAGAATCCTGTATTACCGAAGGGCATTATTTTTACGGATCCCACAACCAGCGAGAAGATTGACATCTATCATGATAACCTTGATGTTCAGGTGCCGCTTGTCAAGGCTGACGGTGTATTTACGTTGAACGTTGGGTATCAGGGTTGTTCTGAGGACGGTCTTTGTTATTCTCCCATAACAAAAATTATTAAGGTTGACCCGAGTCACCCGGGGGTACTTTCGATTGCAGGAGAGCTGCCGGAGGCTGCTGCTGGTTCCAGCTCTGTGAGAGATAAAGCATCGACCTCGACCCGGAATGCGGTCCCCTCTTTAAAAGAAGAGTTGCCTGACAATGATCTCTCTCTGGCAACATCTATTCTTGCCGGTGGGCGTTTGTGGAAAATCTCCCTTGCTTTTCTTGTGTTTGGGCTCCTTTTATCGTTAACCCCTTGCGTTTTACCGATGGTGCCAATTCTCTCTTCAATCATTGTGGGAGAAGAAGATGTTAATCGCCGTCGTGGTTTTATAATGGCTCTTGCTTATTGCCTTGGAATGGCATTCGTGTATACATTGCTTGGTGTTGCTGCCGGTCTTGCCGGTGAAGGGCTTGCCGGATTCTTGCAGAAGCCACTTGTTCTTGTGATTTTTGCCCTGTTGCTCGTTCTTCTTTCTCTTTCCATGTTTGATGTTTATCAGTTGCAGATGCCAATATTCCTGCAAAGCAAGCTGGGCAAGGTATCAGGTGATTTAAAGAAGGGCAGCTTTGCAGGTGTTTTTTTCATGGGTGCCTTATCGGCGCTTATAGTAGGCCCTTGTGTCGCAGCACCACTTGCTGGAACACTTGTTTATATCAGTCAGACTCATAACGTGCTTCTCGGTGCTCTGGCGCTCTTTTCGATGGCCACGGGAATGAGTGTTCCTCTGCTGTTGATCGGTCTGTCAGCCGGAAGCCTGGTGCCCAAGGCTGGCGCCTGGATGATTGGTGTGAAATATGTGTTCGGACTCCTTCTGATTGCAGTTGCTATATGGATGGTCTCCCCTATTCTGTCAGCACCGGTTCTCATGCTGTTCTGGAGTGCTTTTGCCATTCTCTGTTCTGTCTTTCTTGGTGTTTTTGATGCGTTAACTGAAAAAGCAACCATAGCACAACGCTTCGGCAAAACCCTTGGTCTGGTTTTTTTTATTATCGGGGTATCGGAACTTGTTGGAGCTGCTTCTGGTGGCACCAATGTGCTTGAGCCACTCTCCCGGATGCGGGTAGCTTTTTCTGGAGCTTCAGGCGAGGTGGAGAGTGTCGACTTTATTCCTGTCCGATCATCCGAGGAACTTGACCGTGCACTGCTTTCTGCCAAGAAACCGGTGATGCTTGATTTCTACGCTGACTGGTGTGTTTCCTGCAAGGAGATGGACAAGTTCACTTTTCATGACCCGAAAGTTATGGCGCAGTTCAAGAATATGACGCTTCTGAGGGTTAACGTGACCGCCAATTCCGATGATGATCGTCTGTTGCTGAAGCGCTTCAGCCTTTTCGGGCCTCCCGGCATTATATTTTTTGATACAAAGGGGAAAGAGATCCCTGACAGCAGAGTCGTAGGTACTCTTGACGCGACTGCTTTTTTTGATCATATCAGCAAGTATGTGACAGGCCATTGATTATCTGCTTGATGTTCATAAAAAAGCCTGCTTGGTACAGCAGGCTTTTTTATGAAATCTCATTCAAAGCAAATCAACCGGTGATAAGAGCCGTTGGTTTCGACTGGACTGCTTCAAGTTTTACCTGTACCGTTCCGGATTTTATAATGCCAAGTTCTTTCGCGGCGCTGATTGATAAATCAATGATTCTCCCTTTGACAAACGGTCCCCGGTCGTTAATGCGAACGATGACGTCTTTTCCGTTTCGTAGATTGGTTACTTTTACCCAGGTACCGAACGGCAGCGAAGGATGGGCCGCTGTCAATTTATCCATATTGAATGTTTCGCCGTTTGCGGTCTTACGGCCGTGAAACTCATCAGAATAAAAGGACGCTTTGCCTTCGGAAACAGCAATAGCTTTACTGTTCTTTGTTGTGAGGCTCTCTTTTGAGAGTGAAACAACGCGGTTAGCAGCCTCAGCAGAATTATAGAGTGGGTTACAAGTGTCGATTTGGCTTGCCGCCAAGCCAATGGCTATCAGGATAGCAAAAAAAGATATGTTGAAAAAATGTTTTCCATGTTTCATACGCTCAGGGTTTAAGCCCGCTGCGCCTTTCACTTTTCACTTTTCTCTTGAAAGGGGCAGGTAAAAATGAATAAAAATTAATACACTATTCATGTTGCGTCAAGATTTTAATATAAGGAAAATATCTTAATACAGGCAAATTTTGCCAGAAACCTGGTTTTATGAGACAGATTTCTTGTTTTTAATGTAAAAAAATAGTGTTATTTGTTTTTTTTGTATAGAGACATGGTTTTATTTTTTAGGCAAATCATTATCAGTTTATGGAATATTGATCCTGATTTATGAATAAAAATCAATATAGTGTGATTAAGTTTTTTTCTCCGGGAGCAGGTTTACGCCGTTTATCTGATTCCTTTGAATTAGAACTTATTGTCTATATTGGCAGATAATTTTTATTGAAAATACAACCCATCGTTTCTACTATTTTCATTTTCTGTTATCGATTATGTCAAAAAGATCGGAAGAACCCGATTCAAGCAGCCATGCAGGACAATCTGGCATGAAGCGGCTTGCAGGGCTTTCTCTTGCTGCTCTTGGGGTAGTTTTCGGTGATATAGGCACAAGCCCTCTTTATGCTGTTCGGGAGTGTTTTCATGGTGAGTATGGTATTCCTATCACACATGGAAATGTTCTCGGTGTTCTTTCCCTGCTTGTCTGGGCCCTTCTTCTGATTGTCAGTATGAAATATCTTACCTTTATCATGAAAGCTGATAACGATGGTGAGGGAGGTATTCTTGCTCTTACGGCATTGATTATTACCCTAAGCAAGAAAAATGGTTATGAACGTTGGCTTTTGGTTGGAATCGGGTTGTTCGGAGCCGCATTACTCTATGGCGACGGCATGATTACTCCAGCCATATCAGTTCTCAGCGCCATCGAAGGGGTTCAGATTATTGCACCAGCATTTAAGGAACTTGTCATACCGGCCACTATTATTGTGCTCGTTGGTCTTTTTCTGTTTCAACATAATGGCACGGCAAGGGTTGGCGCCCTCTTCGGACCGATTATCCTTGTGTGGTTTGTTGTTATCGGTATTCTTGGCTTTGTTGAAATTGTTCGGTATCCTCAGATTCTGCAGGCAATTCATCCCTGGTACGGCATTTCCTTTCTTCTGAACAATCACCTTCAGGGATTTATGGTTTTGGGGGCGGTTTTCCTTTCTGTTACGGGGGCAGAAGCGCTCTATGCTGATATGGGTCATTTCGGAAAACATCCTATCCGGTTGACATGGGTATTGCTTGTGCTTCCCGCATTGCTCCTAAACTATTTCGGGCAGGGGGCACTGCTTCTTGTTTTTCCCCAGGAGTCCTATCATCCTTTTTATGGTCTGGTGCCCTCGTGGGCAATGATACCCATGGTGGTGCTTTCAACCTCCGCCACCATTATTGCTTCGCAGGCGCTGATTACCGGTGTTTTTTCTTTGACACAGCAGGCAATTCAGCTTGGGTATCTGCCTCGACTGACGGTGACGCATACTTCCGGAAAGCATATCGGGCAGATTTATGTTCCTGCGGCAAACTGGACATTAATGGCCGCAACCATCGGTCTGGTGGCCGGTTTTGGGTCATCAAGCAAGCTTGCTGCGGCTTATGGTGTTGCGGTTACCGCAACCATGCTGATTTCAACCATTCTTTTTTATTATGTAGCGCGCGATCTCTGGAAATGGAACAAGATTGCTCTCAATGTTTTGATCAGCTTTTTTGCGGTTATTGATCTTTCCTTTTTTGCTGCAAGCATGAGCAAGCTCTTTCATGGTGCATGGTTTCCTTTGGTCATAGGGCTGGCGGTGTTTTCCCTGATGCTTACATGGAAACAGGGACGCAGTCTTCTGTTGCAACAGCTCATGGATCGTACACTGACCATTGAAGAGTTTATACAGAGTCTCTCGTTACAGCAGCCCCATCGAGTAAACGGTCAGGCGGTATATCTGACGGCCAATCCGGATTTAGTGCCCGTTGCAATGCTCCACAACCTTCGTCACAACAAGATAATGCATTCGGAAATAGCTTTGTTTCATTTCAGTACGGAACGGGTGCCGAGGGTTCCAAATAGTCGCAAAGTCGAGGTGACCAAACTTGGCGACGGTTTTTTCAAGGTTGTTGCGCGATACGGATTTCTGGAATACCCGAATATTCGTCAGGTCATTGCCCTGGCCAACCATCAGGGGTTGCATTTCAGGTTGGAGGCTATCAGCTTTTTTCTTAGCCGGGAAAGAATTGTTACGGGGCTTAAGTCGAAAATGATTTCATGGCGGAAAACACTTTTTGCCTTGATGGCGCGCAATGCTCTCAGTGCGACGGCATACTATGACCTTCCTGCTGGCCAGGTAATTGAAATAGGCTTACTGGTTCAGATCTGAAGCATGGTTGATTTTTGCAGTATATTGTTAACTCTTGGCTCGGGTTTGAAAAACTATTGCATATAAAATATAGATTTATATATTTCTCAATATGTGACGTAGGAGTTGTGCCGTCCAGCGATCGGAAATCGATGAACTTTGTTTTTGTCTTGTTAGCTCGTGCGGCAATTGGTTGCTTCGATAGCTTAGCTCATGACTGAAAAGTTTTCATATAAGGGCACCTCTATTTAATCTTGACTGATATATCTTTATAAATTTTATAGTGTTAGCGTTATAAATTGAGGGTCATATTTCGTATATTAATGCAATAATATCAACTTACCCGTTGTAATGAAACACATCAACCCGTTAGGCA
>CAISRC010000034.1 GCA_903887845.1 uncultured Chlorobiaceae bacterium
CAATGCCGTAAGTTCAAAGGCTCTCTCTTCACCCAGCACGCCACAAAGCCACCGGCAGAAGTTGTTCTGCTCATATCTGGCAAGGCTGGCGCGCATCACCGCAGCATCAATAAACGACGGCTCAGGTGTTGGCTGCTTTGGTCTGTAAGTGGGCATCGTAACCCTGAAAGGCTTTTTGCCGGTCAACTGAAAATACTCACTCGGTCTTAAGTGATAACCGCACGAATCCTCACGGTCACACCGCCCTGCATGATCCCCCACCTGTTCACCCGTAACGGTGTCCACATACCGGACAAGTCGCGCTTTCCCACACTGAGGGCAGGTGTATTTCAACCCGCCCTTTTCCAGCTCAAAGCGGTATTCACTCATCAAAATGGGCTCCCGTCTTCGTGAATGAATGAACTTTTATTCCCCGCTGAAGAGGAAACTCTCAAACAATGTTCACTATGTTCACCACGTTCACTCTTTTTGATCGTAACCCGTTTTCCCTTATTGCTGCTTTTCGCTCCCCGCTCAGGAATAACCATAACGCCCGACTCTTGCAGTGCAGGCATCTGTCGTTTCAACGCATTAGCCAAACCCTTCTCCGACTTTACCCATCCTTCATTATCTCCGCCTTTATATGCAAGCAACCGTTCAAGTAATTCCTTGTACGTTCCATGAAAAACGGTATCAAGTGGAGACTCTTCAACCAATGAGAGAACAGCCAAAGCGACCGGACTGCCTTCAAGAGCCCTCTCAATAGATTCTTTTCGGTTAATACGATACACCTCTTCAAAAACACCAGCATCATTGCCCATGCTGCGGCTCATAGCCTCACCCAGGCAGCAAAAGTCAATCATTCTGGGAGGCTTCGATAATGCAACACTTGGCAGTATCGCCAATGTCTTTACGAACAGATCAAGTAACCCACCTATAATTCCTGGCAGTGCAACCTCAAATCCAGCGTTCAAGTCTGACTCCTTTTGGTAACACTCGATTCTCGGTAACTCAAGGTGTATAGTGCGCTCAATTAAATCCTGTGCCGTTACAAGGCTGGGTATTCCGTTTATCATGCAAGGGCGCTTCATTTCGATGAGAAATTCCTCACCATTGGTATAAAGTGCCCGTCCCCCTGCCGCGCCTCCTGTAGCCATACTGCAAAAAACATCCTGCATCTTTGCAGGCAGATAAGAAGCATTTTCATAACTGATCAGCCAATTGTTATTGGCTGCCACTGAAATATCTTCAGTGTTTTTTGGTACAGGTCTCAAGTTGGCTGTTGAAGGGTCAACGATCTGTCTCAACCGCTTCTGTGTGGTGCTTTTCGCCGAACCCTGCACGCCGTTCAACTCAAGGAAAGGAAATGGCGTTTCCGGCCTCATGCTCTCAAGAAGCCACGCCAAAACAAGAAGCCGATCCGCTTCCTCAACATTGCAGTACTCCCATAACTCATTGATACTGCCACCACTGACCGGCTCAGCTATCGCGGCCTGAGTCGACGGCTTCCAAAACTTTACAGGGTACGTATCAAGAACCCGCCACCCTGTAGCGGTAATCTCAATCGCCCGGTTCTTTTCGTCACCCATGAACAGGTAATACGCTCCCGTCCCGGCATCCTTGGCCACTCGAATTGAAACGCGCCGTTGCTCGCCTTCATGCCTGCAAATACCTGAAACCGTGCTTATCGCTTGCTTGACAGCCGCATCACTTGCCGATGAAGCACGCTGCGTGTAATAGGCATAACTCAGCCACTCAATAAAAGCGGTGCTACCAACCTTCAGAGTAGTATTATCAGTGATCACCGTCACATAAGAAAATCGTGTCGTTTCATCATAAAACAAATCACAATGGGACGCGACCAAAACAATGAGTTCTGCCGCCGTGTTCTTTTCACTGCTGATTACTTCGCCGTTTGGTCTGGTGGCTTCATCAATATCAGAAAGCAACACGCCGCTCGGCTTCTCGTTCTTGATCTTCACCCGTAAACGAACCCAATCTTCATCACTCTGCTCACGAATGAACTTCATGGCATGAATAAACTCGCTGCCCGCGTAAAGTCCCGCATTGTCCTTTGCCTGCACAATCACGCTTTCAGCAATCGAAACATGACGCTCTATGTCAGCTCGCTTGGCATCTGCTTCATTCTCTGAAGAGTGAACATGGTGAACATCGTGAACGTTGGCTGAAAGTTTTTCATCGGGAGAGCAATAAAAGTTTACCGATTCTGACGGCATTTCAGCCAAAACCTCTTCACGAATAGTGCTCATACCTCCCTCCGCTCCAAACGGACTATCAACCTGCCATCATCACAAATATGAGCTGCTATCGTTTTGGCAGG
>CAISRC010000035.1 GCA_903887845.1 uncultured Chlorobiaceae bacterium
CCGGATTATGAAACTCAAACAACAGTATCAACTCGACCGCTCATGAAAACCATCTATCTTGTCCGTCACGCCAAAGCAGGCAGCGCACATTCAGGCGATTTTGACCGGACTCTCAACGACGTGGGCCTGAAAGCTGCGCATTTTATGGCTGAACTGCTTGAGGAGAAGAGTGTTGTGCCGGATCTTGTCATTGCAAGCCCTGCAATCCGGGCTCTCACTACGGCGGAGATTTTCTGCGATATTCTCGGCTACCCGAAAGAGCAGATTGAAAAAAGAATTGAAATCTATGAGGGCGGAGCTGGACGTCTGCTGAAAATAGTCCAGCAGATCCCCGACAACTGCACAACCGCCATGTTATTCGGGCATAACCCGACCATGACGGCATTCTCAAACCTGCTTTCGGGAGGTGGAATCGACGCTCTGGCAACCTGCGGGGTGGCGAGAATTGATCTGGATATAAAATCCTGGAGTGACGCAGAAGCTGAAACCGGCAAGCTGGTCTGGTACGACTTCCCCAAAAAGCACCAGTAAGGGGTTAATCCCTCTCCTGCTTCGGATCGCGTGTCATCAACTCAAGAGTTGCCTGCTGCACCGGCTTGGCATCGAAAAGCATCTCGTACACCGCCTTTGTAATAGGCATTTCAACACCTGCGGCCCTACTCAGTTCATACACCGCTCTTGAGGTGTGAACGCCTTCGGCCACCATGTTCATGGAGCTGATCACGTCGTCGAGCGAACGGCCTCGGCCAATCTGCTCTCCAACAGAGCGGTTGCGGCTATGGCGGCTTAAACAGGTAACAACCAGATCTCCGATCCCTGCAAGACCGGACATGGTGACAGCATCGCCACCCAGTTTACTGCAAAGTCTTGATATTTCAGCAAGTCCCCGGGTAATAATGGCGGCCTTGGCGTTATCGCCAAATCCTATACCGTCCGAAATACCTGCGGCAATGGCAATAATGTTTTTGACCGAACCCGCGATTTCAACCCCGATGATATCGGTATTGACATAGACACGGAACATGCTGGTATGAAAAATCTCCTGAACTTTTTTGGCGGTGGCAAGCGAAGGGGATGAGGCAACAACGGTCGTCGGCTGCTCTTTTGAGACCTCTTCGGCATGACTTGGACCATAGAGCGCAACAACCTGCGAAGCGCGCAGACCAGGAAGCACTTCAAGCAGCACTTCTGACATACGCTTGCCTGTTCCAATCTCAATACCCTTCGCAACATTAACCAGGATTTTTCCGTCAAGCGCAATGTCGCTGAAGCCGAGAAGCGTTTCACGGAGGGCCTGCGAGGGCACTGCGGTAACAATCATCTGAGACCATGCAACAAGATCGCGCAAACGGGAAACAACCAGCAAGGTTTCAGGGAAATGAACTCCCTTGAGGTAGCGGCGGTTCTCGCGTTCAGCTTCAAGCTTTGCGGCAAATTCAGGGCGATGGGCCCACAAACGAACCTGATAACCCTTTTTTGCAAGAAGCACTGCAAGAGTTGTCCCCCAGCTTCCGGCCCCAAGTACGGCAATATTCATCAGGATCTCACGGCCTTACGAATGTTTTCCAAACGTCACACGGCTCTCTGTTCCCGAAATCAGTCGCCTGATATTGGCCCTGTGCGTGTAGAGAATGGCAAGCGCCACAATGAGCCCGAAAATCATCAGATGATAGTCGAGGCTGTCATGAAAGAAGAGTTGCGAACCAAACAGTTTGACATAATAGTCAAGGCCTCCGCCAAGCTCGAAAATGTATTTCCGGACAGCAATAATCAGGGGAAAAGCAATTGCCGCAAGCATGGACGCAACAGAAACGTGCCGTGAAAGATAGACGGTCAGAAGAAAAATACCGACAACCATCAACATGCTTACCGGAGCAATGCCAATCAGCATACCGGCCGCCGTACTGACCCCCTTGCCTCCCTTGAACCCGGCAAAAAGAGTAAACACGTGACCAATGACGGCGCTCATGCCAGCAAGAAGCCGCAGGGCAACCTCATTGATGTCAGGAAATGCGCCTATTGGATGATGGCGAAAAAAAGCAACAACCCCGACTGCGGCAACAATGCCTTTGATAATATCGATAAGGGTGACAATAAGCCCGGGCTTCCAGCCAAGCACCCTGAAGGCATTGGTCCCTCCGGCATTGCCACTTCCGAATTGCCGAATATCAATCCCCTTGAGCATTTTTCCCGCCATAAGACTGGTAGGAATAGAGCCTATAACATAGCTCACCGCCAAAATGGCCAGCAACGTCATCATAAACTTTTTTGATTATCAGGTTCTTGATACCTTTCCGACAATGTACGCATTTTCTCCCTGAGATGTCAAGCCGGAGAGCACCCTCTCTACCGCATTTTTTTCAACAATCATCACCAATCCAACCCCAAGATTGAATGTTCTTCTCATATCCTCTTCAGGCACCTGACCTTCCTTGCGAATGATATCGAAAATGAGCGGTTCCGGCCACGATTTCCACTCAACATCAAGCACTAAACCTTCGGGCACAATCCGCATGGTGTTGCCCATAAGACCTCCACCGGTAATATGCGACAGCCCCCTGACATCCGGGGAACCAAAGAAAGGCGCTATGACGGAGAGGTAGGAGCGATGAACCTTCAGAAGTTCCTCGCCAACCGTTCCCTCAAGACCCGGAACGGTATGGTGCATCTTGCCATCAAGCACTTTTCTGGCCAGAGAGTAACCATTGGTATGCAGGCCGGTCGAAGGAAGGCCGATCAGCACATCGCCCTCTCTGACAGCAGAGCCATTGATGATTTTTTCATGATCAACTACCCCGACAATAGAACCGGCAAGATCAAAATCCCGCTCCTGATAGAGACCCGGCATCTCGGCCGTTTCACCGCCGATCAGCGCACAGCCATTTTCACGGCAGGCATTGACCATTCCAGTCACAACAGCAGCCGCAATCTCGGGCGTCAGTTTGCCGCAGGCATAGTAATCAAGAAAGAAAAGCGGCTTTGCCCCACATACAAGAATATCGTTCACACAATGGTTGACCAGACATGAACCAACGGTGTCGTACCGGCCAAGCTCAATAGCAATCTTGAGTTTTGTGCCGACTCCGTCAATGCTGCTGACCAGCACCGGCTTTTTATACTGCGAAAAATCGGGCAGAAAAAAACCTCCGAAAGCACCGATATCAGTAATGACTCCAGGCGTAAAGGTCTGGCGCACCTGTGGCTTGATCATGCGGACAAACTCCTCACCTGCACTGATATCAACTCCGGCCTTTTTATAATCCATGCTTCAGCACCTCTTGTTTTATCGGCTTCCTGCCGGTGTTTCAAAAATTGCATGATCCTCGGGAGCAGAGAAAAACTCCTTGTGAAGATTGTTGACGGCGGTAGCCACCTCCGGCTCCTCGACTACAAAACCGACGTTGATCTCCGATGCTCCCTGGGAGATCATCCTGAGATTGACATTTTTCAAGGCGCTGAAAATTCTGCCTGCAACGCCGCGCGACATGCGGAGATTGTCGCCAACAACACTGATGGTTGCAACATGATGCTCAATCTCTACCTCACCCAAACTTTTTAGATCATGAATCAGCTCGTCACAGAAGCTTTTTTCATCAACGGTGAGCGATACCGAGACTTCACTGGTTGATATCATCTCAACCGACACACCGTAACGGGAAAAGACATCGAACAGTTCATTCATGAATCCGTGGCGGCCCATCATACGGTTTGAGCGGATATTGATGATGCACTGCCCCTTTTTTACCGCAATGGATTTGACAAGCCCCTCGTAACTCATCCCCGAAAGACGTTCGGGATCATTGGTGATAATGGTTCCCTTGGCATCGGGATGGAGAGAGTTCAGCACATAGACCGGAATATTTTTCTGCACGGCAGGGGCGATGGTATCGGGATGGAGCACTTTGGCGCCAAGATAGGCAAGTTCCGCCGCCTCCGAAAAAGTCATCACCCGGATGCTCCTGGCTTCAGGCACAAGACGGGGATCGGTGGTCATGACGCCATCAACATCAGTCCATATCTGAATTGAGTTGTCGTTGAGCCATGCGCCAAGCAGGGCTGCCGAAAAGTCGGAACCGCCACGGCCAAGCGTCGTAGTTCTGCCATCTTTTGTGGCTCCAATATAGCCTTGGGTGACAACCGTTGTGCCCTTTGCAAGCAGGGGGCTGATGATCTGCTTCACCTTTTCTTCGCACACCTCATCAAGCGGACGGGCAAACCCGAAATTGTCGTCGGTAATCATCACCATGCGGGCATCCACCCATGCAACATTATGCCCCAGCTCCTTCATTGCTGCGGCAAAAACTGTCGTTGAAAAGAGTTCACCGAACGAACAGAACATATCCCGTGAACGCTCAGTCAGCTCGCCCACTATGTCAACGCCCTTGATCAGCATTTCAAGCCGACCGGCAAGTTGCTCTATTGTATTTGCAAGCCCCGCCTTCAGCGCGGCATTCTTGATCAGCTCATCAACAAGGTTGAGATGGAAGCTGCGCACCTCTCCGGCAAGCGCCATAGCCTCATCAAGTGCACTGCGCCCTGCGGCATCGGCAATATGAACCAGCTTATTGGTAATGCCGCTGCACGCACTCAGCACCACAAGCGGAGCCCCCTTCTTCTCTTCTCTCGCAACAATAGAAATAGCCTGCTGCATGGCCCGGGCCGTCCCGACGGAGGTCCCGCCAAATTTCATTACCGCCATATATCTTTTAAACCTGTGAGTTAACTATTATCTTCTTCTCATGAAACCCAAAACCATGTATACCTCTTCATGGCATCGCGCCAAAACGCCGCTAATCCTCTCTCTCATTGCTATGACACTGTTCGGTCTGAGCAGTTGCCAGAGTTTCAGGACAGGTTCAGGCTATAATTTCGAATCTAAATATAGTTTAAAAAAGAGAAAAACGCATATCTCCTGTACGGCTGAAAGAGGCGACCCCGCCGTCATCAAACCCCTGCCGCTGAAAGTATCAGAGCAAACCTTTGATCGCCTTTTTTCCTCCATTGATGAACTCCTCGGCACCACCTACCGCAGTGGCGGGAGCTCCCCGGACGGCTTTGACTGTTCGGGGTTCGTGCAATATCTCTACAAACAACATTTTCGGATGATTCTCCCGCGTACCACCGGAGAGCTTGCCCTGCTCGGCATTGTGGTGCCCGAAAATAACCTGAAACGAGGCGACCTCGTCTTTTTCAGCATTGACGGCAACAACATCGACCATGTCGGCATTATTACCGGTCGGAATCGCTTTACCCATGCAGCACGAAGCGGTGTCAGAGTCAACGAGCTGTTTGAGCCCTATTACCGCGCCCGTTATGCTTTTGGCGAACGTATCATAACGCCGGAGTGATCTGTTTTGCTTCGGGAAATGGCTATATTCGCCATTATAACCTTAACCCCGTTTTATGCCCCAATCCGGATTAAACAATTACGTTGAACTGGCCTTTGACCTTGAAGCCGACCTTCACGAACTCTGCATCGCCCTGCTTGCTGGCGAGGGGATAGAATCTTTTCTTGAAGAAGATCACCGACTGCTTGCCTACCTGCCTGAAGCCGAATGGACAACAGAAAAAGAACAGGCCATCCGCACCATGCTGCAGGAACGGCTGGGGAGAGTTCCCGACTATCAGGCAACCCTGATCGTCGACAGGAACTGGAATGAGGAGTGGGAGGCAACCCTTGAGCCCATCGAAATATCCGATAGGCTGCTGATTGTGCAGAAAGACAAGGGCCTCCAGGGAAAACCGGGTCAGATCGTCATCGAGATCAACCCGAAAATGTCCTTCGGCACCGGATACCATGCCACAACGCGCTTGATGCTGCGCCAGATGGAGCTGCTTGACCTGAACGACAAAAAAATAATGGATATCGGCACCGGCACCGGCGTTCTTGCCATTGCCGCCCGCAAGTTCGGCAACAATCTGCCCATTCTCGCCTTCGACAACAACTCATGGGCAGCAGAAAATGCGGCTGAGAATATTTTAGAAAATAATGCGCCGGATATTCACATCAAGCTGCTTGATGCCGAAGAGGATCTTGTTGCAAACCTGAAAGAGGGTTACGACCTGATTCTTGCCAACATCAACAAAAACGTTATCGACCGCATTCTTCCGGCTATTCGCAAATATGCTCCCTCCGCTCCGGTGCTCCTCTCCGGCGTGCTGGTCTATGACGAACCATGGCTGAAAAGACTGAGCAAACAGCTTGGCTATGAGATGGTGAAGACAATTTACGAAGATGAGTGGCTTTCAGCTTATATACGACCGCTATGAAAAAAAGAGTCTCCTGTATTGATATCGGCACCAACACCGCCCTGCTGCTGATAGCCGACCTTGAACCGGAGAGTGGCGCCATTGTGCCGATATTCCACAAACAGACAATTCTGCGGCTGGGAAAAAATGTCGATGCA
This sequence comes from uncultured Chlorobiaceae bacterium, assembly GCA_903887845.1. GTDB lineage: Bacteria > Bacteroidota > Chlorobiia > Chlorobiales > Chlorobiaceae > Chlorobium. The sequence goes on from CAISRC010000035.1 coordinate 6,408, forward strand.
GAGAAAATTATTGACCAGGCAGCCCTCCAGCGACTTATCGACTGTATGGTTGATTATCGCGGGATAAGCGATGCGCATAACTCCGAAACCATCATTGCCGCAGGCACCAGCGCCCTGAGAGATGCAAAAAACCGCATTGAGATTATTGATGCCGTTGAACGTGCATCAGGAGTTCCCATTCACGGTATCTCAGGCAAGGAGGAGGCTGAGCTCACCTTTTGCGGCGCCGTTGCCGGAATGAACGAGCTGCCGGAGCTCTTCACCGTTATAGACATCGGGGGAGGCAGTACCGAAATCTCCATGGGCACGCTTGAAGCTATAGAAGAGAGCGTCAGTATCGATATCGGCTCGGTGCGGTTGACTGAACGATTTTTTTCCACCCTTCCTCCTTCGCAAGAGGAGTTTGCCGCTGCCAAAGGGCACATCAATCAGCTTTTTACCGCAAATATTATCCCCTTTTTTGCCGGACGTGAACGGGTCTACGGTGTTGCCGGAACTGTTACCACCATTGCGCAGGTAAGCCAGGGGCTGAAACACTTCGATGCCTTGAAGGTGCACAACTATCCACTCCAGTATCAGGATGTACACGACTTTCTCGAAAAGCTTAAAGTAAGCGCCCTTGAGGAGATCATAGAACTCGGGATTCCCGACGGGCGCGCCGATGTTATCACCATGGGAACCCTGATTCTGCACCAGTTCATGCGCCTGCTTGGTGTCGGAGAGATCCGCGTCAGCATTCAGGGGCTGCGCTTCGGCATGGCACAAAAGGAGCTGCTTCGTCTCAGGGGAAACGTCTGAGCATGGGTTGACTCATTTGTAACCTTTTGTCAGGCAAGCGGTTGCGAACAAGTCTCCTCAGAAGTACAAATTCTTTTGAATCTTCCGCTGTTTTTGCAATATTAAAGCTAAACTTTACTATTGCATATCATGATTGCGCGTCATCTCAGATCTACCCTGCAGAGTCGGGCCTCACACTATCCGGTTGTAACGCTTACCGGACCAAGGCAATCAGGAAAAACTACCCTTTGCAGAACGGCTTTTCCTGAAAAACCTTACAGCAATCTGGAGCGGCCTGATATCCGTATTTTTGCACAGCAGGATCCGGCAGGATATTTGGCCCAGTTTCCAAAAGGCGCCGTTCTTGATGAAATACAGCGTGTGCCTGAGTTGCTTTCATGGATTCAGGTTCGTGTTGATGAACACAAAACGGCTGGTGAATTTATTCTGACGGGAAGCCATCAATTTGAACTGAACCGTCACATCAGTCAGTCGCTTGCCGGAAGAACCGCAATGCTGAAACTGTTGCCCTTGTCTGTTGCCGAACTGTGCAATGCAGGGCAACCCACTGACGTTGATCAGCTCTTGCAAACCGGTGGTTATCCGCGTATTTATGCAGATCACCTTGATCCGGCAGTCATGCTCGGAGATTACTTTGCCACTTATGTTGAACGCGATTTACGGGAGTTGCTCCAATTACGCTTTATACGCGAATTTGAAAACTTTGTCCGTCTGGCGGCGGGAAGAGTGGGACAACTGCTCAACCTGCACTCTCTTGCTGCTGACGCTGGCGTTTCGAGCGTAACGGCAAAAAGCTGGCTTACCCTGCTTGAGGCATCTTATATTATTTTTTTACTTCCCCCATGGTTTGCCAATATCGGTAAACGATTGACAAAATCGCCCAAACTCTATTTTTACGATGTAGGTTTGGCCTCCTGGCTGATCGGAATAACGCAGGAATCACACCTGCAAGCTCATCCCTTGCGAGGATCGCTGTTTGAAAATCTGGTGGTTCTTGAAATGCTCAAGGCTCGCATCAATGCTGGTTTGCAGACAAACCTCCATTTTTATCGCGACAGCAGCGGACTGGAAGTTGATGTTCTTCTGGAAGCGGGCAACATGATAACGCTTTTTGAAATCAAGTCATCGCAGACGATCAGTCAGGAATCTTTCGCCCAAGTGAATAAAGTTGCGGCCATTTTTGGCGAACGTGTGGCAAAAAAAGTAGTGTTGTATGGTGGTCATGAACAACAACAACGCAGTAATGCCGAGGTTGTAAGCTATTTGTGTGCCGGTGATGCCGCAACCAGCTAAGGCGCCATCGACAGTTTTGGCTGATACTGAATCCCGATCTTGAGTGAGGCTGGCAAGTCACGGGATACTTCAAACCTCATTGCTTCTGTCAGTCCCTTTACCCGGAAGGAGCAGCTTCGTCTCCAGGAAAACATCTGATTGCGTAGATGCAATGCGGATGGCCCGCAGCATCCCTGGTAAAAAAGAGAAAAGCCCTCTCGCTCTCACGAAGCCGGTATTTTTTCCGAAGCTCTTCCGCAGAAAGGGGAAAATCGCGCCGCTGGATGCTTGCCCCTGCAATGGCATGGCGCTCCAAAAAAGCTCTGAAGCTTTTCGGCTTGTAAGGAATGCACTCAACCACGCGGAACGTCCTGCCGGGGAAAGCCTCAATTTTGCGGTCACTGGTGAGATAATCAACGCTCTTGTTCACAAACTGAAGCCCTGAATCACGTGCAAGCACCGCCGAAAGCCTCGCCTTGATAATGGCCGGATCAGGCTCATAGAGATACTCCATCACCGCTGCCGCAACCACTCTCGGCGCCTCTCCACCCCCGAAAACTTCAGTTATTTCCACCGAATCAGAGCTTAGGCAGACCGCTTTTACCTGCACAGGCCCATCCGAGGGGTACGCGTGCTCAAGCAGCAGCAGAATCTCCTTGCATTCACGATCAACCGACACCACAATAATCGTGTGCAGGGCTGGCAACAGCTTTTTCAGCCCGCTGATTTCCAGCGCCGGAGAGGCCTTGATGCAAACCCTCTGCGCATGACGGAGCAGCAAATCATGAGAGGCCACAACATCCGGACTTGCCGCCTCCAGCGCTATGGAGCGACGACCCTCTTCACGGCGTGCAGGATCAACATAAATCCAATCGAAAGAGTTATCCGGATACTCCGCAAGCAGACTGATGCTGTCACCGTTCTTTACCTTGACATTGGCAACTCCGGCCACTTTCACGTTATGCTCTGCCACGGCACAAAGCAGTGAATCACGCTCGCAGTAAACCACCTCCTGAAATACCCTGGCCAGCGTCATTGAGTCAACGCCAAGGCCTCCGCTTAAATCGATGAGCTTTTTCCCTGACATAAGCGAAGCTTTGTATACGGCCGTACGCTCACCAGAGGACTGTTCCAGCGCCAGTGGAGTATAAAGCAGGTTGTGCGTTGAGAGAGTGGGTAACTTTTTGATGGCTTTCTGCTGGCATGCAAGCTGTTCAGCTATAGCCCGAATCGGTAACTCCTTGCGACCATGAAACTGCATGGGAAAATCTGCAGGATCGTCTGTGCGATACTCGGCAAGCAGAGCCTGAATGTCAGATTGCAAAAGTATTTGGAGTTCGTCTTTGGTCATTCAACTCTCTTCAAAATAGTCCGAATCAAGCCGTTTGAGTTCATACACGGCATCTGTGGCAACTGCTATGCCAAAATCAATCATGAAGTCAACCAGCTCACGCCCACTGACCAGAATGATTTTACTCTCTATAGTTTTTACAAACTCATGAGCGCTTTTTGAAAAATCAGATGTTGTAATAAAAATGCCTTTTCGGGCACGCTTGCCTTGTAAGGCACCGGCAAACTTCTGAATTTCTGGTCGGGATACTATAGTTTCCCATCTCTTTGCCTGAATATAAATGATGTCAAGGCCCAGTCGATCTTCTTTGATTATACCATCAATACCTTCATCTCCACTTTTTCCGACAGCTTCACCGGCATCTTTTATTGAACCGCCATAGCCCATTTTAACAAGGACTTCGACCACTACTTTTTCAAAAAAAGCTGGTGATGATGATTTTAATTGGACAAGAAGTTCATTTGCAAGATTTTCACGCAGCACCATGTACGCATCTTCCAGGCGTTCTGCAGGAGTCTTTGTTTCCTGCTGTTTTGGTGTTAAATCTTCAGTGATCTGCTTATTCTGATGTCCCTCTTTGACTGAACGATATTCTGGAAACTTGCGAAGAAATGCCAGATTGATTGCTTTCGGGGATTCTCCCAGTACAGCCATTCCCTTTTCCGTGATTCGAGAAACGCCCCGTCGCACATTTTCGAGAAGAGATGCCATTTTCAAATGTGCCTTTGCCCAAGCTACACGATTATCAAAAACACGTTGCTGAGCACTTGGCAACATTTGCTTCAGCTCTTCTGGAGTTAATCGAAACTCTGCAGCCAATGCCTCGACCATTTCCCGACCGGTGTGTTCTTGTCCGTCACCGCAAAGTTTAAGCAGAGGAAGCATAATGCTCTGATAATCAGGAATCGGCATGTCATTTTTTCTTTGTAATTGAATCAATACTTTCTCTGACGGTAGCAGAAAGCATTCGCTTAATTCCAGTTTGACCAGTAATTTTGCGATACTGAGAATGTAAGCATTGCCTGCATCATTACGCAGAGGGCAACATGATGCCTGAGTTATTAAACGCTGACGAAGTGAAATACCGAATATGAGCAACCCATTCTTCGAATACCCGATACTGAACTCACCTTACGAGTTCCCGAAGCGCCACTGGGAACTCAATAATGACGGCCAACCAACACAGCGTATCACCGAAACCAGAAGGCGGGCGGAGTTCATTTCCCGAATACCAAAGCCAAAAAAGCGCAAAGAGTTAACGGAGCTGCCGCAGATTGTGTTTGACGATGGCAAAGGGCTTTCAACAGAAGCGCAGCAGTATGAGCAGACTTCGCTGATCAATGCTGTCCGCCATGAGGTGGGCAAGTGGCGGGCGTTGCCAAACCCAAACACCTGGCAGGTGACGCCCGAAACTGCCCGACTGCTTCAGCATTGGAGGCGTCATCCGTTCAACAGTATCCGCCCTTTCTTCTGCCAGATTGAGGCGGTTGAAACTGCGATATAGCTCACCGAGGTGGCGCAAACGGCTGGAAAGACTGCGAAAGGGTTTCTTGACCATCTTGAGGATGCGAACCATAATGCCCAACCGGAGATTATGCGTCTGGCGCTGAAGCTTGCTACGGGTGCAGGCAAAACGACGGTGATGGCGATGCTGATTGCCTGGCAGGCGGTCAACGCTGCTCGGAGTGCAGCATACAAGCCAGATACCGGCTGGATCGCCGTCCGTCAAGGTCATCAATCACCTCCGCGACGAAGTGAGTTTTAGTATGGAGAAATGAAAAGAAACAATTGGTTCTCTCAAAAGAAATTAGTATGATAAAAGGTATGATGAATTTTTATTAAGGGTACACTCATGGGAAAAACAAAGATTGCAATAACTGTTGATGCCGCCGCCTTGATAACGATTGACCAACTCGTACGAAATAACGTTTTCCTTAATCGCAGTCAGGCGATACAGCAAGCATTGTATGAAAAGATTGAGCGCATTGAGCATTCACGACTTGCAGAAGAGTGCGCAAAACTTGATCCAATTGAAGAATGCAGACTGGCAGAAGAGGGTTTTGCCGGGGAGATTGAGGCATGGCCGGAATACTGAGAGGCGAAATACGATGGGCCGAGCTGAATCCCGCCAGAGGCAACGAACAATCCGGTCTGCGCCCTGTTTTGGTACTCAGCCATGATGTGTTTAATGAACGATCGGGAACTGTTATTGCAACAGCCCTGACAAGTCAACCTCAAAAAGCAGGGTTTCCACTGACCTTGCAGCTTGAATCAACCGATTTACCAAAACAGTCGTGGGTTAAAATCAGCCAAATCAGAACCCTCTCTGTTGAACGAATTGGTAAAAAACTTGGCTCTGTTTCTGCCAAAGAGATGGATTTGGTTATTGACGGACTTAACGAAATTATTGGCGGTTCCTGAGAAACCCCTTTTGACATATCATATCACCTACCTCCGTTACCACAAGAAAAAGAGGGCGTGAGGTCTTTTTTTTTGCTACCAACATGCCGGCCCCCTCTTTTTTTTCCCCCTCCCAGAGTTTGATCATCTCTTCTTGCGATAGCACATTACCCTTGTCAAGCTCATCCAGACCCACCTGAAGGCTTGTAATCTGCCAATCAAAAGCGGAGTAATCAAGATATTTTATCTCTTTCCCGTCAACGGCTTTCTCTGCCTCACTTTGCTGCGGCCTCAGCACAATGCGCTTCCACCAGCTTGCGGCGAAGCACTTTGCCTATGGTTGACTTCGGCAGCGCTGTGGTAAACTCAACATGTTTCGGCACTTTGTAGGCAGCCAGATCCTGGCGGCAATGTTCGCGAAGTTCATCAACGGTAAGCTCATGGCCGGCACGGAGAACAACCCACGCCTTGACGGCTTCTCCCTGGTAGGGGTCGGGGACTCCGGCCACACCGACTTCGAGGACTGCGGGATGAACAGCGATAGCCTCTTCAACATCACGGGGCCAGACCTGGAAGCCGCCCGGTTTGATGACATCTTTTTTTCGATCGACAATGAAGAGGTAGCCGTCTTCATCGAGGTAGCCGAGATCGCCGGTATAGAGCCAGCCGTCACGAAGAACGAGAGCTGTTTCCATCGGGTTTTGCCAGTACTCTTTCATGATCTGGGGAGCACGCATGATAATTTCACCTACCTCCAGATCAACGAGGTCATTAAGGCCTGTTTCCGGGTCAACGATCCGTACTTCAACATCGGGCACGGGAATGCCGACCGATCCATGCTTGTAGGTGCCGAGAATCGGGGTAAAAACGGAGGCAAGCGCTGACTCGGTCAGACTGTAGGCGTCAATAATGCGGCCTCCGGTCAGCTCTTCAAAACGTCTTTTGGTTTCGAGCATGAGCGGTGCCGCACCCGACACGCTGAGTTTAAGCGATTTCAGAATTGAGCTGTCGCGCTTGACTCTGGGGTGGTTGATCAGTGCAGTAAAAAGGGTTGGAACACCAGGCAGCACGGCGGGCTTCAGGGTTTTAATGGTATGCAGCAGGTCGTCAAGATCCCTCGGATTTGGCACCAACCCGAGCGGGTAGCGCTCAATCAAGGCGGCAGTCATAATTCCAACCTGGGCATAGACGTGAAACAGGGGCATGTTGAGCAGAATAACATCTTTCCCTTTTTCAAGAATAACACTGAACCAGCTTGCAATCTGCATTCCGGTCATCACCAGCCCCTGATGGGAAATCACCACGCATTTGGGGTTGCCGGTGGTGCCGCCGGAAAAGAGAAAAATGGCGGGATCGTCGTGCCGGATGTGCACCGGCAGAAATTTCGCTCCTGCCTGAGCCGCAAGAAGAGCGCTCATCCAATGGTCTCCCTGGTGCAATTTCACCCGGTGCCCATCTTTTTTTTCTTTCAGCAGCGTAAAGAGAATATTATTGATGGGCGAAAGGTACTCTTTGATTGTGGTGGCAATCACCCTTTTCAGGCGGGAAACGGTTTGAACCCTCTTGATTTTTTCATAGAACGGGGTTAAGACAATAACCGTCTCTGCGCCGCATTCATTAAGGGCATGCTCCAACTCGATAACGGTGTAGAGAGGATTCATGGGTACGGCAATAGCCCCGGCTTTCCAGATTCCAAGCTCGGAGATAATCATCTGTGGTGAGTTTGGCATAATCAGGGCAACCCGGTCGCCAATTCCAAGACCAAGCGATAGCAGCGCCCCGGCAAGGGCATCGCTTTGCCTGTCCAGTTCACGGTAGGAGAGCGACACCCCCTTGAAATACATTGCGGAATGTTGGGGCTGCTCCTCTGCACTCCTGCGGACGACATCGACCAGCGTCTCTTCCGGGTAGGGGTGAAGGGTGTGTGGAACTCCCTTGTCGTAATGGCGAATCCAGGGCTTTGCTCTCATAACGTTTTTTGTAAAAAATTACTGTATTGATTGTACGACCTCACACACCGCAGCGGTCAAGATACTGAGCTCGTTGTCAGTCATGATAAAGGGAGGCATAAGATACACAAGTCGACCGAAAGGACGAACCCAGACGCCCTTGTCGACAAATTGTTTCTGGATTGTGGCCATAACAACCGGATTCTGGAGTTCAACAACTCCTATTGCGCCAAGCACACGGACGTCCAGGACATGGCGGAACGAACGGCAGAGTTCAAGCCCCCGGCGAAGTCCCGCTTCAAGGCGAAGTACTGATGCCTGCCAGTCGTAGCTCTCAAGAAGGCGAATGCTTGCGGAGGCAACCGCACAGGCGAGAGGGTTTGCCATAAAGGTTGGCCCGTGCATAAAGAGGCCGGGAATACCGGAACAGATTGTTTCGGCAACGCTCCCTGTTGTCAGCGTTGCAGCAAGGGTCATGTAGCCGCCGGTCAGCGCTTTTCCGACACACAAGATATCGGGCACTACTGCGGCATGTTCCAGGGCAAACATTTTTCCGGTACGTCCGAAGCCGATGGCTATTTCATCGAGAATCAGGAGCACATCATAGCTGTCGCACAACTCCCTGAGACGGCGAAGGTAGTCTGGAGAGTAAAAGCGCATCCCCCCCGCTCCCTGCACCACCGGTTCAAGAATCACTGCTGCAATGTCGGTGTGATGGCGTTCAAGTTTCAGGTGCAGATCGGCCATATCTTCATCCGTACAGGGCTCATGAAACCGGCAGGCTGGCGCTTCGGCAAAGTACTGCTCCTGTATGGTGCCTTTGAAGAGGGAGTGCATTCCTGTTACCGGATCACAGACCGACATGGCGGCAAAGGTGTCGCCGTGATAGCCTGAATGAACCGTCAGCAAGCGGTTTTTTGAGGGTTTTCCAAGTGCGCCCCAGTACTGGATGGCCATTTTGATGGCAACTTCAACGGCAACGGACCCTGAATCACTGAAAAAAACTTTCTGCAGCGGCGCCGGGGTCAAGGCAACCAACTGTTGTGCAAGTGTTACGGCAGGCTCATGAGTAAGGCCGCCGAACATGACATGGCTCATCCGCTCAAGCTGGGAGACCACCGCTGAGTTCAGCACCGGATGGTTATAGCCGTGAATGGCCGCCCACCAGGAGGACATGCCGTCAATCAGCCTGCGCCCATCCTCAAGCTCCAGAAAAACATCGTAAGCCCGTGCGACCGGATAGACCGGCTGGGGATTGGTCAACGAGGTGTAGGGATGCCAAACGTGATGGCGGTCGAAATCGAGGTCAATTTTCGGCATATCGGTACTATTGATTTATAATGAGAGGCGCGCCACAGCGTCGGAATCAAGCTCTCCATGACGCAGATCAATCACCGGTGCCGAACATCCTGTTTTGTTCAGAGAGTGGATGATAACCTCACGGGTATCGTCGGCAATGAGCGTATCAACGTTTTCAAAACAGTTATAGATAACCCCCCGGAGAGGTATTCCCCGTTTCAGACAGGCCTCAATCGAGAGCAAGGTGTGGTTGATACTGCCAAGGCGGGGAGTGGTCACAAGCAGAAGTCCGTACCCGGCATCTCTGACATAATCGGCAAAAAGCAGATCATGCGCCAAAGGAACCAGAAGTCCACCGACCCCTTCAAGCAGCACCAGTTCGTAGCATTTCTGCAAAAAAAGGGTTGCCCGGCGAATGCGCATAACATCGATCTCGGCTCCTTCCATGCGGGCTGAAAGATGTGGTGAGGCCGGATAGCGAAACAGGTACGGACAGGTGAGACCTTCACGGTCAACCTCCTGCAATCCGATGCCCATCAATCGGCGGTGTTCCAGAATATCGTCAGAGATCCCTTCGCACCCGGTCTGGACGATTTTCTGGGTAGTGACGTTTTTGCCATGCAGAAGCAGGGCTTTGGCAAGAAGACCGGTTACCATGGTTTTTCCGATCCCGGTATCAATTCCGGAAATAACGATAACAGATCCTTTCATAACGCTCTCTTTTTCATGCAGCAGTAGACAGGATGATAGGTAAGAGAGACTCCATTTTCAGAGGAAAAGAGTCTCCGGTACTGGTCAATAAAATGCTTGTATCGGCTTTTTGTCCATGATCGACGGCGTATACCGTTGACTCCTGTCCGCCGTATATGGTGCAGCACGGCTTCGGGTGAGCTGAATTCAAGTTGTTGCACCTCTTCGCGGCTGACCGTCAGTTCAAAATATTTTCCGGCAAGAAGTTCAAGCTCTCCAAGGGTGTGGTAGCTGAGTCCGACACCCTCAATAGCTGATATTTCCTGCATGTTTGCGGTGCTGAACGTGCTGAAGGCAAGTATCCCCCCGGGTCTGAGATGAGCGGCCATGTTGCGGAAAAAGCCGTCAAGATCGTCAAGCCATTGCAGGGTGGCGTTTGAAGCCACCAGATCCAGTTCCGATGGCAGCTCCTCAAGCTGTTCGATATCGCCTGCAAGAAAGTGAAACTCCTGAACAGGAAAGCGATCAAGTACTTCAAGCAGGCAGTGACGGCTCTCTTCGACAAGATCATTGGCATAGTAGGCTTCTACAGTGCAACGGCTCAGCAGCTCTGCCATAAGTGCTCCGGAACCAGCCCCCACTTCAAGCACCCGGTCGAAAGATCGTGATGGCTGTGCACTGCAGATGATCTCCGACAGCTCCCTGGCCATGGCTTTCTGCACCACAGCATGACGACGATAGCTCTTGAGCGTACTGCAGAACCTTTCGCGGACCAGTTGCTTGTCTATGCTTATGTTGTGAGACATGCCAACACCTCCTGCAGAGTTCTGAAATGGAAAAACGGAAAGTGCGGCATATCGGAAATCACCGTCTGGGGCACCCCTTTCCACGCCAGGTACTGCTGTTGTGCCGGAAAAACCAGATCGCGTCCACCAATAATGACATGATCATAGCTCCATGCAGCGCTTGTTGCGCCCGAAGCCTGAACATACTCTTTCAACCTCGCAAGCTCCTCCTGTTGATCGGCGGCAGTACGGTCAGGCGACATGGATGAAAAAAGGGCAAGCGCTTCGCCGCTGCCGCACATCCGGCGGTTGAAGCGGTGGCGACTCTCTTCAGACCAGGTCGAAAGCGTAGCCTGAAAAACATCGGGGGAAATACCCTTTTGCGCATTGACAGGGTAAAGGGTGCCGTTGATGGCGATGGCCTTCGTAATCGGTGGCAGCGTTGTATGCTGCGCCGCCCAGACACCGAAAGACCATGCAATAATGATGATATCTTTATAGCGCGCAAGCTCTTCCATCACATCTCCGGCCAGCTCCAGTGTGCGATAATCGTAGCAGAGCAGAAGATCGTCTGAAAACTCTTCCGAACGTGATTCGCCGAAAAGATGGGCGCCAATGCGCGCATCCATACCCCAGCCGTTGAAGAAAAGCAACAATTTTTCCGCTCCCTCTTTTCTGAGCCATACAGTTTTCATCACTTTGTTAACCTCCGATAAGTTCAGGTATCCGGGCAATATCTTCCCACTGCAGGATAGAACGGAGCGAAATACGAATGCGTGCGCTCTTTTCAGGAACTGTCGGTGGACGCACCGGCATACAGAGAAACCCTTCCTCTCTGAGTTTGGCTGCAAGGGCTACAGCAAGACTGTTGCTTCCCGTGATGACCGGCACAATATGACTGTCGCCCGGCACATCAGCTCCCCGTTCAAGAAGCTTATGGCGAAGTCTGGCCGCAAGGAGGAGAAGATCCTGCCGCTCACGCGCCATGGCGCTTTGGTGCGCCAGCGTCAGCAGGCTCCAGCCGAGAATAACCGGCGGAAGCGCCGTGGTAAAGATGACGGAGCGCATGGTATTCAGCAGATACTCTCTCACAAGAGAATTCATAACGGCATAAGCTCCTGTTGAGGCGAGCGCCTTGCCGAAGGTTCCGGTGATGATATCAATTTTTTGTACCATCCCGGTCGTTTCACAGAGACCGAGGCCATGCTTCCCGAAAACGCCGACCCCGTGCGCTTCATCGACAATCAGCAATGCGCCATATTTCTCTTTCAAGGCTACCAGCTGGGCAAGATCGGCCAGATCACCGTCCATGCTGAAGACCGATTCGGTCACAATAAATATCTGGCGATAGCGATCGGCAGCTCCCGCGAGCAGCTCTTCAAGATGGTCGTAGTCCCGGTGGCGAAAACGCTGGTAAGGGGCTTCGGCAATCTTCATGCCGTCAATAATGCTCGCATGGTTCAGCCGGTCGCTGAGCACAAGATCATGACGCCCACTGAGGGCCGGAAGCATCCCGATGTTGGCATGATAGCCGCTGTTGAACACGAGGGCGGCTTCACGGTTATAGAGTGTTGCAAGAGCCTGTTCCAACTGGTCGTAGAGCGGATGGTTTCCTGTCAATAGACGGGATGAGGAGCTGGTCATAGCATGATCCGTTGCACTGAACTCCTTTATATACCCGGCCAGCATCGGTTTGTCGTCACCCAGACCAAGATAGTCGTTCGAGGAGAGGTTCAGGAGGCTTTGCCCGTTGACCACAATTGCTTTGCCGTTGCGGGCGCTGATATCCGGAAGGATTCTGTACCGGTCAAGCGCTCTCAGCTCATCAAGCTCCCGCCTGATCCTTTCGTGAAACTGCATGGTCAATGCACCCTCAGTTGAAACTGGCAATCTGACTGGCAAACCGTCGATCGTCGGCGATCTCCCTTCCCCTTGTGGTCAAGTAACCGCCTGTCAGATAGCCATTTGCTCCCGAGAGCATCAAAAGACCCTGAAAATCTTTCATGATGGTCTCCCTGCCAGCGGCAAACTTGATGATTTTATTTGGATGCGCAAGACGGCACAGGGCAAACGTTTTCACAATGTCAGCAACAGAAACCGGCTCTTTTCCTGCAAGCGGGGTACCATCAATCGGCACCAGTACATTAAGCGGTATGACGGAAACATCAAGCTCCTGGAGAGCAAAAATCATGGCAATCCGCTCCTGCATTGTCTCTCCAACTCCCATAATGCCGCCGCAGCAGACCGAGATGTTGTTCTTCCTCAGCAGTTTGATCGTCTCAATGCGCTCTTCAACGGAATGAGTATCCGCAATGAGGTCATGGTAGCGATCAGGAGCTACCTGAATGTTGATGTTGTAATGGGCGATGCCGTGTGCTGCCAGTGCCGCCGCCGGCTCTTCACCGAGAATACCAAGCGACGCACAAACGTGCAGATCCGGCAATTCGTCATGCAGCCGGTCAATCATGTCGAGCACACGCTGGAACTCCGGAGTTATCTTTTTGTAGCCATAACCACTGGTGACGATACCGAAATGGGATACGCCCTCTGCCACACAATTGCGGGCTTCAATCAGCGCAGACTCTTCATTGACCAGGTCATAGACTTCAATAGAGGCATGGTTGTGCTTCGACTGGGCGCAAAACCGGCAATTTTCCCCGCACACTCCCGATTTTGCGTTCATAATGGAGCAGGCATGAAGCGCTTCCGTATCAGAGGCGTAGCGATTTTTGACCTTGTTTGCCAGGGAAGCAAGATCGAGTGCAAGTTCACCCGGCAGATCAGCAAGCACAAGCGCTTCGGCCTGGGTTATCGGCTCACCGGTTTCAAGCACACGATAGGCGGCCGCAATGTCGGGATGGAGCAGTGTTGATAGCATAACTTCTTTATAAAGATTTTTTATGGTCAGCCTGTACAATATGTATTGAACTCTTCTATAGCGTTATTGTTCAGCAAAAAGCACTTATCATTCATCACTCTTCTTTTGCAAATGAGCCTCTCCTGACGAAACAAGAATGGTTTGTCCATCCTCACCCTCAAGTTTCAGCTCACCTCCACGCGCAATCCCTGTCACTGTTCCACTCAGGTTTCGGTTACGCTGATCTATAGAGACATCTCTGGACTGAAGCAGTGAAAATTTTTCGAGATAGGGAAGAATAAAGCCGAGATCGTCCTGAAGTAACCACTCATCATAGAGCGGCTCGAAATGGTTGAGCACTGAGGCAAGAAGTTCCGGCCTCGAAAACAATTGCTCCTTTTCAAGAAACAGTGAGGTTGCACTCTCCCTGAGCTCAGGCGGCATCTCGGCCTGGTTGACGTTGATCCCTGTTCCTACTACAACAAAGTGTGTCATTTCAGGTTCTGACTGCATTTCACAGAGCACACCACACAACTTTTTTTCATTGACAAGGATGTCATTCGGCCACTTGATCATTGGCGCAAGTTCGGAAGAGAGAGCCAACAATGCCTGATGAATGGCAACAGCCACAAGCAATGTCAGTTGCGGGACACGGATTGAGGGCACTTCAGGCCGCAGAATCAGGGAATAATAGAGGTTGACCCCAGGAGGCGAAACCCAGATACGCCCCATTCTGCCCCTTCCCCCGCTCTGGGAATCTGCGACAACAACAGTGCCTTCAGGCGCACCTTCAACGGCAAGAGCTTTGGCGAGAAGATTGGTTGATGCGGTCACGGCATGATAGTGGATCTTTTTGCCAAAGCGTCGGCCTGTCAGAAACGGCAGCACCTCAGCTTCAACAGGTCGTCCGGTCAAGCCCGACAAGTGGTATCCCCGACCTGTGACGGCGTCAATCTGATAACCTTCAGCCCGCAGCAGACCAATATGCTTCCAGACGGCGCTTCTGGTGATGCCAAATTCATGGCAGAGGGATTCGCCCGATAAAAAATCATCCCCTGTTGAAAGGCGGTTCAGAATCCGGGCGGTCAGGTCGTTCATAAACAGAAACGGGAAATACGAAAAAATGTGAACCTGAATGTAACTGGAGGTTTACAACTTTGCAAGCAGAATAAATAAAAAGCGCGCTATCGCTGCGCGCCTTTTCTTCGGAGTTCATCTCAGTGGCTTACAGCCGCCATCGAGGATGTTTCATAATTTTTGCGATAGACCTCCACTCCCTGAAAAATACCGTACGCGATTTTTGCCTGTTCCTGACGGTCACGAAGAATCGCCTCCTCACTGGAATTGGAGAGGTATCCCACTTCAACCAGAGCACTTGGCATGGAAGGTGTCCAGAGCACCATAAAGCCCGCCTGACGCACTGCACGGCTGTTATTGGCAGGCTGCCGATAGACCGGCTTGAGAATATCCTGCGCAAGAGTGGTGGACTGTTTGGCAAAAGAGTTCTGGGCCATGCTGCTCATAATGAGATGCTCCTCACTAAAACCCTGATATTCCTGCTGATAATCGGCTTCTGTGCGAATAACAGAGTTCTCAAACATCGCGACATCAAGAGCGGCCTTGTTTTTATGCGCACCGAGAATATAGACCTCGGAACCCCGGGCAGTATGGTTTAAGCTCGCATTGCAATGCACGCTGATAAACAGTTTCCCGCCGCTGCGGTTGGCTATTTTGCCGCGTTCATGCAGGGGAATGAAGGTGTCATCCTTTCTTGTGTAAATCACCCTGACATTCGGCCACTTCTGTTCAATAAAGGTACCGAGATCGTGGACAATGTTCAGTACAACATCTTTTTCACGGGTGCCGTTTCCGCCGATCGCTCCGGGATCTTTTCCGCCATGACCTGCATCAAGCACAATGGTATTAAGCTTCCACTTTTCGACATCACGACTGAGTACCTGTGCAATCTGCTGTTCCTTCTCCTTTCTGTGGATCTCTTCCACATCAGCCTCACTCCGGACATAGAGCACATAACGATTATTTTTTTTATCGTGCTGAAAATCGACAGAATTGATGACATAGGCACGATTGTCAAACGCGATGGTAAACTGCAATCCCGCACCGGCAAACTGGCTCGGAGTAATTGCCCTGACTATGCCTGTGTTGAATATTTTTGACAGGAGATTGATATCACAGGATGCTTTTTCAAGTGAGAAAAAGGCATTCCCTTCGGCATCAGGCTTGAGTAACGAAGCCTGCACAGGAGGGCCGGAAGCAAGAAAGCTTATAATCGCTCCATTCGCACGCTGCTCTACATCAATACCTGTGATGACTGTGCCTCCACTCTGCGTGCTTTGTTCCGGGACGGTGCGTTGCTCTCCATTGTTGATCACGCCAATTTTTCCAACTGATTCCCCGGCATGTTTCGACTTCATGGACGCATTGATCCTGCCTGTTGCAGCGTTATACACAATATCCCGCTCCAGCCAGAGAGTGAAGAGTCTGCATGCCTGAAGTACGGGCAGATAGACTTTTGATTGCTTCGAAACAGGCTTCGACTGCAACTGAATAATCCTTGCCGGAAGCTCTGAATTTCTTGAAAGAACACGCACAAAGTTATTGTCGAGGGTAATGGTGCAGAGAGTGCCGGGCATCACAAGAGCCTCTTCAAGCACAAGAACATCCTGATTTTTACGAAAATTCAGGCGCAAGGCCCTTGCCATGGACTCTATATCAACCATCACATTGTTCCCGTTTTTGAGAGCAAGCACTCTGACGGTATAACCGTAATCGTTTCTCATGGTAACAACAAGTGGTACGGTAGTCACGGCTTGTTGTACGGGAGTCTCAGCTGCAAAAGTTGAACATGAAAACATCAGTAACGTCAACAGCGTCAGACCAGCAAGAGAAAAACGAATACGAAGCAAAAAGTGGTACATGATTATTAATAGAATACATTATGTTTCCCTGAACACTAACTTTTACGGCAATAATAACAATAAATAAAAATATTTTTTTAGCTCAGCCAATCGAAACAGGTTAAAGAACCGTAAATAATCGGTTACAGACCGATTGTTACGGGCATAGTATACGGCCTGAAATTGGTAAAATTTGTTTTTTGCTCTTCAACACCTATCTTTTTCAAAATTTTCTTGTTAACGCTCTTACTACCGGGACTGATCAATGGCTTCCAAACCGTCAACATTATCTGCCAGAAACAGGACCCTGATTGTCGTCGAATCGCCTTCAAAGGCAAAAACAATCAATAAATACCTTGGTGACAAGTTTACGGTTTTCGCCTCGGTAGGCCATATCAAGGATCTTCCGAAAAAAGAGATCGGCCTTGATTTTGAAAATCACTATGTGCCCCGATATGAAATTATTCCCGGTAAAGAGAAAGTTGTTCGCCAGTTAAAAAAGCTTGCCGCTGAAGCAAATGATATTCTGATTGCGACTGACCCTGATCGTGAAGGTGAGGCCATCGCATGGCATATTTCCAACGAAATCGGGGAGACAAAGACTCCTGTCTCCAGAGTGCTGTTCAACGAAATCACCAAAAAGGCAATCATTGAGGCCATTCAGGCTCCACGTCAGATTGACAACAATCTTGTCCGTTCCCAGCAGACCCGCCAGGGTCTTGACAAAATAGTCGGCTACAAGATCAGTCCCTTTTTATGGAATGTGGTGCTGCGTGGTCTGTCGGCAGGTCGGGTGCAATCTGTCGCCCTGCGGTTGATTTGTGAGCGCGAAGCCGAGATCGCCCGCTTCCTGATTCAGGAGTACTGGACGATTTCTGCGGATTTTGTGACAAACGGGAAAGAATCCTTCAGGGCAAGGCTTGTCCGCTTCGAAGGTGATAAGCCGGAAATAACCACGCAGGCGCAGGCTGAATCGATTGCTGCTCTTGCCCGAAATGGCAACTATTCAGTCAAGGAGATTGCGCCCCGCGTGCAGCAGCGCAAGCCTCCTTTTCCCTTCACGACCTCGCTGCTCCAGCAGGCGGCCTCAAACCAGCTTGGTTTTGGTTCACAGCGCACCATGCGCACTGCTCAGCAACTCTATGAGGGAATCGAGATTGGTGCGGAGGGTCCGACAGGCTTGATTACCTATATGAGAACCGATTCAACCCGCATAGGACCTGAAGCTGTCGGCGAAGCACGGAATTATATTGACCAGCAGTTCGGCAAAGAGTACATCGGTTTCGGCGGTGCTGCCAAGCAGGGCAAGAATGCCCAGGATGCTCATGAAGCGATACGACCAACCTCACTCCTGAAAAAGCCGGAGCAACTGAAACCCTTCCTTTCAACCGACCAGTTTAAACTGTATGAACTGATCTGGAAGCGTTTTCTTGCCGCCATGATGGCTCCAGCCAAAATTGAACAGACCAGGGTGGATGTTGAGGATCGTACCGGCAATTTCCTCTTCAGGGCAACCGGCAGCCGGGTACTCTTTCCGGGGTTCATGCGTGTGTACGACGATCAGCGTGAACTTGATTATGAAGCACAGACCTCGACAAAGGAAGACGTGGAGAAGGAGCAGAATGTCAAATTGCCTGAGCGGTTGATGGCCAATGATGCTCTTGCGTTATCGGATCTCGACCAGAAACAGAGTTTTACCAGACCTCCTGCCCGATACAGTGAAGCGACCCTTGTCAAGGATCTTGACCATTTTGGCATTGGGCGGCCATCAACCTACGCCTCTATTTTTTCGACACTGCAGGATCGGCGCTATGTGGAGCTGGAGAAGAAAAAGATTGCGCCGACCGAGCTTGGCAAGGATGTTTCACTGATTCTTGTTGCCAATTTTCCCGATCTTTTTGATGTCGGCTTTACCGCATTTATGGAGGATGAACTCGACAAGGTGGCCAGCGGTGATGACGAGTACGAAAAGGTGCTCGACAGCTTCTATAAACCCCTTGAGGCTGTTCTCAGCCTGCGCAAAAACGATCCTTTGATTCCGCAGAACAGCGAAGCGCAACTGTGTGAAAAATGTGGCGTTGGCTACATGACGGTGAAATGGACCGCCAGCGGAAAATTTTTGGGCTGTTCGTGTTATCCGAAGTGCAAAAACATCAAGGCAATCAGCACCAACAAGGAGAAGCCTGTTGATACGGCGATTCTCTGTCCCTCATGCAAGGTGGGTCACATGCTGTTACGGAAGGGAAGACTTGGTCCTTTTCTTGCCTGCTCCAACTATCCAAAGTGCAATACGCTGCTGAATCTCAACAAGCAGCGCCACATTGAACCGATGAAAACGCCACCGGTTCTGACGAATATTCTCTGTCCGAAGTGCGGCTCACCGCTCTACCTTCGCAGTGGCAAACGAGGGCTGTGGCTGGGTTGTTCCAAGTTCCCGAAGTGCAGGGGACGGCTCGCATGGAGTACACTTGATGAAAGTATCCAAAAACATTGGGAAGCTATCATGGCCGATCACCAGAAAGCTCACCCTTTGGTCATGCTCACCATGCTCGACGGACAACCGGTACCCATGACCGTTGCCGTTGACGATATTATCCTGAAAGCCGAAGAGAGCGGTTTGATTTGCAATGCGGTTGAAGAAAGCTCCGAAGTCATGTCACAAGAAGAGCAAGGCGATAAACAATGAATGAAAGGATCCACGCCACAGAAAGAGAATAGGCCGAATAAAGAAGCACAGGCCGCCAGCGCCCGACCTCTTTTTTCATGACACCTATTGCCGCAACACAGGGGATATAGAGCAACACAAAGACCATAAGACTTAATGCAGTTGCCCTGCTGAATGAAGGGTCGTGGCGGAGAATTGATTTCAGCTCAACCGGACCTCCTTCGCTCTGCCCGATGGAGTAAATGGTACCCAGCGTAGAGACGACGACCTCCTTGGCCGCCAAACCGGTCACAAGGGCAATGCCAATTCTCCAGTCAAAGCCGAGAGGCCTGATCAGGGGCTCAAGCACTTTTCCAGCCCTTCCAGCCAGAGAATACTCAAGCTGCTCCGACTTGATGCGCAGGTCAAGTTCTCTTTTTAGTTTTATTTTTTCGGCAGCCGCCATGCTGCTCCCGGCAATACGCACGCTTTCTGTTGAACGCGTTGTCTTCAGTGCTCCATTACGCGGATAGTTGCTTACTGCCCAGATAATAATGACTGCACTTAAAATCAGCGTCCCTGCTTTTTTCAGGTACATCAACGCTTTTACCTTTGCCTGAAAAAATACGGAGGTGAACGTCGGCCAGCGGTATGGCGGCAATTCCATTACAAATGGCTCGGAATCGCTCTTCATCACCGTTTTTTTCAGGATCAAAGCCGTCCAGAGACCAACAATAATACCAAGCAGATAGATACCGAACATGACATTGGCGGCAACATCAGGCGCAAAAAAGGCGGCCGTCAGCAACACATAAACCGGAAGTTTAGCCCCGCAACTCATGAAGGGGATAATCATGATGGTGACCAGCCTGTCTGTACGACTTTTAAGCGTCCTGGTCGCCATGATCGCAGGAATGGAGCAACCAAACCCGGTAATCATGGGAATAAAGGATTTGCCATGCAGACCGAAACGGTGCATGACCCGGTCAATCACAAAGGCGGCGCGCGCCATATAGCCGGATGCCTCAAGAAAAGAGAGTCCGATAAAGAGCAGTACAATATTGGGCAGAAAAACCAGAACGCCTCCAACACCGGCAATAATACCGTCAATAACAATCGAACGGAGCGTCTCATTGGGAAGAAGAGGCGCGATGGCTGATGCAATGATGCCGAAAAGAAACTGCAGACCACCCATAAGAGGCGAACCAAGGGTGAAGGTCAACTGAAATATCGCCCAGACCACCAGTAAAAAGATCGGCAGACCAAGCACCCTGTTGAGCACCACCATGTCAATATAATCGCTTGCCGTGGCCTTTACTCCTCCCGGCTGCCGGACACACTCCTGTATGGCTCCGCGAATGAAGGCGTGTCGATCTTCGGTAATGAGCATCTCCGGCTCAGAATCATGCAGCCGTTCAGCTTCCCTGAGCGCATCCTGAAGGGCCAGCTCAACCTTGACCCATACCGGATAGCGCTGAACCTCGTGATAGACTTCCCGATCACTCTCAAGAAGCTTTATGGCAAGCCATCGAGCATTGTACCCGCCAAGTTCAGCCTGATGAGTGAGCATTGCGGTAATTTTTTCAACCGAAGCTTCAACTTCAGGGCGAAAAAAAAGCTTGTTCTTTCGTATTTCAATTTCTTTGCGGGAAACCCTGATAATATGATCAAGCAGCGAATCAAGCCCTGTATTTTTTTTAGCGGATGTTGGAATGATATGGCAGCCAAGGAGCTTCTGCAACTGCTTTATCTCAATGGTAATTCCCTTTTCCTCTACTTCATCAATCATGTTGAGAGCAACAAGAAAATCAACTTCGAGCTCCATGAGCTGCGTTGTCAGAAGAAGATTGCGCTCAAGGTTAGGACCCTCAAGAACGTTGACCACAACGTCAGGGGGCTCTTTGATGAGATACTCCCTTGTAACAATCTCCTCTGGAGAGTAGGGCGTAAGAGAGTAGATTCCGGGAAGATCAACGACCATGATGCGGTACCCCTTGTAATCAAGATACCCTTCATGTTTTTCGACCGTGACGCCGGAGAAATTTCCGACTTTTTGATGAGCACCGGTCAGTGCATTGAACAGCGACGTTTTTCCACAGTTTGGATTGCCTGCAAGAGCAATACGAATCTCTTTACCATCACTCATCTCGTTTTCTCCACACTTCATCCGGACTGTTTTTCCACCAAAATCCCTTCGGCCTCATTTTTTCTCATGGCGAGGTAAAGACCCTTAAAAGAAATTTCCATCGGATCACCAAGCGGCGCAACCCTTACCACCCTGAATCGAGTGCCTTTTATCAGGCCCATATCCATAATCCTTCTGCGCGTTGCGCTCTCAGCTTTTACCGCCGTCACTTCAGCCTTGTCGCCAACTTTCAATTCCGATAATCGCATCAACTCATCTCCTTAAAAACAAAAAATAAAAAAACAGGACTAATTATAACCTATATAACGATTATCGACAAGAAATAATTGCATCGGCACTGATTGATGTTTGCAAGGGAAGGATTCACGCAAAACCGCAACAGATACTAAGCGGGAAAAGGAGGCCAACCCATCTGTTTGCCACCAATCAAATGGCCATGGATATGAAAAACACTCTGCATGGCATCTGGTCCGGTATTAAAGACGAACCGATAGCCCGACTCCCTGATACCGAGGATTCCTGGGACTGAGCTGGCGGCAAGCAGAATCTGCCCTGCTATCCCTTCATCTTCCGGGCTGAGATCGCTGAGGGAGGCAATGTGCCTGAGCGGAATAATAAGAACATGCTGAGGGGAGACAGGGGAAATATCCCTGAAGGCGAGCACGTGATCGTTGCGATAGACAATTTTTGCAGGAATCTCTCCGCGCACTATCCTGCAAAACAAACAATCTGGTTCCTGATGTGCCATAACTGGTTAACCTTTTTAATGTTAACAATACCCGGGGCTTGCGCCCCGCGCTACCAACATGCCGCCAACCTCACTCTGCATGTGTTGTATTTGCCGGGGTTTCTGCCTCCTGCTTTTGCGCCTCAGTAAGCCTGGATGCAAGTACTTTATCGATTCTCTGACCGTCAAGGTCTACAATTTCAAGGGTCCAGTTTTCCCAGATCATAACATCACCAGTCTGCGGCATACGACCGAGGAGCCACATCATAAGGCCGCTGAGGGTATGATAGAGACCCTTGTCTTCCTCTGGAACAGCTTTTAACTCCAGCGTATCTTTAAGCTCGGGAACAGGAATAAGCCCGTCGAGCAGCCAGGAGCCGTCCTGACGCTGCACTGCCCATGAATCATCAAGATTGCGGGGAACAAATTCTCCGGTGACGGCCTCAAGCATGTCCTGGAGGGTAACCAGTCCCTGAATTTCACCGTACTCGTCCACAACAAAGACCATCTGGGTACCCGAGGTCCTGAAATGATCAAGCAGCTCCATCCCGGTAAGGGTTTCCGGCACATAGACACATGGCTGCAACTGCGAGGTAAATTCCGTCAACCTGCCTTTCAGGGTTTTCGATAAAAGCTGTTTGGCATTGACAACGCCAAGCAGGGATTGAAGACCGCCATTGCAAACCGGAAAACGGGAGTGTTCCGACTCTGTCACCCGAAGGATATTCTCTTCAAGCGGACGGGAAACATCAAGAAAAACAATGTCCGCTCTCGGAACCATTAACGTACCGAGCTGACGGTCATCAAGTCGAAAGACATTGCGCACCATTTCATGCTCATGCTGCTCAATGACACCAGCCTCCGACCCCTCTTCAAGCATTGCATGAATCTCCTCCTCGGTAACGCTCGGCATAGCCTGAGGATAGGTACCCATAAGACGAAGAATGGTGTGTGTCGATGCCGAAAGCAGCCTGGCAAAAGGATGAGTGATCGTCGAAATGGTAAACATGGGACGTGACACCAGACAGGCAATTCTCTCAGGATTCAACTGACCAAGACGTTTTGGAACAAGTTCACCAATCACTATCGTGACATAGGTAATCGAGAGGACAACAACTACTGTTGCAAGAATATGGCTTGGTTCAGCATCCATACCGAATGTCTGCAGCCTGAGCGCCAAGGGACCGGCAAGAGCGCCCTCGCCTACGATACCGTTAAGAATGCCGATAGAGGTAATGCCAATCTGGATAGTCGAAAGAAAGCTGGTCAGATCATGGCCGAGCTTGACAGCAACTGCTGCCGATTTATCTCCATCCTCTGCCAGTTTTGACAAACGCGACCGCTTTGCCGTTACCAGCGCAATTTCCGACATGGCAAAAAGACCGTTTATAATAATCAGAACAAAAAGAAAGAGTATTTCCATAAACTTAAGGTTGAACCTTGCGGGGAATACAAGGGAAAGAATTCTACAGCCAGCTTTTTATCCTGCCAGACTGCCCCCCGCTGCGGCTCTGTTTCTCACACTATTTTCATGACCAATATGCTATCAACTACACTTTTATTCATTAATTTCCAAACCGGCAGTATTCAACAAGCTTACATAAGCTGTAACTGTCAACAGAAAAATAGGGTAAAAGATTCACACCAACTCCGGATCCCGTAATACAAAATTTTACCAACCAGAAACCCCGTTATTGCTCAGCCATTGTTGAGCCCCCACATGACCACGTCTGGCGGCCGCCGATAAATCAGTAATAACTCCCTGCTTATCTCCCTGATCGAGCTTTTCAGCCGCCCGATTGATATATGCCGGAACAAATGAAGGATCAAGCTCAATGACTCTGGTAAAATCCGCTATAGCCCCCGGTTTATCGCCCATTTCTGATTTTGCTGTGCCCCGGTTGTTCAATGCTTCAACAGATTTCGGATCAAGTTCGATCGCCCTGGAGTAATCAGCAATGGCTCCCGTTTTATCTCCCATGCGGAATTTTGCAGCCGCACGGCTGCTGTAAGCATCTGCAAAGGAAGGGTCAAGCTCAATTGCTTTGTTGTCGTCCGTTATGGCTCCCTGATAATCACCATTTTCGAACTTCCCTTCTGCACTGGAAAAAAAGCTTTTAGCGTTATCTGCATTGCCTGCTTTCGCCACATTCCCTTCGAAGAGCAACGCGATAACCGGAATAAATAGAAAACAGAGATTGTTTTTCATTGGTCAGCTCGATTGTCATGATTAAAAAAGTTTCTGTTTGCCGTATCCATTTGCCTGCCTTCATTTTAGTAACGGATCAAGATTCAAACCTGATCCGTCACCAGGATGATTCAACAGGTTAGAATGTCTGCGTTACACTGACAGTAAAGGAACGTCCCTGTCCTGCAAGTGGTTCTATTTTTCCCATCCAGTCGCTTGCCATATAATTATCGAAGTTAACACCACCAAGCGGGAGATAATAGAACTTGTCGAACAGGTTCGTAACACCCAGATCAAGACGCAGGTTTTTGAATTGGTAAGCCGTTCTTAGATTAACCAACGCGTAGGCAGCCGTTTCCGGCTCAAAGCGAAGAGGATCGGTATCGGACTTCCTGCCAACGAGCTGAAGCTCCACCCCGTTAGTCCATCCGGCAATACGCTGTTCCAGCGAAAGAAAACTATTCAACGGCATGATATGGTAAAGGCTGCTCCCTGTATTGAGGTCTTTTCCATGCACATATCCCACACTGCCCCGGAGTTGTCCGGAACCAAGAGCGCTGTTGTCCCATAGAGCAAGTTTACCTGAAATATCCAGGCCGTAGATTCTGGCATCGTGATTAATAAACTGCAACTGATTGAAGGTGCTTTCGCCATAAGTCTTTGTACCAATAACATTCACGCCGATGTAATCGTTGACATATGTTAAATATGGTGTAACCTTCAGCTCCCAGCTCTTGCGAGCAATGTCGTGCCACTCTGCCGAGATGCTCAGGATATGAGCAACTTCAGGGCTGAGGTTTTGATTGCCGACGTAGTAGTTGCCATCACCAAACCAGTTGATCATTCCGCTGGTCATCCACATCCCAGACCATGCATAGCGCTCATAAAGATTGGGTGAACGTGTCTTTCGTGCATAGCCAACTTCATACGCTCCGGTCTCGCTGGGCTCGAACCTGGCCAGCGCAGTAATGTCCCAGTTGCTGTCGCTCCGGGCATGGTCTTGTTCATTAAATGCTTTGGCATCAACACGATACATCTTAGAGTACCCATGAACATCGCCAGTATCCATACGCACTTGTTCATTGCGCACCCCAAGTACCGTCGTCACCTGTTTGCTCAACTTTGATTCCCATTCAGTAAAAAAACTGTACCGCTCACGATTACCATTATTGATGCTCTGGAAAGTATCTGGAGCCATCCCTGGCTCAGTACCAGCAACCGGGGGCCACCAGTCGTCAAGGGTAAAGCGATGAAATTCGTTGCCAAGCCGCAAAATGTTCTTTTCTGCAAACGGAATCTCCGTCTTTAACGAATAGCCGATATCCCTCCCGTTGGTTTTCATCGGCATAATCATCGGCATAGGAAATGTCAATTTATCCCTTCCGACATTCATCTCATGATGCGTATTCTGCCAGTAGGCCTTTGCATCGACTTTGCCCCATCCGAAGCTTTTTTGATAGGCTGCGTTGATAAATGAGGCATTGTTTTCGACCATGTCCATCTGCTGGTTGACAAATCCCTGCTCAGGAATCAATTGGTGACCTGCCTTCAGGGTCAGAAGACTATTGTCGCCTTTGACGGCCAGAGAAGCCCCAAGATTACGCGATTCATAATAGGAGGAAGTCACCGTCTTGCCATGACCATCCTTGTAGTTATTCGCGTGATCGATGGATCCGGTCACACCAAAGCTGACGTTGGTGCCCGCGATTGCTCCCGAGAATGCTGCGCCAGTGCTGTGGTTAATGCTTCGATAATAGGTTGAAACACTTCCCGACTCTTTGAGTCCTTCACCGGCATAAGCGAACACGGGCTGATCCGATGCAACAAGGATTATACCTCCAATGTTGTCACCGCCATAACTGACCGGTGTAACGCCAGCTTTCACTCCGATACTGCTTACGCTGGCAGAAGCAATGTAAGACAATGGCGGATTCATGTGGTTGGCGCAGGCCGAGGTCAGACACATACCGTCAACATAGGTCAGTACCCGATCGTCGGCCATGCCGTGGATGACCGGCAAACTCGAAACACCACCGCCTGCAGCAAGAGCAACGCCAGGCGTCCCATTGAGCAGTGCTGCGGTATCACTGCTTTTCAGCCGTTTGGATACCATTGATTCACCTGCTTTTTCGGATGGTGCGGTAACTACTGTTTCCTGGCTTATTGCTTCCTGAGAATATGCCGCCAAGGGCTCTGCCGCAGTTAACAGCAGAAAGAGAACTTGCTTTATAATAATTTTAGATCCCGTATGCATATTGTTGAGTAAATAAATAATTGAAGGATATTTTTAAAAAACGTTCACAGCAGTTGGTATCCTCTTTTCTATTCTGCAGATCGTGCGAATACCGGTGCTATAGCCAGCCAACTGATCAATTACTCCGACCGTAAATATATCATGCCTTGCCCTATTGCAAAGAGAGTTTTACGCTGGAATAATTTTCGAATTCAAAAATTCACGAAGCAAAATAAATGCAGCAGCAGCTCATTATCAAAAAGCTGATTGCGAGCATACTGAAAAGGCACCAGGGGGAAGCTAAGCTTTTGGGGGATGGTCGATTTGTTCCTGTACCCCGTCAGAAAAAAAAGAAGCTCGGCCTGAAGTAAACGTATTGTACGTGGATATTCTTTGAGGAGCAACCTGAAGATAAGGCAAGATGGCTGGCATTGCATTAAGTAACTCTTCAAGTGTTTTGGTTGATGTATGCTTGCCAGATGGGGAGGACTGGATATCGTTTGTAGCATTAATTTTTTTCAGCAAGAAACAGTGCCCGCAGCAATCCGTCACCTTCCTTTCACAAAGAGTTTCGGCAATCACTTTTTGATTGAAGGTAAAAAGCCCGAAACAGACCAAAACGCTGCTTATTTGCAAAAGCATTCCGCAAAGCGTCATAACTGCGATGGACCGGGTCAGTGCGCTCATAACTGAATGTGCTTTTTGAAAATAAACGTGAAGATCTTTATTATAGAAATAATAACAATTGTAAACAAAAAGCAACTTTTTCAGGGTAATCGACAGGAACAGTAGCCGACATGAGTTTTGACTGACCACGTCACGACACCGATAACTGGAGTAAATGAAGTTAAGTGAAAAAAACGTTTTGCCTTACGAAGGATAATTATTAAACTACCCGCAAATTAGAGCATTTGGGCCTGATAAAAAATATGCCTGTATCACGACGATGACCTTAAAATCATTCATGCCTGTATTGGCGGCAGGGCTCTTTTTTCTCGGAGCTTGCACCCCTGAAAAGCAACCTGACAACGAGGAACTGACCGAATCAAGAGCAGAAGCTTTAGCTGAGCAGAAACTTGCCACAGGCAAAAGGGTTTATGAGGCAAATTGTGCAGGTTGCCATGATGCCGGCGTGGCAGGGGCTCCAAAACCTGGAGATAATGCTGCATGGAAAGAACGCCTGACTCCAGGGTTTGAGGTCATTGTTAAAAAATCAATCGAAGGCTTTGATGGTAAATCAGGTGCGATGCCGCCAAAAGGAGGCAACGCCATTTTAACCGATGAAGAGGTATCAAATGCCGTCACCTTCATGGTCAGCAATCCAAACACAACATCCCGATAAATGGTGATTGACATGAAGTCCGAAATTACAGAAAGAACGACTTAACTTTTGCAATTAACTGCTTTTCTGTCAATCGGTCACAAATCTCAACCACCGTCACTTTATTGCGCAGTTCGCTGACTCTTTCAATCTCTTTGGCAAGCTCTATTTTTGCCTCACCCGGACCTAAAAGCGCGATGCTTGCTGAATCGCCAAGCAACCCGATCACCTTCTGATAAAAAGCATGATACTGATGTTTTCGACGTTCATCCGCAACGTGTTCATTGCTCACAGACTGTGCGACAACAGTTCCTCCTGACTTCCATCCCCCTGAAGGCTTAAGATGACTTTCTGCCGCAGATTCAATGCGCTGTACAAAAGTTTGATCGCCCTCGACTGACACCAGAATGGCCTCCTTGTGGTCAATCCATAACCCTGTATTTTTTTTCATGGCAACTGAACTCCTTCTATAAGATAGTTGCTGAATGGCTCAACACGTCTTCAAAAATGAGAGCCTCTAACTAAAGATAACGAATACTCAACTTTTTTGGCATAGTTTCAACCGATCAGGCAGAAAATAAATCCCCTTTTTGTGATGAGCACAAAGGATCAGATTGCATGAAGTACTTCAAGCCAAAAGGGATGTATGCAGTAATTGTGGTTTTTCAGGTGTGAGTCAGGGACTTGCGGCACTCAGAAAAACCGGCCCATGTCAGGGAAACAGAAACAAGGGGCCGGTTTTCTCATCTTAAAGCGATTCTTTGATAACCCTTTCCTTTTCAGAGAAAAGCTTGGCACCAAGAAACTCCCGGTTCATGCGGGCGATATTGGCTACAGAAATTCCTTTGGGGCAGTCAAATTCACAGGCATAGGTGTTACTGCAGTTACCAAAACCCTGCTCATCCATACATGCAACCATCTTCTGCACCCGCGTGGCGGCCTCTACCCGTCCCTGTGGCAGTAATGCGAGATGTGAGACCTTGGCGCCGATAAACAGCATGGCTGCTGCATTGGAACAGGCCGCCACACAAGCACCGCAACCGATGCACGTTGCCGCATCAAATGCGGAATCAGACTTCTCTTTTGGCACTGGAATGGTATTGGCGTCCGGTACACCTCCCGTATTAACCGATACATACCCGCCAGCCTGGATGATCTTGTCGAGTGCACTCCTGTCGACTATAAGATCTCTTATGATTGGAAATGCCTTTGCCCTCCAGGGTTCAATAAAAATGGTGTCCCCATCTTTAAACGCACGCATGTGAAGCTGGCAGGTGGTAACCCCCTTGGCCGGTCCATGGGGACGTCCGTTTATATACAGACTGCACGTACCACAAATACCCTCCCGGCAGTCATGATCAAAGGCAACAGGATCACCGCCGGTCATGATGAGCTTCTGGTTTAGGGTATCGAGCATTTCAAAGAAAGAGCTGTCGGCCGAGATCCCTGAAACATCGTAGGAAACCATCTCACCTTTAGCCGTAACGTTTTTCTGTCGCCAGATTTTCAGCGTGAAGTTCATAATAACCTGTTATTTATAGCTCCGCTGGGAGAGCTTGATCTCGTTGAATTGAAGTTCCTCACGGTGGAGTTGTGCCGCAGCATCACGCCCACTGTATTCCCATGCGCCAACAAAAGCGAACTCATCATCATTGCGCAATGCTTCGCCCTCACTGGTCTGATACTCCTCCCTGAAATGTCCCCCGCACGATTCCCTGCGTTGCTGGGCATCACGCACCATAAGTTCTCCGAGCTCAATAAAATCAGCAACCCGGCAGGCTTTCTCGATTTCGGGATTGTATTCATCCAGTCCGCCTGGAATCTTCACGCCGCGAGCAAATTCCTGACGCAGTTCCGTGATTTGATAAAGCGCCTCAGTAAGACCTGCATCGTTTCGGGCCATACCGCAATACTCCCACATGATTTTGCCGAGACGACGATGAAAATTATCAACAGACTCTTTCCCTCCGCTGTTTTTGATTTGCTTCAGGCGATCGGTAACGGCTTGAGCTGCAAGGGTAAATTCGGAAGAGGCGGTGTCAAATCGCGGTGTATGAATTTCATTTGCCAGATAGTTCCCAATGGTATAGGGAAGAACAAAATAACCATCAGCCAAGCCCTGCATAAGCGCCGAAGCACCCAGCCGGTTTGCTCCATGATCGGAAAAATTGCACTCTCCGATAGCATAGAGACCTGGAATAGTGGTCATCAGCTCATAATCAACCCAAAGACCACCCATAGTATAATGTACCGCAGGATAGATCATCATCGGTGTCTCATAAGGACTCTCTGCTACAATCTGCTCGTACATCTGGAAAAGGTTGCCGTAAAGAGAATCGATAGCATCATGTCCTTTTCTTTTGATTGCATCTGCAAAGTCAAGAAAAACTGCAACTCCTGTTGCGCCAACTCCGAAACCTGCATCACAGCGCTCTTTGGCAGCACGCGAAGCCACATCTCGCGGAACGAGGTTTCCAAATGCCGGATAGCGTCTCTCCAAATAGTAATCGCGGTCTGCTTCTGCAATATCAGAGGGCTTTATCTCTTTGTTCCTGAGTTTTTCGACATCTTTCATCTTTGCCGGGACCCATATCCTGCCATCATTGCGCAAGCTTTCACTCATCAGGGTAAGCTTGGACTGTGCGTCGCCATGCACCGGAATACAGGTCGGATGAATCTGGGTAAACGAAGGGTTGGCAAACATTGCTCCTTTCCGATAGGCACTCCATGCTGGCGTAACGTTGGAGCCCATCGCGTTGGTGGAGAGGAAAAAGACATTGCCATATCCGCCATTGGCAAGAACAACCGCATGGGCTGCATGCCGCTCTATTTCGCCGGTTACCAGGTTACGGGCGATGATTCCGCGAGCCTTTCCATCGACAAGCACCATGTCAAGAACATCCCGACGATTGTACAGTTTTACGGTGCCTGCAGCGATCTGGCGGCTTAATGCGCTGTATGCTCCCAGAAGCAATTGCTGACCTGTCTGACCTCTTGCATAGAACGTTCTTGATACCTGTGCACCACCGAACGAACGGTTGGTTAAAAGTCCGCTGTACTCGCGGGCGAACGGTACTCCCTGTGCGACGCAAAGGTCAATAATCTGATTGCTGACTTGAGCCAATCGATAGACGTTGGCTTCACGCGCCCGGTAATCGCCACCTTTGATGGTATCGTAAAAAAGGCGGTAAGCACTGTCACCGTCGTTTGGATAATTTTTGGCGGCGTTGATTCCACCCTGTGCAGCGATGCTGTGAGCACGGCGCGGTGTATCCTGATAACAGAACACCTTGACATTGTAACCGAGCTGCCCGAGCGATGCGGCAGCAGAGGCGCCGGCCAGGCCGGTACCAATTACAATAATGTCAAGTTTGCGTTTGTTGTTAGGGTTTACCAGCTTGCTGCCCGATTTGTAGGCAGTCCATTTTTCAGCCACCGGCCCTTCAGGGATTCTGGCGTTGAGGCGTGTCATTGAAAAGTGTTGTGAGTGTTGTTTTCGGTGAAAAACAGAGTCGTGACCGATTATTAAACTTTATTAAGAAAGAACAAGACGTAGATCGGGACAATGCTGAACCCTATGGCAATAAAAACAGAGTAGACCGAACCAATAAGCTTTACCGCATCAGTATACTTGCTGTGGTTCCAGCCAAGCGTCTGAAATGCCGACTGAATGGCATGGTTCAGATGAATACCGAGAAAAATAAAGCTGACAATATAAAAAAGTGAATACAGGGGAGTTGAAAAGAGAAGGAGTGTTCGACTGTAAAAATCATGACCTGCAATCCCGGGAGGCGGTGCTACAAGGCCGATTTTAATAAAGTAGAAATCACAAAAATGGAGGGCGAGGAAGATCAGGACAATAATTCCTGTATGAAACATGTACTTGGAAAAGAACGAGGTCTCTGAACTGTTGCTTCGCGCATAGGCTGCAGGCCTTGCAGAACGGTTCTGGAAGGAGACAACCAAACCGAAAGCGATATGGAGCAGGAATCCTGCGAAAAGCACAATTTCAGCACTTTTGATGACTGGATTGGTGCCCATGAAGGCTGCGGCTTCCGAAAAAGCACGACCTCCATCATTTTTCAGCAACATCAGGTTGATACCGAGATGTACGCATAAAAAGGTAACCAGAAAAAGCCCGGCAAGCGCCATGAGCACTTTTTTGGTAATGGATGAATACAAAAGCATAGTGTTCATACAATGGTTATTTCAATGGGAAAGAACAGAGGATTACATCCTGTGGGCGTCAATGTAGCACTTCATTTTTTATAATCCAACAAAATAATTAATACTCATCAAGAGCATCAACAAGAGCAACCGCTCTGAGCGGTGAGGCTTCAGCCTTGGCAAGTTTCAGCGGAAAGCCGCAAAAGGTGAACGGGCGATGCAGCAGCAACTGAAGTTTCGAAAGATTTTCAATAATAACGGTACTTTTCTGAAGCAGTATTTTATGAACAGGAAAAGTAAGTTCGTCAGAAGCATCGACCGACATCGTATCCACTCCAACGCCTTTCAAGTCAAATCCTGTCAGCCACAGGGCGGCTTCAGAAGAAAGTACCGGGTAGCCCTCATAATAGTCAGAAGAACTCCAGTATTGGCTCCACCCCGTGCAGAGCAGCAAAAACTCACATTCCCGGATAAGAGCAAGAGCTGGATGAAGAGTTTCAATTGAAATGATCCGGTTAGGCGTTCCTCGAACATCGATCGCAAGCCCTTTGCCGGTAAATCGCTCGATACCAAAGGCATCAAGCGAGGGGGCTTCCTTTAGAATATGCGAAGGCAGATCGACATGAGTTCCGATATGGGAGGAGATCGTAAGAAGCTGCTCGGCAAAACCCTCTTCTTCAATGGAGCTGAGTGATTGAAAAACAGGGCCAGGGGTCCCGGGATAGCAGGTCATACCAGGCTCAATCGTATGACTCAGATCAATAACCCGCATTACGTTACTCCTTGTTTCGACGTATTCTGCTCAAAACGTAGTCAATAATCGTCTGAACTGCTTTTTCCCTCTCGCAATCACAAAAAATCTGATGCCCGGAATGCTCCAGCCATACGATAGACTTGGCGGAAGCTTCAGTAGCAATCATGTTGTAGACTATCCTGGCACTTTCAGGAAGAACGGTGCTTTCCTGACGGCAATGCAGAATTAAAACGGGAAGAGAAACACGATCAAGCAACAAGCGACTTTGCTTGATCAGCTTAAAACAAGAGATAATTGCATCTGTAGGAACCCATGAATAATGAGGAACACGTTTGACGCTCTGTGCTCCGGAAAAAATCGTCTTCAAGCCCCAATTCCTGACAATCCTGCTGACAAATGGAGCAACAAAATGCATGGGCCGACCGGGAGCAAATACGGAAACCAGCTTGATGGCTGGTGCGGCAAGTATCAGTGAATCAATCCTGCCCGGATACCTGACGGCAAGATTCAGGGAGAGAAGAGCGCCCATGCTGTGACCGATTACAATAATCTGCTCCGCATCAACACTCAGCTTTTGAAGAGCCTGATCGGCATCGGCCATCCAGGCTTCCCATCTGACTCCTCGAAGCGCCTCAGGCGATGATGCTCCATGACCAGCAAGCAGAGGAATGCTGACCGGTATGCCAAGAGCCCGGAGGGGCTCAGACAACGCATTGACACTGTCAAGAGTCGCTGTAAAGCCGTGAAGAATAAGAACGCCAAAAGAGTTTCTCAATTTTTGTTGGCCTGCCATAATTACTTTCCGTAAAATCTCCATGAATCTCTCAGTAAAAGAGCATACCACCGAATATGCTGCATAAAATACAACAGAACGGAAAATACAGGTAAATAAGGGAAATTCCTGTTTAATGGCTATGTTTAAGAGAAATTAAATTAACCATGAACAGGACAATGCGCAAGGTTTTACTGGCGGGATTTCTGTTGTTGCCCATGGCCCTCAGTTCGTGCTCCTCTTCAAGGCTTGACTTTACAGGCATTTCACCCGAAGAGGCTTATCGGCTGGGAAAAATCAAGAATAATCCCTATAGCATCGACGGCAAGGTTTATGTTCCGATGAGCTATGAGGAGGCCATTGCGTACGAGGAGACTGGTATTGCTTCGTGGTATGGTCAGGAAACTCTTGACCAGCATAAGGGACAGTTAACGTCATACGGGGAGATTTTCGACCCCGAAAAGCCAAGCGCCGCACACAAATATCTTCCTTTGCCCTCTCTTGTAAAGGTAACCAATCTTGATACTCGCACATCAATTATTGTCCGGGTCAATGATCGGGGGCCTTTTGTTGATGACCGAGTTATTGATCTGAGCACCGAAGCGGCAAAACGACTGGGATTCTTTGAAAAAGGAACCGCTAAAGTCAAAATTGAGGTTATCTCCCGTTAACCTCACCATTATAATAATTCCCCCGTCATCGCTGAATCCGCAGCTTCCGGAAACTTGGCCTGTCGCTATTTCTTCATGACAGCCGCATCTTCTGTAAACTTTTTAAGCCCTATATCGGTCAGAGGATGACTGACAAGCTGTCGAATCACGCTATAGGGAATGGTGGCAATATCTGCACCAATCATTGCAGAATCAACGACGTGTTGCGGGTGACGTACACTGGCGACAATCACCTCGGTCATATAGCCATAATTATCATAAATGGTAACAATCTGCTTGACAAGCGCTATTCCTTCGGTACTGATATCATCCAGGCGCCCGACAAAGGGACTGACATAGCTTGCACCTGCCTTGGCGGCAAGCAGCGCCTGATTAGGCGAAAAAACCAGTGTGGCGTTGGTAGGAATTCCACGCCCGGAAAAATGGCTTATTGCTTTAAGGCCACTCAGTGTAAGCGGGCATTTGATGACCACATTTTCATGAATTTCCGCAAGCTCTTCTCCCTCGGCAATCATACCTTCCGTTTCAAGAGAGGTCACTTCGGCACTCACCGGACCATCAACAATGGCGCAAATCCTGCCGATATGCTCCTTGAAATCCTGCCAGGTAAAATTAGAAGGATCCCCGACAATTTTAGCAATCAGTGACGGGTTGGTCGTTACGCCATCAAGGACACCAAGTTCTTTTGCCGCCTGAATTTCTTCAAGGTTGGCCGTATCAATAAAAAATTTCATTTTTTCTCCTCAGATGTTTACCTGCTGACGATCCAGCATGGCATTGAAGTTTTTAGCCTGACGATCTTCCCAGTTGCGTTTGTGATAGGCATAACCGGCAATAAGAGGCAGAGCAATGGTCGCCTCAGCAAAAACCATCTGCTCATGAACAGTATCAACCTTGCCCCACGAACTGGCCTCCTTGAGGGTTGAACCTGAAAGCGCACCATCACGCTCGTCTGCAACAGTTACCTGTACGGCATAAGTGTGCATGGTCACCTCTTCGAAACCAAGCACCTCTGCTGCAACAACAATATCCTGGGTAAAGTTTTTCGGAACTCCGCCTCCGATCATCAAAATCCCTGTCTTGTCATTCTCGATCTTGATTTTGGTCAATTCACGAAAATCCTTGACTGAATCGATGGCAACATGCTTATCGGGGTTGTTCCACTGGTGGCTGACCAGACCGAACCCGGCAGAGCAGTCAGAAAAAGCCGGGCAAAAAATCGGCACTCCCTTCTCATAGGCTTTATAGACAATAGAGTTCCTGTCAAGATTATTTGCCTCAATATATTTACCCATTTCGACAATGAACTCTCTTGAAGAGTAAGCTCCCGGCAGCATTGAGTTCGCAATAACAGCTGTGGTATCATCACAGACACGAAGATCATCCTCATCAATATAAGTATCGTAAATACGGTCGATATGGAGCTCGCGGAGAATGGCATCGTCGATAAACTGGGTTCCCTTATAGTGACGGAATCCAAGAGCTTCAAAAAAGTCCTGATCAACAATATTGGCTCCGGTGGAGACAATGGCATCAACCATATTGCTGTCAATCATATCAATAATGACCTGCTTCAATCCCGCACTGATCAGTGAACCGGCAAGAGTAAGAATAACTGCACACTCCTTGTCCTGCTGCATAAGATCCAGAATAGATGCCGCTCTAGCCAGATTCCTTGCCTGAAATGCAGTATCGCTCATCTGGTCGATGAGAGGGACAATATTCAACTGCTTGATATCAATATGGCGTACCGGCGCGCTCAGTAACTCCTCTTTGCTGAATCCTGACTGCATAACTGCTCCCGATGCAATTAAATCATGACGAGAATAAAAAAGGAGAGCAAGCTGACTATATCACACACTCAAATTACCGGATGCTGCTTCCTTCCGGATCTGACATGGTTGGGCAACTGAGCGTTGTATAGGACTTACTCTCCAAAGAGATAGGTTTTCGAATCCTTTCCGTTAGTCAACTGTTCGAAAACATGTGTGAAAATATACTACATAGTGCGCTGAAAACAAAAAACAAACAAATACCTTTTATCTTTCTGTCAACTGTTATAACTTCCAAAACATTAAAAGCAATAAATGGAAAACTCTGCTACCCTGCCTGAATCAGCCGCCCTTTCTGCCTGTTGATGCGGCAACAATCATTTTTATGGAAACACAGCGGATTTTAAGCGGAATGCGCCCAACCGGCAAACTCCACCTCGGACATTATACCGGCGCCCTTGAAAGCTGGGTTGAGCAGCAAAATCTGCTTGACGAAAACGGGTCAAGAGCTTATGAGACATGCTTTCTTATTGCCGATTATCATAATCTGACAACATCACTGGACACCGGCGAGATATACAATCACACAATCGACATGCTCATCGACTGGCTTGCGGCAGGTATTGATCCTGAAAAAAGCCCTGTTTTTCGTCAATCGCAAGTCAAGGAACATGCTGAACTGTTTCTGATTTTCGCCATGCTGATCACTTCGTCGCGCCTCGAAAGAAACCCTACCCTGAAAGAGCAGGTGCGCGATCTGAATATGGAATCGATGATCTACGGCCACCTGGGTTACCCGGTTCTCCAGGCGGCAGATATTCTTCTTTACAAAGGGAATGTTGTGCCGGTGGGTGAGGATCAAATCCCGCATGTTGAAATTACCCGGGAGATTGCGCGTAAATTCAACAACCAGTACCCTCACCCTGTTCTCGGAGAGGTCTTTGCTGAACCTGCTCCAAAAATAACAAAATTTTCACGTCTTGTTGGACTCGACGGTAAAGCAAAAATGTCAAAGTCTCTTGGCAATACGATTCTTTTGTCGGACGGACCTGAAGATGTTCTGAAAAAAATGCGCACAGCGGTAACTGATACACAGAAAGTCCGGAAAAATGATCCCGGTCATCCTGAGGTCTGCACGGTGTTCAGTTATCATGCCAAATTTACTTCTTCTGATCAACTCGTTTCTTTAGAAGAGGATTGCCGGGCCGGTACACTTGGCTGTGTAGACTGCAAGAAACTCTGCGCTGCGAATATTTCTAACGAGCTCGCACCACTGCTTGAAAAACGTCGGTATTTTGAAATGAATATCGATCTTGTAAAAGATATTCTCTTTGAAGGTGAGTCAAAGGCGAGGCTCATTGCCAGCCATACCATGCAAGAGGTGAGAGCTGCCATGAAGCTAGGTGAAACAACCCCCTTCACCCGACACGGACAAGTAAGATGCTGAACAAAAGAAATTACGCCTTTATATTTGATATGGATGGGGTGCTGACTGATAATATGCGCTTTCATGCAGACTCCTGGGTTCAACTTTTCAGGGATTTCGGCCTTGAGGGACTTGATGCAGAGAGGTACCTCGTAGAAACAGCCGGAATGAAAGGCCTTGACGTACTCCGCTACTTTCTTGATCCGAACATCAGTGAAGCTGAGGCTGGTCGGTTTACGGAACTCAAGGATTTTCTTTACCGAGTCACATCGCGCGACCTCATCAAACCAATGCCTGGCCTTGAGGGGTTTCTTGATGCGGCTGACGCTCGAGAAATACGGCTTGGAATCGGCACCGGCGCAGGTCCGAGAAATATTAATTATGTGCTTGATATACTGAAACTTACAGATCGATTCAAGGCTATTGTTGATCCATTTCAGGTTCCACGCGGCAAACCCCATCCGGACATTTTTTTACGTGCAGCAGAACTCCTTGAGGTTCACCCTTCTGCCTGTATTGTTTTTGAGGATGCCTTGCCCGGGGTGGAAGCGGCGGAAAAAGCGGGCATGTATTGCGTTGCCGTAACGACGACAAACAGTGCCGAAGCATTCAGCAGTTTTGCAAATATTGTACAGGTTGTCGACGATTTTACAGAGATTCGTCCTGATGATCTTCTTGAAAAGCTCTCCAGAAGAGAACCCGCGACACTTATATAACAAATCTTATGCTCGAATTTTTTCTTCCTGTTATCCAGAGCGCCCTCTGCTCGGCAGGCGTGAACACCGACAAGCCAATCCGTCTTGAACAGCCTTCTGACAAGAAGTTTGGGGACTTTTCGACAAATATAGCCTTACTTGCAGCAAAAGAGTGCAGGAGAAACCCCCGAGAACTCGCACAGGAGATTATTGCCCATCTGGCGTTTCCTCCGGATACTGTTGCGCGAATTGATGTGGCAGGAGCCGGATTCATCAACTTTTATCTTACCCCCCTCTTTATCATGCAGTCTGTCGAGCATGTGCTGCTTGAGGGAGATGAATACGGTAAAGGAAACATCGGCCGGGGAAAAACAGCGATCGTTGAATATGTCAGCGCCAATCCCACCGGCCCGCTTACTATCGGACGTGGCCGGGGCGGAGTGCTGGGAGACTGTATAGCGAATCTTTTTGAAACGCAAGGATATGAGGTCACACGGGAGTACTATTTCAACGATGCCGGCCGTCAGATGCAGATTTTGGGGGAATCAGTACGGCTCCGCTATCTGGAGTGCTGTGGCAGAGAGACCGATTTTCCCGCTACCCATTATCAGGGCGAATATATTAGGGAGATTGCAGAAGAGATGTTCCGTGATCACGGAGCTGAACTTGCGGAAAGCACAGAGATACAAATATTCAAAAAAACGGCTGAAGAGATCATATTCAAATCAATACGCAAAACACTTGAACGTCTTGGGATCCGGCATGACTCATTTTTCAATGAGCACCGACTTTATATTGAAGAAGACAACAAACCTTCTGCAAATAATGAAGTTATTAGCGCACTTGCTTCATCTAATCTTATTTCAAAATACGATGGCGCGACCTGGTTTCTGACAACAAAGCTCGGCCAGGAAAAGGACAAGGTGCTCATCAAATCTTCGGGCGAACCAAGCTATCGATTACCTGATATTGCCTACCATATCACAAAGTTTGAGCGCGGCTACGACATGATTGTCAATGTGTTCGGCGCTGATCATATCGATGAATATCCAGACGTTCTTGAAGCTCTCAAGATTCTCGGTTATGATACCGAGCGTATCAAAATTGCCATCAACCAGTTTGTAACAACGACGGTTGACGGACAAACCCTTAAAATGTCAACAAGAAAAGGGAATGCCGATCTGCTTGACGACTTGATCGATGATGTCGGCGCAGATGCTACAAGACTTTTTTTCATCATGCGCGGCAAGGACTCTCACCTGAACTTCGATATAGAACTGGCAAAAAAACAGTCCAAAGAAAATCCGGTTTTCTACCTGCAATACGCTCATGCGCGAATTTGCAGCCTTTTGCGCATGGCTCAGCAGGAAACAGGATTTAACGCTTCAGGCCGTGCCGCAGAGTACCAGTTACTGCAACAGCTCAGCTCTCCTGCTGAAGTTCAACTTGGCTTTGCATTGCTTGACTATCCCGATATGATAAAAACAAGCCTGCGCTTGCTTGAACCGCAAAAAATGGTTGAGTATCTGCACTCTCTTGCGGAACTGTTTCACCGCTTTTATCAGGAGTGCCCCATACTCAAAGCTGAACCGGAGGTCTGTAGAGCAAGACTTTTTCTTTCATTGGCGACACGCCAGGTTCTGCGTAACGGCTTCAGGATTCTTGGCGTTTCTGCCCCTGAGTCGATGTAGAGGAGAGGTGTCTGTGATAAAGGGCGTGCCGAGTAATGTAACGGTGCACAGAGGCTGGAACGAGCCTGGAAATCGATGTGCCAGCGCACTCAAGCTCCCTGACCTCAGTTGAGGAAACCGGATATGCAAAATCGATAAATCTTGTAGCCTCCCTCGAATGCAGGTCATCAGGAGGAAAACCGGGGAACCTGCTCATCGCCGTTGACGATCTTCTAAAGACCACAACATCGCACAATACAAACAGCTTCTTATACTCCTTCCACGATGAAAACTCCCTGAAGCTGTCTTCGCCGACAAGCAGGGTCAACCGATCGTGAGGGAAACATGCATGGAGATACCGCAAAAGATCGACAGTATATGATGGCTGCTGTTTTTCAAGTTCCCATCTGCTGACCTCGCAGGAAGAGCCGGTACGATTTATTTCCGTTGAAATGAGCTCGGCCAAGTGCATTCTGTGAACGTCATCAGCCTCCCTGTTCTGCTTTAAGGGACTGTTCGATACCGAAATAATCAGCTTGTCAATTGCAAGCAGCTCTCTTGCAAACAGGCAAAGAGCAAGATGCCCATTGTGCGGCGGATCGAAAGTACCGCCATAAACAGCCAGATGCACGATTGACGTCGTTCAGTTTTTGCAATTTTGCGTGATGGTATCTCTGATCCCCTGCTTTTCTTTCCGTTTTTCCGGAAAGAGCTGCAAATATTGGTCAAGCACCAACCCCGCATCAAACCACTTTTTTCTTTTGATCAGTACATCAATCTTTTCTTCAAGAGCCAGCTGATCATAAATGGTGTCAGGATAATGTGCGATAACCTCGTCGTAAAAAATACCTGCTGCCTTATATTTTCCAAGCCTGACATACTGGCGTGCTATAAAATATGAGTTTTTCGCCAGCTTCTCTCTCATTGTCCTGATTGCTTTTTCCGAATATCTCAAGCTGTCAATACGGGAATACTGAGCAATTGCTGATGCGTAGTCCTGCTTGTAGGTTATGTTTTCGGGATTGATCTTCAGCAATTCCTTCAATGTCTTGACATCACTGACAATCTTTGATGAATCAGCCACGGGATAAAGCTCCTGATAAAGGGAAAACTGCTCAATGGATTTACGGGTGTACTGCTGATCCAGCTCAAAATGAGGAGAAAGTTTTTCGTAAGACTTTGCGACCATAAACTGGGATGTTCTTGCGTATGGAGTAGAAGAAACCTGCTGCACCCGGGAAAACATATCTGCGGCCAGCATATACTCACCAGAATGGTAATATGACTGTCCAAGAAGATAGAGGACATCATCTTCAAGCGCAGTTGCTCGAGCTGTAAAAATCAATGATTCCAGCCTGAGAATAGCCGCTTGATAATCTCCTTTTTCATACAGTTTCACCGCTCTTGCATAACCCTCACTAACAAGTGAATTAGTTGTTGTATCGGGCTTTGAGGAGGAGCAGCCTGAGCTGATGAGTAAACCTATAGCAAAAAGCATCACTACCGAACGCGAAATACATCTGCAAACTGACATAGAAATAACTCCTGTTCTTTTTATAAAAAAGAGAAGACGAAAAAATTTCACACCGAGAGAACAATAAAAATACTTTCGGCGGAAACTACTTGTGGAGCTTAGGGGAGTCGAACCCCTGACCTTCTCATTGCGAACGAGACGCTCTACCAACTGAGCTAAAGCCCCGGCCCTAATTCTACAAATTTTTAACGCTGCCTGCAAATGCAAGACCCATAAAAAAGGCAAAAAAATAGCCTGCACAGGCGCAGGCTATTTACTGTTTGAGCCGTTAAACAATTGCTTCATTCATGCTTTTTCGGAAACTAAAGCATGCCTGAGCATCTGAAGCTGGTGGCTTATAGTGCCATCATATATCGTGTCGCCAATTTTCACGGAAACCCCGCCAATAAACTCCTCATTGACAGACAATCTTGGCCGGATTTTTTTCCCGGTAAAGACGGCAAGTCTGTTCACCAGATCATTGGCCTGTTCATCAGAAAGCTGAACCGCACTGACAACATCAACATTGATCACCCCTCGTTTTTCATCCAGAAGGATTTGAAACTCATCAATGATTTGTGGAAGGAGACCTGCGCGTTTTTTTTGGGCAACCAGCTTTAAAAACAAGAACATTTTATCCCCGATCAAACCTTTAAAGATCTCTTCAAGGATATGAATCTTCTTGTCGCCTTTCACCAGAGGACTGCGCAACGCATGAACAAGATCACGTGAATTGTGAAGAACATCTCTGATCACCATCAGCTCTTCGACAATCTGATCGAGAAAATTACCCTCTTCAGCGGCTGAAAAGAGAGCTGCGGCATATCGACGGCTTGCAATTAATGTTGACATGTCTTGAGCAGTTTTCAGTTACGTTTTGTTGAAAAATCCTGAATCATGCTGTTAACGATCTTTTTCTGCATATCAGCATCAAGAGCGGTCTTGATAATTTTTTCAGCTCCCTTGACTGCAAGATCAGCAACTTCATTCCTCAGCACATCGAGTGCCCGGCGTTTTTCCTGCTCTATTTCATCTTTCGCCGAGGCAATCATTTTTTTGGCCTCACTTTGAGCCTTCTCTGTGATATCAGCACGAAGCTTTTCGGCATAGTCCTTTCCTTCACGAAGAATCCGGTCGGCTTCAGCATCGGCTTTTGAAAGCAGCTCCCTGTTTTTACGCAGAATAGCTTCAGACTCATCCTTGGCCTGATGTGCACGGTCAATAGATGACTGAATGCCCTTTTCCCGATCCTGGAGAGCCGTGATGATAGGACCCCATGCAATCTTCTTCAGAATAAGCAGGACAAGAATAAATGTTATCGCAGTCCAGAAAATAAGGCCGGGTTCCGGGCTCAAAAGACTACCGGCAAGAAGTATAACTCCTGACGTAAGCATGAACAATGTTTCCGTTAACGATTAATAAAACCCGAAAACGGCTTGGGGAAATAAGCCGCAATCGGGATATCTTCTCTATCGAATCTGCAGAGTACTCGCAATCTTACTTAAGAGCAAGAAGCACGCAGATAACTTCGCCGAACAAAGCAACACCTTCGATAAGAGCTGCAGCAATAATCATGGTAGTACGGATATCCGCAGTCGCTTCAGGCTGACGAGCAACACCTTCGGCAGCAGAAGCTGCTACGTTACCAATACCAAGACCAGCTCCGATAACAGCAAGACCAGCACCAATACCGGCGCCTAAATAACCTAAACCTAAACCTTCCATCTTGTAATTACCCCCGTTTATTTTTTTTGTAAGTTTTCATTAAAAACAGTCAATAAAAAGTCTGAAGATAAGAGTTATTCCCTAATAATCCTTACACCATTTTAATGCGAGGCAACTCCCGCCTCATGCTCGTCATGGCCTTCATGAGCTGAAGCAAGGCCGATAAAAAGTGCGGAGAGCATCGTAAAAATAAATGCCTGAAGGAAAGCGACAAAAAGTTCAAGCAGATAGATAAATATTGAGAATGGAACCGACATGACGACTGCAACAATATAGCTTTTAAGAATAAAGCTGATAAAGATCAGACTGAGAATCACAATGTGACCCGCCGTCATATTGGCAAACAACCGTATAGTAAGAGCAACAGGCTTGGTAAACAAGCCGATAAATTCAATCGGAATCATAATGATCCAGAGTGCCGGATGAGTTCCACCCGTAAGATGCGCAAGGTACCCCTTGATGCCATGAGCTTTCAAGGCCGCGATCTGTGTAAGGAAAAAGGTGAAGGTGGCAAGTGTCAGCGTGACGTTGATATTACCCGTCGCGGTGGCACCGTACGGAACAAGCCCCATAAGGTTGCAGAGCAGAATAAAAAAGAAGACCGTCAGAAGATACGTGAGATACTTTTCATAATCCTTCCCGATATTGGCTTTGGCCACATCCGTGCGGATAAACTCAACCAGCGCCTCCATGGCGTTGACCAGCCCCTTGGGCGCCTGACTGGGGGTCATCTTCTTGTACTTGGCACCGACTATGGAAAAGATTACCAGAAGAATTGCCGATACAACCCAGAGCATCACCACATGTTTGGTGATGGAAATATCAAATCCGCCCAATTTTATTTCAGGAAGCTCTACGCTGCCAAAGGGAGGAAATGCGAATTCCCTGTTATTAAGGATATGATGCATGATAACATCACCGGCCTTTTCCTCTTCAGGAGCCGCCACAGCGCCATGTGCCGCATCAACAGCAGGAGCAGGAGCCGCTGCCACTTCATTTCGGGAAACACCCGGCAACTGCTCAGTAGAGGCCGCAGCAATACTGAAACCATTAAGCAGAAGAGGTACAAGAACAGCAAAAACCTTGAGAAGGGCCTTCGTCCGTTGAACGTTTATCCGTTTCATGCAGTATTCTTTTTCTGTTTGTTTTTCTTTTGATACCCTAGAATTTCAACAATCACATAGATACAGTAAAAAGCAAAAAATGAGAACACAAAATCATTTATAACTGCCAGTTGCCTTACAAGAACTACCGCAATAAGCACCATCATCAACAGCAGCCGAACCATCAGCCCACCAAACACAACCTTGGTAAAGACTGTGGACTCCTTATCAAGAGCATACTCAAAAAGCAGGTATCCTACAGCAGTATTCGTTACAACCATTATCCATGCAAGAAACACTGAATAACGGTCGGTAGCACCCGGATCAAGAGCATAAAAAATTATCGCCCATAAAATGACGGATAAGATACATAACTTAATAAAAAATTCAAACAAAGGCTTCATAAGATCTGTTTCTTTCTTGATAAACAAATGTAATAACTGAAAATATGCCCTAATTTTTTTTGTTTGCCTGCCGAACAACCTTCATAAGCACCAACGCCATACCAAACATACCGAGCACAACTCCAGCCAGAAGCAGCAATGGTGACGTGCCAAACTTGCCATCGGCCCAATACCCGGCCAACACAAAAAACGCAAAGCTTACTGCTATCTGCAAACCAATACCTATGTAATCGGACATTGCCCGAACAGAACGCCCGAAGTGATCTGGAAACCTCTCTTCATCAGGCTTTGTCATCAATGAGCATCCTTGTTTATGTTCAAACCTGCAAGCACATCCGGCAGAAAAAGAAGATAACCAGAACCGCCGTGATTACCGTGTCGAGAAGCCAAAGATAATACTACTTCCTGAAATAATGAATCCATTTACAGGAAATTCTCCCGCCGATGGATAACTGAAATTGAATAAATTATATTATTTTTTTATACAAATTCAATGAGCAATGCGCTCCTGATTGGCCTCGACAACAACGAATAATTTCAGCAGGCTCAGAATGATA
Organism: uncultured Chlorobiaceae bacterium; assembly: GCA_903887845.1. Lineage (GTDB taxonomy): Bacteria > Bacteroidota > Chlorobiia > Chlorobiales > Chlorobiaceae > Chlorobium. The sequence goes on from CAISRC010000035.1 coordinate 51,215, forward strand.
CCGGAATATATCGTACCAGACTGCTTTCGCGGATATCAAGGGCTTATCGCACTGCAGAGCACAAGAAAAGGAGGTGTAAGCAACGGGGAGTATTCCTCCCTGAACCTCGGAGGCAATACAGGGGATCGTCCAGACCTGGTTGATGAAAACACCAGACGGCTGTGTTCTGCGGCAGGCATTAAACTCGAGCAATTGGTACGCTCCGATCAGGTACACGGCACAGAAATACTTTTTGCAGAAAAGCCGGGCCGATATCACGGTTATGACTCTCTTATTACAGACAAAAACAATCTCTTCCTGTGCATCTTTACCGCAGACTGCTATCCCGTGCTGATTTATGACCCCCGGCATAATGCTTCAGGAGCGATTCATGCCGGCTGGAAAGGTACCGCCGGGCAGATTGTTGTAAAAACCCTTGCCGCCATGACACATCGCTTTCAATCAATACCTGCAGAGTGCCTTGCCTATATAGGAACAGGAATTTCGGCCAGTGCTTATGAAGTTGAGAGGGAGGTTGCAAAAGAGTTCCCGCCTGATACCAGCAAGCGTTCCCCTTTCTCCCCGGATGAAGAAAAATATCTTCTGGATCTTGGCATGGTCAACTACCGGCAACTGCTTGCATCGGGAGTACCGGCATCGAACATTGAAAGATCCCCGTTCTGCTCGTCCGGCGACAAAGACCTTTTCTTTTCCTATCGGCGGGATCAGGGAATAACCGGCCGTATGGTCTCCCTGATCGGAGTCGGGGCTCGCTGAGGCCGGTTACATAAAGCTCTTTCCGTAAGAGCCATAGAGTTCATGAGCCTGACGGCATATCTCCTCCCTGAAATCGGGATGCGCTATACTGGCAAGGGCTTCCGCCCTCTGCCTGAGATTTTTGCCATGCAGATTAACAATGCCATACTCGGTAACCACATACTGCACATGAGCCCTTGTGGTAACAACGCCGGCCCCCGGTTTAAGCTGTGGAACAATCCTCGACAAGCCGTTTTTTGTTGTGGACGGCAATGCAATAATAGGCTTTCCGCCCTTTGAAAGCGCAGCGCCCCTTATAAAATCCATCTGACCGCCAACACCGGAAAAATATTTCTGACCGATCGAGTCGGCACATACCTGACCTGACATGTCAATTTCAAGAGCACTGTTAATCGCAGTTACCCGTGGATTTTTGCGGATCTCCCGCGTATCATTGACATAATCAGAAGGAAGCATCTCTACAAGAGGATTATCGTCAACAAAATCATAGAGACGCCTGGTTCCAACAAGAAAGCTTGCTACGATAATCTCCCGGTGACTCCTTTTTTTGCTGCCGTTGATGACCCCTTTTTCCACAAGTTCAACCACTCCATCAGAAAACATTTCTGAATGAATACCCAGATCCCGGTGACCGGTAAGAGCCGCAAGGGTTGCATCAGGAATTGCGCCTATACCCAACTGGAGCGTGGCGCCATCCTCGACAATGGAGGCAATATGACGACCTATTCCAATCTCAATATCACTCAAGACGTGAAGAGGAGTTTCAGGCAGGGGATCGTCCACGTCAACCATTGCGTGAATCTTGCTGGTATGAAGCATCCCTTCACCATGGGTACGGGGCATATTCGGATTCACCTGGGCGATAACCACCTTCGCAGCATGCACTGCCGCCAGGGTAGCGTCTACCGACACTCCAAGAGAACAGTATCCGTGGCGATCAGGAGGAGAAACATGGACCAGAGCAACGTCGAGCGGAAGAATCCCGTTATAAAAAAGCGAAGGAACATCGCTGAGAAACACCGGGATAGCATCTCCATCACCGCCCTGAACCGACTTGCGAACATTTTTTCCAACAAACAAGGCATTCAATCTGAAGCTCTCGCGATATTCAGGCCTGGCATAAGGTGCGTCTCCCTCAGTGTGAAGACTGACAATTTCAACATTTTTCAACTGGTCTGCCCGAGCGACCATTGCTTCAATCAACCGTTGCGGCGTTGCTGCCGCTGTATGCAAAAATACCCTGTCTCCCGACTTGATTCTTGCTACCGCATGTTCTGCGGAAAGCGTCTTATAACTCATAAACCCCTTTTAATTTCCGTTGTTTTTCCGGCGAAGATATGCCGGAGTATCTGATAAACCTTTCTGAATTTTGTCTTCGTGCTCCGCTCTCTCTCCTGCCAGCGAAGGATTGTGATCAACATCCTGGCCGGGATTTTTCCTCACGCCAACCTCATGGGGATCATGGATTGATAACTGCCTTCTGATATAAGCAGGAATCCGCAAATCCTCCTCTTGCCGTTCAGGTGCAAGCGAGGCTGTCTGGCGAACGGATGCATGAATCTGTCCCGGCCTCATGCCCGGTACCTGGGCAACGGGATGGCGTACTGCAGGAGCCTTTCCATCGTCACGATCCTTTCTCTTGAAACCAGTCACAATAACGGTAACCCTGATCTCTCCTGAAACCTGAGGCTCATCGACATAGCCATTGATAATCTTGGCATCACTGCCGACCTGTTCCTCGATATAGTTCATGGCATCCGACATGTCCCTCATGGTAACCTCGCCGGTAATGTTGACCAGCACCCCTTTGGCTCCCTTGATCGATACTCCCTCAAGAAGAGGGCTGTTAATCGCATCCGATGATGCCTTCATCGCCCGGCGTTCCCCCGCAGCAGCCGCAGAACCCATAACGGCATCGCCAGCTCCGGACATAATACTCCGGACATCGGCAAAATCAACATTAACATGTCCGTGACGGGTAATAATGTCAGCTATGCCTTTTGCTGCCCTGTAGAGAACATCGTTCGCCATGTTAAATGCTTCAGTGGCGCTGACACCCTCTTCAGCAATACTCAGAATCTTTTCGTTTTCGACAAGAATAAGAGTGTCAATATATTTTCTCAGTTCGGCTATACCACCATCAGCAATTTTCGACTTTACCTGTCCTTCAAAGTTGAAGGGCCTGGTTACCACACCAATGGTCAGAATGCCCATATTTCTTGCAATGGATGCAATAACCGGCGCGGCACCTGTTCCGGTGCCTTTGCCCATACCTGCTGCAATAAAAACAAGATCGGCACCTCGAAGCTGAGCCGCAATAATTTCCTTGTCATCCTCGGCAGCCTGACGGCCTTTTGCAGGATCTGCCCCGGCACCCAACCCGCTTGTTGCCTTCTTGCCGATCTGCACCCTGAGAGGTGCCTTCGAGTTCAGAAGCGCCTGACGATCGGTATTAAACACAATATATTCAACACCGCTTATTTTTCGGTCAATCATATTGTTAACCGCATTGCCGCCGCAACCACCGACGCCAACAATCTTTATAGTAACCCCTTTACCCTGGTCGCTGTCAAACAGGCCCGGGTCCAGCTCAAATGCCATTGCTCATTTCTCCCCTTTAAAACGCTCTTGTTAGCTCGCACATCACAGATTATCCCAAAATTTCTTCATCCTGTCAACAATTTTTTTCCCTGCAGGACTTTGCTCCTGCACCACAGGATCTTCCTGAATGCCTTCCGGCGCCTCAGACGGCAGAACCTCTGCTGTCGAAGCAAAACTGTGATTTACTGAGAGGTTATTCTGAAATGCATGGGCAACAAGACCCATCACGGTTGCATACATCGGATTATTGACGGAACCCTTGATCCCGCCAGATACCCCTTCAGGATAGCCGATACGAATATCAAGACCAAGAACATCCCGGGCAAGCTCTTCGGCTCCCGGCAGAAGCGAACCGCCTCCCGTTATAATTGCTCCGGCATTGAGGTATTCGTAATAACCAGAACGCTTGACCGAGTCCCTCACCAGTTCCAGAATCTCCATCATTCTGGCTTCGATAATCATCGTCAGGGAGCTTTTCGGAACCGATTTTTGCGGGCGGCCTTCGATACCTTCAATAAGCAGCTCCTCATCATCACCGCTGAGCTTGCTGTATGCACAACCATGCTTTATTTTCAGCTCCTCGGCAACCTCGTATAGAGCCTTCACGCCATGAGCAATATCATGAGTAACATCGTTGGCCGCAACCTTGATGACCTCTGAATAACGGATCGCTCCATCAATATAAATAGCGACCTCAGTGGTTCCTCCTCCGATGTCAATAACAACAACCCCGCTTTTTTTCTCACGCTCTTTCATGACGGCCATGCCGGAAGCAACGGGCTCAAAGGTAACGGCACTGATTTCCAGGCCCGCCTTCTCGACACACTGCCTGATATTGCGAATCTTTGTTCTCAGACCGACAACAATATAGGCACTGCCCCTCATGGTGGTTCCCGCCATACCTATTGGATCAAGAAGCCCATCCTGATCATCAACAATGAATTCCTGGGGAATAACATGAATAATTTCATGATCGATATCCAGATACCGGATATTCGTCTTGGCCTTTTCCAGAAACCGCTTCACATCAGACTCATTGACAATTCCTGTCTGATTGATGCTTATTTCCGAATTACTGTGAATACAATGAACATGCGCACCGGATATGCCGACATTGACACCATGGATACGGATAGAAGACTCCCGTTCAGCATCAGCAACAGCGGCCCGGATAGAGGCTACCGTTTTGTTAATATTCACCACTGTTGCCCGTTGAAGCCCATCGGAATTAGAACGCCCCTTGCCAAGTACGTTGAGTTTTCCTATTTCATCTTTTTCAGCAACAACAACACACACCTTGGTTGTTCCGATATCAAGACCTACTGCAATATTGCTTTTCAGCATCGTTCTTTACTTGCATAATATTCATGGAGAAATATCCTGCGGATCCTTTGGAGATACAAGATCCGTGGTAAAAATCCTGTCCCTGAACCTCAGATCCACAGTGTCATAACATCCAAAACCTTTTTTTGAAATGACCTTTTGCCAGAATATCTCAAATTTTTTCAACTTTTCCTTGAAGTTACCATCATTACCCACAATAAAACGGGAAGGAGCCTGGACGGCAATGAACCATGTCATATTGTTGACTGCAAGATGAAGTTCGCGAACAAGCATGCTTGCATACTCTGTCTCTGAAAGTGACTCAAGAAAATGCAGGATCAATGCAACATCACGACTGTCAAGTTGCTGAAGGCCATTCCTTGCTGTTTTCAGGCGGTTTATTCCGGCAATTTCAAGCAATTTCGGGAAACGCTCTGCAACCACTGGTTTCCAGGGAAGAAGAAATCCTTCACGATCAATAACCGTCACTCTGCCATCAAGCACTGTTCTGGCAACTGGCTCCCGCTCTAAAACTCTGACGCGGACAATCCCGTTCAGCTCTTTGCTGATCACAGCATCCCTGAGATAGGGAATCACCATAATCATCCTTTTCAACTCTTCGGCATCAAGCTCCTGCAGGTTTCTGCCTTTAAAAACCATGATGCGTGATAAAAGCTCCTTGTCCGCAATAATTGAGGCTCCATCAACAACAAAGTCCCTGACAACCACCTCTTTTTTCCAGTGCGAGGCAAGTGAAACTAATCCCGCAAGAGCGGCAAGCGCCATCAGCAAAATAAATAGCAGCGCAAGCCAGTTGCCCCCCGAAAAAGGAGAAGCAACATCGCTCCGGCTTTCCTCTCCTTCCGGCAGAACATCGGAATATTCATGGTATTCGGAATCAGACATAACTGAGTGATCCTGACTGACTGCAGAATACGGCAACTCTCGAAGCCAGATGAGTAATATCACCGGCTCCCATGAAAAGAAGCATATTTCCGTCGACTGAATACTCTTTGAGAGCCGCAAAAAGGGTATCCATATCCGCAATATACGCAACCTGCCTGCCGCCTGCCTTTCGGACAGCAGCAGCAACCAATTCCCCAGTGACACCCGGATAATCCACAGCCTTTTCACGGGAAGGATAGACATCAGCAACATAAACAACGTCTGCCCTTGATAGCGCCCAGCCATACTCGTCAGCAAACTCTCTGGTACGGGAAAAGAGGTGCGGCTGAAAAACCGCTACTACTCTGGAATCAAGCCATCCCGTTTTCGCAGCCTTGACGGTCGCCTTGACTTCCGATGGGTGGTGGGCGTAATCATCCACAACCATTAGCCCTGCACCATTATCGTACTTCACCTGAAACCTTCTTCTCATGCCGCTGTACCGGCCAAGCCCGGCTTTCAGCCGATCAGGCATTATCCCCAGCTCAAGACCCGCTGAAAAAGCGGCCAGAGCATTGAGCACATTGTGCCGGCCCGGCACATTGATGCACACATCAGGGTATTCAAGACCATACGCCTGAATCGTAAAGCTGGTATGATTTTTTTCAAATACAATGTCCGATGCCATAACATTCGCAGGCTCCTCAATACCGAACGTGGTATAGAGGCGATTGAGCGATGGAATAATTTTTCTGATCTCAGGCCAGTCAACACAACAGATCACCCTGCCGTAAAAAGGCACCTTGTTGGCAAAGCCAATAAAGGCCTGTTTCAGTTCATCAAGTGTTCCATAAGTGTCCATATGCTCAGACTCAAGGCTGTTGACTATGGCAATGGTCGGGGTAAGCTTCAAAAAAGCACGATCATATTCATCGGCCTCGATCACCATAAATTTCCCCTCACCGACAACCGTGCTGCCTTTCAGATAGTCCGATATTCCACCAATCATGACGGTCGGCGATTCACCTGATTCGATAAGCATGGTGGCAATCATGGCTGTCGTCGTTGTCTTTCCATGGGTGCCTGCAATACATATTCCATATTTATATCGCATAAGCTCGCCAAGCATCTCATCCCGTTTGATGACAGGAATGCCTGCCTTCTCAGCCGCAAGAATCTCTATGTTTTCGTCCGGCCTGATGGCCGAGGAGTAAACAACAACATCGCATGAAGCAACCTGCTCGGCACGATGCCCCCGGTATATTATTGCTCCATGCTCAACAAGTTTGTCGGTCACCTCGCCTGTTGAAAGGTCAGAACCTGTAACCCCGAAGCCCGACTTCAGGAGCAGTTCCGCGATAGCACTCATCCCTGCACCGCCTATCCCGACGATATGAACACTTTTTGTTTTTCCCAGTTCCATGATAAGTCCTCTCCGTTAATATTTTTCTGCAAGGCTGATGATTCGCCGGACAAGCTGACGGGATGCATCGGAATGCGCCAGTTTACGGGATGCTTCGCCCATTCTCTTCAATCGATCAGCATCATGCAGCAACTCAAGAATGGTGGCTGACGAGACCTCCTCTCCAAGACGGTCATCGTCAACAACTATGGCAGCCCCATTATCCACTAACGCCCGTGCATTATGGCGCTGATGGTCGCCTGTGGCATAAGGATAGGGGATGAGAACCGAAGGCTTGCCAAGATTGGTCAGCTCGGCAAGAGATGAAGCTCCTGCCCGGCAAAGAACAAGATCTGCTGCGCTGTATGCCGCACCCATATCTTCAATGTAAGGCGCAATCCATAGATACGGGGAGGGCGCCACAAGCCCCTTGAGACGTTCAAAATCAAGCGCTCCGGTTTGCCAGACAAGATTGGCTGAAGCGGTAATCTCACCAAGCCGCAAAAGCACGGCGTTGTTTATCGAACGCGCTCCCCGGCTCCCGCCAAAAACAAGAAGAGTAGGACGTTCTTCGTGCAAACCGAAACGGCTCCTTGCAAAAGAAGCCTCCAGCCGCTCAAAAGAGCGGGCAGGATTGCCGGAAACAAAGATTCGCTGAGTTTTTGGGAGAAACCTGCGCGCTTCCTCAAAAGAGAGATGTACTTCACTGGCCAGCATTGCAAGCAGTTTTGTCGTTACCCCGGGGAAAGCATTCTGTTCCTGAATGAGTGTTTTTTTCCCCATAAGCTGAGCAGCAAAAAGAAGAGGAGCACTGACAAATCCCCCGGTACCGACAACAACATCGGGAGCCTCCCGATGGACAAGAGAAACAGCACGGGTCAGAGCACCGGCAAAATCAGCAAGTACCCCGATATTAGCAATGAGATTGGCCAGCAAGCGCCCTCTTTTCAAGCCTTTTACAGGAATAAGGTGCAGCCGGAAACCAAGTCTTGGCACTTCAGTCGCCTCGATACCGCCAGTCGTGCCGACAAATGAAATTTCGACACCGGGCAGCAGCTTCCTGAGTTCTCCGGCCATAGCTACTGCGGGATATAAATGACCGCCGGTTCCCCCGCCCGCAAAAAGTACTTTCACAAGTTTTTGCCTCCTGTAACCTCAAAGAGAACACCCTTTTCCTGCACATTTTTTTTATGTCGTGATATACTCATAAGAATACCGACCCCAAGAGAGTTAAACAGGAGAGCTGTCCCACCATAACTGATAAATGGCAACGCAACACCCGTGGTTGGAAGCAGATGACAGGCAACTGCAATGTTAATAAAAGCAAAAAGAGTAATCGCGATAGTAATTCCGCTTGCGACATATTTTCCAAAATTATCGGGAGCATGCTTGGCTATGATAAGACCACAGACAAAAAATCCTGCAAACAGCGCAATGACAGCAACCGCCCCGATAAAGCCGTACTCCTCCCCGATAATGACAAAGACAAAATCGTTATAAGAAAGCGGCAGATAGAGTTCCCGTTGTTTGCTGGCTCCGATACCGAGGCCAAAGAGCCCGCCGTTGCCAAGACCGATCAATGCCTGCACAACCTGATAGCTCAATCCTTTTTCATCTCCACTGGTAAAGGAGAGCAGACGGGCAACCCGGTATGGGGCTGCAATGGCAAAAACCCCCGCAATAGGTATAAGCAGCGATGCGGTCGCCAGAAGATGGCGGATATTCACGCCGCCAATAAACATAAGGGTAAACCCTATCACGGCAATAAGCGACGCAGTACTGAAGTTCGGCTCAAGTGCCACAAGGGCTACGACGATCATCAGAAGGGTGAGGAGGGGATAATAGGAGTTATTAAGATCTTTTATATATGCCTGCTTTTCACTGATGAGCCTCGAAAAATGAAAGATAATGGCATACTTCGCAAAGTCGGAGACCTGAAATTTCAGCGGCCCAAAGCCTATCCAGCGCGCCGCCCCCGAAATAAGACCAACCGCTTTCATGGCAAGAAGAATGGTAAGAAGAACAATACCGGTAAAAAGAATAATTTTGCTGGTCTTCCAGAATACGTGATAGTCAATCATTGCAACCAGCACAACGGTACCAATTCCAAGTACTGCAAAGGTAAGTTGACGCCACAGAAAATACTCGGAGTTCGAATACTTCGTTACCGCCCATCCTGCGCCGCTGCTGTAGACAATCACAATACCTATACATATAAGCAGAGAGACAATCAGAATCAGCAATTTTCCGGCAAAAACCTCTCCGTATGAAGAGGATGAAATCACCTCCAGAGCGGGCAGCTCTGCAGAACCGGGAAGAGAGTCAGTATTCACCATGACGATAAATGATGCACGTATTGTTTAAACTGCTGGCCGCGATCCTCAAAATTTTTGAACATGTCAAAGCTCGCGCACCCGGGCGAAAAGAGCACGGTCTGACCGGGCAGAGCAGCCTCTCGGGCAAACAAAACAGCCTCTTCGAGTGATCCGGCCACTTTAAGAGCAACAATACCATCAAAGAAAGAGGCAATTTTAGCCTTCGATTCTCCTATGGCAATGAGCAGAGAGACCTTGTTCCGTACCAGCTCAGCAATGGAACCATAATCGTTGCCTTTATCCCTTCCGCCAGCAATAAGCACCGCCGTACCGGGCACCGCCTCAATGGCCTGCCGCATCGCATTGATGTTCGTTGCTTTTGAATCATTAACCCAGTCAGCTCCGTTGATGGTCAAGACAAATTCCTGACGGTGTTCAACGCCCCTGAACTCCCTCAGCGCTGAACGCACAGCCTCGTTGCCGATACCCAACGCCCTCGCCGCTGCTGCGGCTGCAAGCACATTTGAGATATTGTGCCGTCCCCGAAAACTGTTTTTCAGAAAATCTGATGTGATCAGGAGCAGCTCTTCTCCTCCGGCATGGCGCACAACAATCCCGTCCCCGTCAAGCAGAACCAGGCGGCGATCAACGCCTCCTTCAGAAGCTGGCTCCATGCCAAAAGGTAGAATTCTGAAAGGGAATCGATCCGCAGCTCCACTGAAATGGTCCCAGAGCAAAGGGTCGTCCGAATTGTAGACAAGAGTATCTCGGCCGCTCTGGTTCATAAAAATCCTGAACTTCGCTTCAGCATACCGCTGCATATCATGTTCATAGCGATCAAGATGATCCGGCGTAATATTGGTGATAACAGCAACCTCTGGCCTGAAAGTAAAGCACCGCTCCAGTTGGTAGCTGCTCAGCTCTACAACGGCAACATCCCCGGTGTTCATCTGGCGCGCCATCGAAGCAAACGGGACTCCTATATTGCCGACACTGAATGAGCGATATCCCTGCTGACGACCATCCTCTTCACAGATACGGTGAACAAGAGTTGCTGTAGTCGTTTTGCCATCAGTGCCGGTAATGCCGACAATGCGTGCCTTGCAGAAACAGCTCGCTATCTCAATTTCACTGTAAAGGGGAATCCCTCGCGCCTGCATGGTTTTTACCACCGGAGCAGAAGGAGGAATACCGGGACTGACGACACAAAAATCAGCATCGTAAACGCTCCCGGAATGCCCCTCCTCTTCGAATCGTATCTGCATATCCTGAAGGAACACTGCCTCTTTTTCGCCAATCCTGCCGAGCTCACTGAGCAGTACCTCCGCACCCTCGCGGGTGAGCAGCTCTGCAGCAGCAATTCCGCTTTTCCCGGCACCAATGACCGAGACTCTTTTACCCGTTACATCCATAGCCGTTATCTGAGTTTTAAGGTCATGAGACTGGCCAGAAAAAAGAGAATGGTCAAAATCCAGAACCTTATCACGATTTTTTGTTCAGCCCATCCCTTCAACTGAAAATGATGATGAAGAGGTGCCATCAGAAAAATTCTCCGTCCCTGACCGTACCTCATTTTCGTGTACTTGAAATAGAGCACCTGCATCGAGACTGAAAGCGCTTCAAGAAAAAATATACCTGCAATCAACGGCAGAAGCAGCTCCTGCTTGATCAAAAGGGCAATAACTGCAATAGCACTGCCAAGAGCAAGAGATCCGGTATCACCCATGATAATTTCAGCCGGATTGGAGTTGAACCACAAAAATCCGACACAGGACATAACAATAGCCATGCTGACTACTGCAACCTCTCCTCCTCCCGGAATAAACGGAATATTAAGGTACACGGCATAGACAGCATTTCCGGCAAGGTAGGAAAAGCCCCCGAGACCCATGACCACAATGGCAGAACTTCCGGCAGCAAGACCGTCAAGCCCGTCAGTCAGGTTTACCGCATTCGATACCGCTGTAATAATAAAAATGACAATCGGTATATAAAAAAAACCGTAGTCAAGAGTCAGATGCTTGAAAAACGGCACGGTTGTTGTCGAAAGCAGTACCGAAAACGCCGGATCAAACCAGGTGTAGAGCCCTATTACCAGACCAAGAGAGAGTTGTCCGATAAGCTTGTAGCGCGCCGAGAGCCCGCCCTTGATTTTTAACACCACTTTGCGGTAGTCGTCAATAAAACCGATAATGCCCATCCACAAAACAGCAAGCATGATCAGCCAGACATGGGGATCATTGAATTTTGACCAGAGCAATACGGAAAGTTCTATCGAAAATATAATGAGCAAACCACCCATAGTGGGAAGCGCCTTTTTCTTTTTGTGTTCCGGAGGCGCCTCCTCCTTTATCGGTTCAATAAACCGGGCTTTCAGATATCTGATAAGTCCGGGACCGGCAAAGAGAGTAATCAGCAATGCCGTAATCGCCGCAGCACTTGCCCTGAAGGTAAGATACTCGATAACACGAAGTACGGGAAAGTGGAAAATATTGTTGATGTACTTCAACAGATAATAAAGCATACCGTATTCTTACCTGGTTATGGTTCTTGCAGTAATAAGAGAATCTACAACCTGTTCAAGCTTCATACCCCTGGATCCCTTGAAAAGCACAACATCATCATCATGAAGCAGAGTAAGGAGCTGCGCCAAAAGTTGTTCGCGGCTTTCAAAATGGCCCCGACAAGCTACTGGAGCTTCCTGACCGATCAGTCGGGCCTTGTCGCCAAAAGTAAGCAGTATATCAACCGGGCGCTGCTGAATATAACGGCCAATAGTTTCATGTTCAACATCTCCCGCTGCGCCGAGTTCAAGCATATCGCCGAGAACCGCAACTCTTTTACCTCCACACGGCATATCACAAAGCGCCTCAATTGCCTGCCGCATAGAGTCTGAATTGGCATTATAGGTATCATTAAGAATCCTGAGACCAAACGAGTCAACGACCTCAAGCCGTTTCCAGCCAGGTGCGGGGCTGAGACGCTCAAGCCCCTCACGAATCTGGCGGAGTGAAAGTCCGAAATGGGAGCCAACTGCGGCTGCGGCAACGGCGTTGATAACATTGTGCCTGCCGGTAAAATTCAGAATAACCTTTTCGCTGCCGGCAACCGAACATAACTGAAAAGAGAGGCGACCATCCCGTTCCACAGAAATCTCTCTGGCCCAGCAGGTATGAGCAAGACTTTCCGATGTTCCGTAACAGAGACTCCCTGCAAGCCCTGCTCCTGCATCCCTGAGCCGGGGATCATCGTTGTTGATGAACACAATACCGCCACTTCGGCGCAGATAGTCATAAAGCTGTGTTTCAGCAGCGGCAACACCGTCAAGATCAAGAAGAAACTCCAGATGCTCATGACCGATATTGGTCAGAAGAGCGTGAGTCGGCCTGACAATGTCGGCAAGCAAGGCCATCTCTCCCGGATGATTGATCCCAACCTCGACAACAGCAATGTCGGTATCGCGCCGGAGCTGAAGCAGCGTAAGGGGAACGCCGAGATGATTGTTCCGGTTGCCCTGGCTCACCGTAACCTTGTAACCCGTTCCAAGAACCGCCGCAACCATCTCCTTGGTCGTGGTCTTCCCATTACTGCCGCCGATCGCCACAACAGGAATCGAAAAGGTGTTCCGATAGATGGTTGAGAGAAGCTGCAAACCGGCAACGGGGTCGGCAGTGACAAGAAATCCCGTTCCGGAGGGCGGTTGCGGTGAGCCTTCTGCATCATACCACTCTCGACTCACCATAGCCCAGGATGCGCCGTTCTCAAAGACCGTCCGGATATAGCTGTGACCGTCCGTTCTCTCTCCCTTCAGTGCAATAAAAATAGCGCCTTCGGTAATCTCTCTTGAATCAATAACCACAGTTGGCTCAACAATCTCAAGAGGAGGGGAGGCCGCCCCGGCGACAACAACCTCTCCGATATCCCGGAAATCATTGATATTCAGCACTCCCTTCACTTGTGTTCTCTCTCCTTCTCCGGATTTCCGGCACTGTTTTCCTGCATCCATTGTCGTAAAATATCCTGATCTGAAAAATACTGTTTCCGACCGGCAATCTCCTGGTACTTTTCATGCCCTTTCCCTGCAACAAGAAGAACATCTCCCGGTTTGAGCATCGAGACAGCCTCCCTGATGGCTTCTGCCCGTTCGCTGATCCTTCTGTAACGGCTGCCGGTAATGCCTCGCTCAATTTCATCAAGAATCAGCTCCGGATCCTCATCCCGGGGATTATCAGAAGTAATAATGACCTCATCAGCCGTTTCGGAGGCGATACGCCCCATTTCAGGGCGTTTTGAGCGGTCCCGGTTGCCCCCGCACCCGAAAACTACAATGAGACGGGAGCCCTCTGGCTTCAGGCTGCGCAAGGCATCAAGCGCCTTGAGCAGTGCGTCAGGAGTATGAGCATAGTCAACAAAAACAGATCTGCCCTGACTGTTGTCACTGATTCTTTCCATGCGCCCGTCTACAGCACAAATATCCGAAAGAGAGCGGCAGATCGCTTCGGGCGCAAGACCCATCCCGCTGCCGATCGCCACCGCCTCAAGCACATTCATGACATTAAAGACCCCGGGCAACCCAACCTGCATGGTCATTACCGTGTCAGGAAAATGGAGATTGACCGTGCTTGAGGCAAGAGTGCTCTGAAGAATATCAGCTTTAAAAAAGCGGCGGCAGGAAAACGCCGGGCCCGCTCCTGACAGCAGGCTGCAACAATATCTTTTTTCAGGATCAACCCGTTCTGCCATCTTCACGGCATAGGGATCATCGATATTGAAGACGGCAAATCCTTCCGGGGCAAGCTGGTCGAACAACTGCTGCTTGGCTGAAGCATACTCCTGCATGGATTCGTGAAAGTCAAGATGCTCCATGGTCAGGTTGGTAAACAATGCGGCATGAAACCTTATGCCGTATACTCTCTGCAGCACCAGTGCATGGGAGGAGACCTCCATCACTGCCACCCTGCATCCAGCGTCAACCATCTCACTGAAAAGAGCATGCAGACCGTGGGCTTCAGGGGTGGTGCGCTCAAGCGGAATATCGCGTTCTCCAATCCTGCAGAGATTTGTGCCGATATAACCCGCCGGAAGACCGCAGGCATTAAGCATTGCAGTGATCAGCTTTGCTGTGGTGGTTTTACCGTTCGTACCGGTAAGGCCGATAATCAGCAGCCGGTCTGAAGCATAATCATAAAAAATACGTGCAGCCTCGGCAAGAGCCTTGCGTGCATCGGCAACTCTTATGTAAAAAGTTGATACGTCTAAATCAGGGGGAAATTCTTCACAGATAACCGCCACAGCACCACCTTCGACGGCACTTCGGATAAACCGGTGACCATCAGTAGAGTAGCCTCTGACCGCAACAAAAATCGCACCGGGCAGAACCTCCCGTGAATCGCTGGTTATCAGGCATACCGCCCCGCCCCGGTTTTGTCCAGTAAGCTCCAGAGAAGAAATACCCTTGAGCAACTCCTCCAGTTGCACCTCTCGCAGGCTGGTACTCTCTTTCTTGACGGTCATGAGGGATTTCTATTTATTTTCTTTGAAAGCATCACCCCGATAACCCTTTTCTTTTCAACCTTGCTTCCAGGCAGAATGTTTTGACGAACAACAAAGCCGTCAAAGTCTCCGGAATACTCCATCTCAAGACTGAGCCATTTCAACAACCGCTCGGCATCACGACCCTTAAGTCCCCTGAGCTCCGGAACGGTCACCGTAGAGACAACGTCAATAACCCCCTGTTCAGGGGAACGGATAGAAAGGTTTTTCTGCATCTCCTCCGAACAGGCAATCATTCTCGACGCAATACCGGCAAAAACCGGAACGGCAACGGTTGCTGCATAGTAAGCCGTTTTTGGATTTTCAACAAGCACAATAATAGCATAGCGTGGAGCCGTGACAGGGAAATAGCCGACAAATGAAGAGACATAGGAGCGATTGGCATACGACCCCCCGGCCGCGCGCCGCGCCGTTCCCGTCTTTCCTGCAACATTCATACTGATCAAAAGATCATTTTTAGCAGTCCCACTGTCCACAACCGCTTTAAAATACTCTTTGTTGAGATATCGTGCTGTTGCAACCGAAACAACCCGCTGGACTTTTTCGGGAGCACCCTCCCGGACAACCAGACCCTTCGCATCAGTAATCTTCTTGATAATATAGGGGCGCATCCGCTCACCATCATTGGCAATGGTCGCGTAGGCCTGCAGGATCTGCAGCGGGGTGGTCATTACCTGATAACCATAGCCCATCCAGGGAAGCGTGGTCATATCCCACTCAGCAAGCGGACGAACTATTCCTTTTGCCTCACCAACCAGCCCAATACCGGTCTTTTTTCCAAAACCAAAATTTCTTGTATACGCACTGAATTTTTCCCGTCCGACCTTCAAGGCAGTCGTGGCCGCCACAATATTACTTGAATGCATGATGGCCTGACGGAACGTTATGTATCCATAAGGCTCATGATCCGTGATCCTGAGTTTATAAAACGGCATAACACCGTTATAGCCAAAGACCATATCATCAGCTTTTCTGTTCAGCACTTCAGTTGCCGCAGCCGCCATGACCAGCTTGAACGTGGAACCCGGTTCATACATTTCAGTCACCGCACGATTCCGGGAATTTTCCTTGCTCCATGTTGACCTGTTGTTCAGATCAAACGCCGGATTATTCGCCATGGCAAGAATCTCACCGGTACGGACATCCATAACAATACTGGTCGCCGCATCAGCCCTGAAAGTAGCCACCGCCTTTGAAAGCTCATCTTCTACAATACTTTGAATATCCCCGTCGATAGTCAGTTGTACGGTATTCCCTTTGACGGCATCCTGCTGCTGAGCATCAGGAGCAGGGTAACGGATGCCAGTGGCGTTCCTCTGAAAATTTCTTGTACCGTCAACCCCTTTCAGCTCCTTGTTCAACTGCAGTTCAAGGCCGCTGCTGCCATCAATTTTACTTTTTTCGTTGCCGGTAAAACCGATCAACTGAGCGGCAACATTCAGGTAAGATCGCTGCTGCTCCTTGTCAAACCATACCCCGGCCATCTTTTCCTGCATAAGCGGCAGCGCTTTTGCAACAGGTATTTTCCGGCCAAGCACCGCGATTCCTTTACGGCGTTTCAACTCTTTGAGGAGGACCAGCCTGTTCACCCCCAGATGCTTTGCAAAAAAACTGGCAACACTCCCGGTATTATCATAGGTTTTCTGTTTCCCGCTTTTCTTGTCATTAATCGGCTTGCCATGTGCATCAAACAGCGGGGTATTCCTGATTATGTCAGGATTGGCATAGAAAGTGATTGACTCTATACTTTCGGCAAGCATACGTGAACGCCGGTCAAGAATAACCCCCCGCTGTGCGACCTCCGTTACTACCCGTTCATACTGTTGGGCTGCTTTCTGCTTATATTTCCTGACATTGATCACCTGGATATTGAGCAGCATACCAATGATCGCGATTGTAAACAGTGCAAAAGCGCAAGCCACAACAGCAAGCCGTTTGCCAAACTCCTGATCATTCATAAGCAATCCCGTTCATTGAGCAGTAAATCGTTCACGGTTCAAGTTCAACCGGCGGGATACTGGACGGTGCAAGTCCGAGACCGGCGGCCTCCTGCGCAATATTATGGATACTATGCAGTTCATCCGCTTTCAGTTTCTGTGAAGTGATCATACTGGTGCTCATCCGAAGCTGCTCCCGCAATGTTTCATTCTGCTGTGCAAGCTCAGTGATTGCAAGGTTATTATGCGTCTGGAAAAGAAAAATCCCTGTTACGGCCAGAAGGTACAAAAAAGTTTTTGGCTGCAGCAACGCACCAATATCGAAATTATTCATGGTAATCTCTCCGTGGAATTTTTTCAATAACCCTCAGTTTTGCACTTCTTGCTCTCAGGTTTGATGCTATCTCCTGAGAAGAAGCCATCAGAGGCTTTCTGGTAACAAGAGCCACAGTGCCATACGCAAGCGGTTCCCTCATAGCCACACCCTTGGGTCCCCAGTCACTCCTTGCTTTTTCAGCAAAAACTGTTTTGACGATTCTGTCCTCAAGAGAGTGATAACTGATAACTGCCATTCTGCCATAATCATCAAGGCAATCAATGCCGTCATAGAGTGCCCGGCGAAGCACATCAAGCTCACCATTCACCTCAATTCTCAAGGCCTGAAACACCCTTGACAGCGTCTTGATAACCTTCTCGCCGCCATGCGCGTTACCGCGAATAATATCAGCAAGCTCTTTTGTTCCGCTGACTGATCCATTTTTTTGACGCCAGTCAACAATCGCTTTTGCAATGCTTCTGCTTCTGGGCTCTTCTCCATAGCGATAAATAAGGCGTGCCAGCTCCTTTTCCTCATAGCTGTTCACAATGTCGCCAGCGCTCAGGGGCGCATCACTATCCATCCTCATATCAAGCGGCCCCTCCCTGAGATAGCTGAAACCCCGCTCCGCAGTGTCAATCTGAAACGATGAAACGCCAAGATCAAGCAAAATCCCGGCAACCTTCGGGTTCAGACCCTTGCCCCGACAGACTCCAGTAATGATTGCCTCAATATCCTGAAAATTACCCTTGACCAGAACAGAATGGGCTTCGAATCCCCTGAGTGTTCGGGCAGCCTCTTCTAATGCAGCATCATCCTGATCAATGCCTATCAGCAACGATTGCTCACTATAACCACCCTCTCGCAACGCATGTAGAAAGGCAAGGGAATGGCCTCCGCCACCAAGAGTCCCGTCGACATAAATCCCCGGTTTTCTGACCAGAAATGCAACAATTTCACCGGCAAGCACCGGATCATGAAATCTGCCCTGCGCCATTGCCGTTAAAAATACCTTCCGGCAAGCGATGCAAAACGACCGGTACTCTCACGCAAAAGAGTCTGCAGGCGATCCGGGTCCCAAATAATCATTTTCGTATCAGCACCGATAATAACCACATCCTTTGTAATACCTGCATGTTCAAGAAACTCCCTTGAGAGAGCAACCCGACCCTGGCGGTCAAGTTCGACCGTTTCAAGGCTTTCGTACATCAATGTTTTCAGCAAGCGCTCTTCAGGGTTAAAATCTGAAAGAGCAGAGATGGTTTTTCTTATATGGTTCCAGACAAAAGGCTCATAAAGCTCAAGAGATGTATCGGGAGCTTTCATGATGTAGAGCGCTTCTATACTGCCCGGCAAGAGCTCCTCGATGCCCGATGAAGCTGGCTGACCGAATTTTCGTCGAAACCTTGCAGGAATCATCAGACGCCCTTTCTCGTCGACAGCATGTCTCTCTTTTCCAATAAAGCCAGCCATTATGGCGATCCCGTAAGCTACCGTTATGCAGATATTTCCAGCCCATCAACCAATTATTGCCTGAAAATCAGCTAAAAAAAAGGAATAAACCGGCAAGCACAAACAATAACCCCCATTTTTTACCCTTTTTTACCACTGTCAAAATGTATAAAAAAGGAGGCACTAAAAAAATAGCCCTCTTGTTTAAATCTCGAAACGGCTTGTGAAATGAAGGTTTTCAGCGGCTGGAGCTCCGGGCAATAAATCCCTGTTGCTGAAGAAGATTCATGATAAGGTCAGCGCACTCCTCAACCGATCGGGAGGCAGTGTCAAGCCTCAGATCCGGCTGCAGCGGCTCTTGATATGGTGAATTTATGCCGGTAAAGTTAGGAATTTCCCCCATCCGGGCTTTACGATAGAGTCCTTTTGGGTCGCGAGCTTCACACACCTCAAGAGAAGTGGTGAGATGAACTTCAAGAAACTCTCCGGCAGGAAGAAGGGTGCGAACCATGTCACGATCGGCCCTGAAGGGTGAGATAAAGGCGGTAATAACGATAAGACCGGCATCGGTCATCAACTTTGCAACTTCGCCGATACGGCGGATGTTCTCAATCCTGTCAGCTTCGGCAAATCCCAGATCGCGATTAAGTCCATGGCGAATGTTGTCTCCATCCATCAGCATGGTATGATGACCTCCCGCATGCAGCACCACCTCAAGAACGTTCGCCAGTGTAGATTTCCCTGAACCGGAGAGACCCGTAAGCCATACCACACATGGCTTCTGCCCCTTCTGAGCTGACCTGAGCTCCCGGGGAATCTCCTCCCGATGAAGATGAATGTTGCTGCTCCGTCTCATGGAGTGCAGTATCATGCCGCAGGCAGCCGTCGCATTACTGATACGGTCGATCAGAATGAACGCGCCTGTTTCAGTGCACTCCAAATAGGGGTCAAAGGGAAATCGACGAGCAAGAGCAAGTTCAACTTCACCGATATCGTTCTGGTCAAACTGGCTGGCCGAAAGCAACTCGCAGGAGTCAAGACCGATGCGGTTGCGGATGCGGGTGATTTTTGCCTCAATAGTACCAAAGTGCGTGCGGAAGAGATAACTCCTTCCGGCATACATTGGCTGCCGATCCATCCAGACAAGACGAACCTTGAACAAATCGGCCTGTTCAGGACGATCTGAAAGATGCGCAATACAGTCGCCACGGACAACATCATGCTCTCCGGCAAGAACAACCGACACCGCCATACCGGCCGTAGCGGCATCAGCCTCCTTGTCGCCGACCAAGAGACGTTCTATTGATGTCTCCACCCCGGAAGGCAGAATAACCACCCGATCACCCTTCTTCACTGCCCCGGAAGCTACACTGCCAGCATAGGATCTCCAGGTTGCACGACGGTGAGAAGGTGCAGACGTTTGAGCATCCTCATGCTGCCAGCCATTGCTCTCCATGCTTCCCTTCAGCACATACTGCACAGGCAACCGGAATGGTGCTTTGGCAGTGCTTTCAACAAGTTCAAGATTTTCAAGCCACTCAAGAACCGTAACACCACGGTACCAGGGCATAGATTCGGACAGCACAGAAAGATTGTCGCCATGAAGCGCAGAAACAGGTACCACCTGAAGCGCACAACTGCCCGGAGCCAGCGTTGAAGCTCCCTCTGCAAGAGAGAGACACTCCTGCTCAATTTCCCTGAAGCGCGCCTCATCCCTGCCAACAAGATCCATCTTGTTAATGGCAAAGAGCACTTTCCTGATTCCCATCAGAAGACAGATCAGCAGATGCCTTCGGGTTTGAGGCAGCACTCCCTGACGGGCATCAACTAGTATCAATGATGCGCTGCAGTTGGACGCACCAGTTGCCATATTGCGGGTATAACTTTCATGGCCTGGCGTATCAGCAACAATAAACTTCCTTTTTGGAGTTTCAAAGTAGCGGTAGGCCACATCAATGGTAATTCCCTGTTCACGCTCTGCCATCAAGCCGTCAAGCAGCAGAGAATAGTCCATCATTCCAGCGGCATTGCCGATACGCGCACTCTCCTCCTCAAGAACAAGAAGCTGATCATCAAAGAGGTTTCCTGTCAGATGGAGAAGATGTCCGATCAAGGTCGATTTCCCGTCATCCACACTGCCGCAGGTCAAAAAGCGAAGTATGCCATTACTGTTTGACATCAGAAATACCCCTCCTGTTTTTTTCTCTCCATACTGCCTGACTGGTCAAAATCAATCAGACGGCCACAACGTTCTGACATACTGACCTGCTCCAGCTCTTCTATTATCTCTGCAACCGACGCAGCCGTTGACAGAACCCCCGCCGTCAATGGATAACAGCCCAACGTACGAAAACGAACCCGGAGTAGTTTCGCCTCCTCACCCGGAAGCAGTTTAAACCTCTCATCATCAAGCATAATCAATTGACCATTCCGTTCCACTACGAGACGCTCTGCGGCAAAATAGAGCGGGACAACCGGAATAGCCTCTCTTGAAATATAGCGCCACACATCCAGCTCCGTCCAGTTTGAAAGAGGAAAAACACGGAAACTCTCTCCCCTGTTTTTTTTCAGATTGGGAATACTCCACAATTCAGGACGTTGTCCCCTTGGATCCCAGCGATGGTTGGCATCCCTGAAAGAAAAAAAGCGCTCCTTTGCACGGCTTTTCTCTTCGTCACGACGTGCACCACCGAAAATCATGTCGAAGCCGCCTTTGTCCAGCGCCTGTTTGAGGGCCTCCGTCTTCATGATATCAGTATAGAGGCGACTGCCATGAGTCATCGGGTTGATGCCGTCACGCAGCCCTTCAGGGTTGGTGTGTGTAATCAGCTCCACGCCATAACGGCGGACAATATCAGCTCGAAACGTGATCATTTCACGAAATTTCCATGTCGTATCGACATGCAGGAGCGGGAACGGCGGTTTCAGGGGATAAAAGGCCTTCAGCGCTAAATGGAGCATGACTGCAGAATCCTTGCCGATAGAGTACATCATCACTGGATGTTCCGCCTCGGCAACCGCCTCGCGGATAATGCGGATCGCTTCCTGCTCAAGCTGCAGGAGATATTCGGTATTCATCACCTTCATAACAGAGCTTGCAAAAGTTCGTTCCCGGATCAAAAGCCGGTAGTACCTCCAGGAATTGCCTGAAGAAGCTTGAAACGCCTGAAGCCAGCAGTTGAAAGTTTCTGGAGATCAAAAGAAACCATGCCCAACTGCGGCCTCGGCATTGTCGCTTTTGAACAACTGAACTGCGCACCCGTGAATTTGTTCATACGCGAAATAGCTTCATAACACATCCTTGCCGGACAGTTGAAGGCACAACCTGCATTTGCAAAGAGCGTTATCCTCTTTTTCTTTTCAGTCTGAATATTGTCAAGAAATGCAAACTGCGGATTAAGTCTCATAGGCAGAATAACCGTATCGTATATATCAAGCGCCGCATCAATTTTAGCATACGTATCGATGTTTTTAATGACGCTCGCCTCAATCTGATAGTGGGGGTAATCTCTTCGGATCCATTGCGCAAGCGAGTCTTCAGTCGTAATAACAGAATTACCCTGACGATGATACTTTTCAAGAAACCATTGATACTCCCGGTACTCTTCCTCACTGACATACATATTCGTGAGGGGGAGCCGAAGCCCGATTGAATGGCTGTACAACGCCTCAACATCCTCGTCACTCAATTGCCGACCATAAAATGGTCGCCCGCCATAGAGTGTACACCGTTCAACAAAGCCAAAAAGACTGTCTATTCGGCCAAGAGGTATTCCGCCAAAATTCCGCTTCAGGAAATCCATAACCGGAGCCTCTCCGGCCTTTCCTCGAACTGATATTGTAAAAGTGACTCTCTTTTCATCTGGCATTACCGATCCCCAAACTCAAGTGTTTTACTGATTTTTCGGATAAAACCACTCAAAATACCAGTTACACGCCTTCGCGATGAGCTTCTGAATACGAGGCGGAATATCATGTGGCAGCGGGGGAGAGATGGCTGTCTGCTTCCGATGCAGATATTTGAAGCGATAATGACTGTCGCTTTCATGTGGAGTAACGGTCAACTGTTCAGGATTAATCGTGTGAGGCGATACCTGAAGCCAGGCATAGATTCGAGACATCGTTTCTGTTGGCTCAGCAACAAGGTCTTCAAACTTGACGAAATAAATCCGATCCTTTACTGACTGAGGTAAATCCTGAACCGCCTGAATAGAAGAGAGCGGTGCGCCGATGGACTTGTCCTGGGCAAAAAGCTTGTCAGCCCTTCCAAGACGATCATAATCAGCAAGATGGTCTATGAAATCCACCAGAATGGACTTCTGGTGCTGCGCTTCAATAGAACCATAGATCTGGTTCAGATCGCGGATGGGTATCAGAAGGCGGGCCGCCGGATCAAGATGAAGAAGCAGTTCTATGCAATGCAGCCAGGCTCTGTTTTTGTCCACCACCACAGGCTTGTCGCTATCACGGTACCAGCCATGCAGAAAACCCCTCATCGCCGTACGCAAATGATCATAAGTCGTGTCAAACTGAACATCCAACTGCGACAAAAAAAACTGATCATCACTGATAAATCGGCGTGTAGCCAGAAGTGAATTGCAAAGCGGAGAACTGTGCCCTTCACAATTGATCTCGGGATGTTCACCAAGAAGTTGGCACAACAATGTTGACCCGGCCCTTGGCAAACCGGCAACACCGACAAATTTTGAAGCCATAGATTATTTCAGAGCAACATTGCGGGGCTTGATGTTTAACGCCCCGCAATGAACATTTTAATTAATTCCCCTACGCCTTTACTGCAGCGTGATCTCAACTTCCCAGCTTGCACCTTCTACAGTTACGAGAACCTTTACCGTTCCCGTTCCTGATGGAGCACCATTCGCGGTAAACATTTTTGATGCAGAATCGTACACCAGCCATGTCGGCAACGCCAGCCCATTCAACATTGTAACTTTTTCTTCAAGTCCGCTTGCTGCCAGAGCAGTCACAACCGACTCTGGTAATATGAAGCTGAACGCGGCACCAGATGCTGTCACATTTGGCGGAACTGTGACAGTAACCAAACCCGGAACATCAGTTGATGGCGGAGTAACTGCCGTTACAGTTATACC
The DNA here is from genome assembly GCA_903887845.1 of uncultured Chlorobiaceae bacterium. Lineage (GTDB taxonomy): Bacteria > Bacteroidota > Chlorobiia > Chlorobiales > Chlorobiaceae > Chlorobium. Next base: position 74,866 of record CAISRC010000035.1, read on the forward strand.
TGTTGTTGTCTGCACAATGACCGTTGGCGCAGCCGGTTCACCGGATCCAACGAACTCATGGATAATAGTCTCCGCTTGTTTCTCTATCGGACGCTGTTCAGCAGGTATAATGGTCAAGGTCGCCGTTGAGACAAAATTAATGTCGTAACCGGGCCATTGATTGTTCGAATAGAGACCGCTGGGCGAAATGTTATAGGTACCAAGCTGAACACCATTCGAGGTATAGATTACCGTTCCATGCAAATTTCCATACCCATACACTCCATTCGTTTCAGTCGGATTGTCTTTTGGATTGAAAATACCAGGCTGAGGTCCAACCACAAAGGTAACACCAGGATTACCCGTGTAGACAAGATCGTCAAAAACCTTGCTGTCGTCATTCGACGTAACCGTAAGCTGGGTAAGGAAGCAACGCAACAGCGGCATGCTCATACCCTCATAAATCCGCCAAATAGCGTCGGTACCAAAAGATGCATCAATATCCCAGCCTGCCTCTTTAAATGGTGCCTGAGTCATCATCTCGGCAGTGGTCAATCCCTGGTTATTGCTATCAATACCATAATCGTTATAACCTATAGCGTCACTTTGACCAGTTAAAGAGGTATCCCAGAAACTGTTTGTAACAACCCCATCCTCACCGTTATATCCGACCAAGCCACCAACATTCTCGCTTCCAGACACCTGCCCGGTAGCATAGCTGTTATTTATGGTTCCATAATTGTACCCGACCAATCCGCCACTACCATAATTACCCTCCACACGGCCTGTGGCATAGCTGTTTTCAATTGTCCCGCCGTTGCTGTTATACCCTACCAAGCCGCCTGTATCATCATCATCACCTCTTACACTCCCTGTGGCAAAGCTTTGGGTAATAGAGCCATTATTTTCTCCTACCAGACCGCCGGTGTAGTCACTGCCACTCACTGCGCCGGTGGCAAAGCTTTGGGTAATAGAACCATTATTTTCTCCTACCAGACCGCCGGTATAGTCACTGCCACTCACTGCGCCGGTGGCAAAGCTTTGGGTAATGGAGCCATTATTTTCTCCTACCAGACCGCCAGTGTAGTCACTGCCGCTCACTGCGCCGGTGGCAAAGCTTTGGGTAATGGAACCATTATTTTCTCCTACCAGACCGCCGGTATAGTCACTGCCACTCACTGCGCCCGTAGCAAAGCTTTGGGTAATGGAGCCATTATTTTCTCCTACCAGACCGCCGGTATAGTCACTGCCACTCACGTCACCCGAAGCATAGCTTTGGGTGATTGTCGCATTATTGTACCCTACAAGACCACCGGTATTGACTTGGCTGTAATTATAATCCCAATCCTCGCCGTAAACATCATTAGTCACTATTGACGTTACCTTGCCTTTAGCATAGCTATTGGTTATATCAGCACTTTTGATGTTGTCAGGTCCGTTTAGCTGGACATAGTCATACACATTGTACCCAACCAGGCCGCCGGTATAGGTATTACTGTCGTTATAACTGACGTCCCAGGCATACAGATTGTTAGTCACCGACACGCCCACAGCTCCCGTAGCAGCACTGTAGTCAATAGTCGCTCCATCGTTTCTGCCTACCAAGCCACCAGTATAAGTGTAACTCTCATTATCACTGTCATCATCCCAAGAATCCAGATAGTTTGTCAGGGTAACATCCACGTTGCCTTTCGCGTAGCTGTTGTCAATGTTTCCAGCATAATTTTTACCGACAAGTCCACCGGTATAGGTATTACTGACGTTATCAACGTCGTTCCACCACGAATCCAGATTGTTATCCACCGTTACATCCACATCTCCAATTGAATAACTGGTATCAATACTTCCACCTTCATTTAGACCGACTAGCCCGCCGGTATAAGCGTTACTGGAATTATCGTTGTAGCCCTCTTCGCCATTCAAATTGTCAGTTACCGTCACTTTGACATTGCCTGCAGCATAGCTGTTGGTGATATCGACAGCTCCATTATCATCTGTATTGTAACCAACCAGGCCGCCGGTATAGGTATAATTGTCGTTATAACTTTCTTCATAGGCATCCACGTTGTTTGTCTCTGAAACCGTCACTGCTCCCGTTGCATGGCTGTTGTCAATGGTTCCACCATTATTGTCACCGACTAGACCTCCTGTATAGGTGTCACTGTAATTCTCGCCATAGTACTCGTCGCTATACAAATCGTTATTTACGGTAACATCCACGCTGCCTTCAGCATAGCTGTTGGTGATATCAGCAGTTTCAATTGCACCGACCAAGCCGCCAGTATAGGTATAACTGCCGTTATAAATGTCGTCATAAGCATCCAAGTTGTTAATCACCGACACCGACACCGCTCCATTTGCATGGGTGTTGTCAATGGTTCCACCATTATTGTCACCGACTAGACCTCCTGTATAGGTGTCACTGTAATTCTCGCCATAGTAGCTATTCAAAGTGTTATTTACGGTAACATCAACTTTACCCTCAGCATAGCTGTTGGTTATACCAGCACTTTCAACGTCACCGCCTGAGATGTTAGCTTTGACATTGTAATCAGCATTGTATCCGACCAAGCCGCCGGTATAGGTATAACTGTCGTTATAACTGTCGTCATCGGCATCAAGAGTGTTCACCACAGACACCTTCACAGCTCCCTTTGCATAGCTGTTGTCAATAGTTGCACCATTGTTTTCGCCGACAAGACCACCGGTAGAAGTATAACTTTCATTATAAATGTCGTCATGATCGCTATACACATCGTTATTCACGGTTACATCCACATTGCCTGTCGCATAGCTGTTCTTGTCAATGGCACCACCAGAATTTTTGCCAGCAAGACCACCGGTTGAGGTGTCACTGTTATTATCGATGTCGTAATGAGCGTCTACATTGTTAACCACAGACACCGTCACAACTCCCTTTGCATTGCTGTTCTCAATGTTTCCCCCATAATTTTCGCCGACAAGGCCTCCGGTGTAGGTATCACTGGAATTATCGGTATTGTAATCATCGTTATTCACCGAGCTATTCACCGTGTTAGTAGCCGTGACGGTGACATTGCCATCTGCATAGCTGTTGGTGATATCAGCATCTTCATTGTAAGCAACATTAAAGCCAACCAAGCCGCCCGTATAGATATCACTGTTGTTATCGATGTATTCATCAGAGCTATACACCTCGTTATTTACGGTAACATCAACCTTGCCCGTCGCATAGCTGTTGTCTATAGTTCCTGCATAATTTTCACCGACCAGACCACCGGTATAGGTATAACTGGAATTATTACTGTTGTCATAGGCATCCACGTGGTTATCCACCGACACCGTCACAACTCCCTTTGCATGGCTGGTCTCAATGTTTCCTCCGTAGTTTTGGCCGACAAGTCCACCGGTGTAGGTGTAACTATGATTATCGCTATCGTAATCTTCGTTAATCACCGTGTTATTTACCGTGACGGTGACATTGCCATCAGCATAGCTGTTGCTTATATCAGCATCTTCATTGTAGCCGATCAACCCGCCTGTATAGGTATAACTGCTATTATGAGCACTTGCGTCATCGGCATGCAAAGTGTTATCGACAGACACATCCACATTACCTTTTGCATAACTCTCAGCAACAGCAGCTCCATAATTGTAGCCAACCAAGCCGCCGGTATAGATACTCCGGTCGTTAGAAACATCATCATTCAATGTGCCACTCACCGTAACATCGACAACGCTGTTTGAATCACTTCTGGTGATATCACCGCCATCGTTGTAACCAACAAGACCGCCGGTATAGATGTCCACATACCTGTCATAGTTTGCCTCAGCGGGCACATCACCACTCACATCGACAGTAACGGTACCTGCGGCGTGACTATCGGTGATAGCTCCGCCATTGCTGTAACCGATAAGACCACCAGTATAATCGCTGCCCGTTACATCACCTGCGACAAAGTTGCTGGTAATAATGGCCCCATCGTTGAAGCCGATCAATCCTCCGACATACTCGTTCCCAGTAATATCAAGATTGGCAAGCTTCAGATTATCGATATTGACTGTACGTCTTATCTCGGGTTGAGTTCCAGTCTCATACCGGTATCCTGCATTACCCGTCAATCCGATAAAGCCGATATAGTCGTTATAGGGCTGATCAATAAAGAGGCCACTGAGGGTATAGCCAGCACCATTAAACTCCTGGGCATTGAAAATCGGAATCCAGAGACCTTCCGGCAAGGTAATGTCATTCGCCAGCAAAAATTTGTAGCTGCTTGACGCATTGGTAAAGCCAAGAATGTTTTTCAGATTGCCTTTAACGTACAAATCATCGGAGGCATTGCTGATGATATAGTATCCATCACTATTCTGGACAAAATAATCCGTGATATGCAGCGTACCGTGCCTGTACCACGAATCGAACTGTCTTTCATAGAGTGCGTAAGGAGTAACCTCATCACCGGTATGTCCGGTTCCACCCACACGAACTGTTACTGCGTCAAGATTGTAGAAGCTGTTCGAAACTGTTCCTCCAAAGTCGCCTACACTGGAACCAACCAGGCCACCGACATCATAACCACTTCCGTCAACATTATTGATTGCATAGCTGTCAGCTATACTTCCGGCGTTGCGCCCTACCAGGCCACCGACATAGTCGGTACCGATAACATCAGCATTGATTGAGTAACTTTCCGTAATCTGACCACGATTGTAACCCACCAGACCACCGGTGTTCACATAACCGCTAACCGAACCTGTTGAATAGCTGTTATCAATAACCCCATTGCTATAATTGAGACCAACCAGGCCACCAGTCGCCCCCTCGCTGAACCCGTAAAATTCATCATCAGAATACACATCGTTATTAATGGTAACATCCACATCGCCCGTTGCAAAGCTGTTGTTAATGTTTCCGTAGGAATTTGCACCCACAAGACCACCGCTATAGACTGCGCTATTATTGGTGGCATCATCCTCACTGGAAACATAGTTACTGACGGTAACATTTACGGAGCCTGTTACATGCCGGTTGGTAATGTCTCCATGCTCGTTTGCGCCAACAAGACCGCCAGTATAGATTGCGCTATTGTTATTTGCGTACAAATCATCACTAACAACATCGTTACTGACCAAAACATTTACGGCACCTGTCGCATAACTGTTGCTGGTAATATCCTGGAAGGAGTTTCCACCGACAAGGCCACCAGTAAAGACAAAGCTGTTGTTAATGACGTCATCATCTTCACTATAGACGTCGTTATAGACTGAAACATTCACTGCTCCTGTCGCATGACTGTTCGTAATATCTCCTGAGTGGTCTTCACCGATGTTAGATCCGACAAGGCCGCCAGTAAAGACTGCGCTGCTGTTTCTGGCAACATCATATTCAACATCCACATCATTACTGACGGTAACATTTACGGTACCCGTTGTATAACTGCTGCCGATAATCTCTCCGGAAGAGTTTGCGCCGACAAGGCCACCAGTAAAGACTGCGCTTTGGCTTACGACAGAATCTTCCCCATTATAAACACTATCGACATTGTTATTGACAGTAACATTAACAGTACCTGTTGCATAACTGTTGCCGGTAATGTCACCGAAGGAGTTTGCGCCAACCAGGCCGCCTGTATAGACATAGCTGCGGTTTCCGGCGGAATCTTCCCCGCTGTGCACATCGTTATTGACAGAAACATTGACAGTACCCGTTGCATAACTGTTGCTGGTAATGTCTCCGGAGGTGTTTTCGCCGACCAGGCCTCCAGTATAGACATAGCTGTCATTATAACTGTCGTAATTACTACTGTAGACGTCATTGTAAACTGAAACTTTTACCAATGAGCCTGTCGCCTGGCTGTTGGTAATGGCTCCGCCTTCATTTCTGCCGACCAGGCCTCCAGTATAGACATAGCTATAATTACTGCTGTCGGCCTCGCCAGAATTATCAACATGATTATGGACTGAGACTGTCACGTTTCCTGTTGCGTAGCTGTCGGTTATGTTTCCATCGAAGTTATAACCAGCCAAGCCACCAGTGTAAATATAACTGCGATTATCATAGTCATCGTTCACTACAGCAACAGTTACATCACCTTCTGCATGACTGCCTGTAATGTTGCTATCATAATTGTACCCAACAAGGCCACCGGTTGAGTAAACACCTGCAACATCACCTATAGCCCAGCTTCCGCTGATTGTGGAGTCTTCATTGTAACCTACAAGTCCGCCAACTTTACTTCCGTCACCAGCCACGTTGCCTGTAGCCCAGCTTTCGCTGATTGTAGAGTCTTCGTTGTAACCTACAAGTCCGCCGACATTATCTCCACCTGCAAGCACTGTGCCAGACGCAGAACTCATGGAAATAGATGCGCCGTCGTTGTATCCGACAAGTCCTCCAGTATTGTCATCATAACCTTTAACATCGCCTGTTGCGCTACTGGCCGAAATTTGACCTCCGTAGCTGTAGCCAACAAGGCCGCCTGTATTATCATTCTTTCCTGTCACGTCGCCTTCGGCTGTGCTGGCAATAATGTTACCGCCACGATTATAGCCGTCGTTGTAGCCGACCAGGCCACCGGTATTATAGTCGTCACCAGTCACATTGCCATAAGCCTGGCTGTGATCAATCCTGCCGTCATTGTACCCAACCAACCCGCCGGTATCAGTGATACCGGTAACATTACCCGTCGCATAGCTCTCTTCAATGAGCCCGTCAACTTCTTTACCCTCTTCAAGCGTAACATTAGAGGAATTGTTGCTGCTCCCAACCAGACCACCAGTCGCATAGGCACCAGTAACGTCACCCTCTGCAATACTATGGGTAATATAACCGCCATCGTTGTCGCCAACCAGACCACCTGTATCATCACCATAGCCGACAACAGCACCCGTCGCATGGCTGTCGCTGATATCTCCCATGTTGTGACCAACAAGACCGCCAGTATCATCGTCATTGCCCACAACAACTCCTGTTGCGTTACTGTAGGTAATTGAACCATTATTTTCACCAACAAGACCACCGGTACCAAAGTTGCCGGTTACATTACCTGTCGCGAAGACATTGTCAAGGACAGTACCATCAATCGAACCATTATTGTACCCTACAAGCCCTCCTGTACCATAATTGCCATCCACGTTGCCGGTCGCATGACTGCTGGTTATAGAACTGCTGTCGCCTGTGTATCCAACCAAACCGCCGGTACCATAATCTCCTGAAACATGGCCAGAGCTGTAACTATCAGCAATTGAACCATTATTATGGCCAACAAGACCGCCTGTGTCGCTCCAGCCGACTACATCACCTGAGGCATTACTGTCTGCAATATCACTATTATTAAACCCGACAAGCCCACCTGTATCGCCATTACCCGAAACACTGCCTGTTGCATAACTACCCGTGATTTCTGCATTATTCTTACCAACCAGACCGCCGGTACCATAATTACCTGATACATTGCCTGATGCATAGCTGTCGCTGATAGAGCCTGAATTTTCACCGACAAGACCACCCGCAGCATCGTCATCAGCCGATACACTGCCTGTGGCATAACTGTGGTTGATAGAACCTGTATTTTCACCGACAAGACCGCCGGTGTAATCGCTGCCTGATACGTTTCCTGTCGCGTAACTGTCGCTAATAGAATCTGAATTCCCACCAACAAGACCGCCAGTGTAGTCGTTACCCGAAACACTGCCTGTCGCATAGTTATGAGAAATTGCGCTATTGTTATAGCCAATAAGACCACCGACATAATCATTACCCGATACTCGGCCAGTAGCGTAACTATCAGTAATCGTACCATCGTTATATCCTGCCAGCCCACCGGTTTCAAAATCTCCAGACACATTTCCTGTGGCGTAACTACTCTTGATTGATCCTTCATTATAGCCGACCAAGCCACCAGCATGTGAAGCTCCCGACACAGTGTCAACAGCATAGCTACTGGTAATTTTACCAACATAATCATTGTAGCCGACCAAGCCTCCGGTATAAAAATCTACGTCTTCATCATAAGACCCTCCACCATAAACACTCCCTGAAACATGACTATCGGTAATCGTACCAGAATTATAGCCAACCAGACCTCCTGCCGCAAACTCACTACGATTAGAATTTGGATTACCGCCGCCGCCAGTCACGCTGACCATTGCACGGGAATCAAGAATAGTACCGTCATTGTAGCCGACCAGACCGCCAGTATTGTAACGTTCTTCATTGACGTAAACACCCTCGTTACTTCCACTGGTAACGCTTCCCGTCACATAAGAGTTTATGATGGTACCATGATTACTTCCTGCAAGACCACCAACGTTGAAATCGTGGTTTAACCCGCCCTGTACTAAGAGAGAAACCAGACCAAAGTTTTGAACTACCCCATCAGCATTGATACTGCCAAAAAATCCGACGTTATGATCATCCACATCAATAATCGTGAGGTTGTTGACGCTGTGACCCAAACCATCGAACGTTCCATAGAAATCACTTAACGGCACAAAGTCATTCACGCTGCTGGCATCGATGTCAAGGCCAAGAACATAGTAAGAGCCCGGAGATATATTGATATAACCAACTTGGTCACCCCGCTGAATAACTTGAAACTGCTTGTTTGAAAACTGTTTGTTATTGAGCACCAAGAATAGTGGATCGGAACCTTCATTTCGGCTATAAGGACTGCTGCCCGTCAGGTTAAGCTTGCCACTGTCACCAAAGAGCAAATCGGTATTCAGTGTCACCATATCGTTCTGGCCAATAGCAAGGGAACTGACCGTGGTACCGGTAAACACCAGTTCGCTGCCATTCGAAATCAGCTCATGAACTAGAACGTTGCTCGGAATTCTAACCGTATAATTGCCAATATTGGCTGTTTCAAAAATCGTCGGAATATGGTATGCACTCCAGTTACCGATTGTTGTCCACAAGTTATCAGTAGTTGGAATAAAATAGTTCACCTCAGGAGAAAAGACCTTGAGTGTTGGATAGGCCCCATTCACAATATTCCACACCGATGTATCCCAGCCACTGTATGTTGATGCCGTCTGCATCTGCTGAGTATTTAAACCGGTTCCCTCAGGGGAATTATTTTGATCAGAAGTTATGGTATCCCAGAAGCTATTGTTAACTGTACCACTATTCCAGCCTACAAGCCCCCCTCCTGCAACAGGAACATGACCCGTGGAGTAACTGTCGTCAATAGAACCAGAGACGTTGCGGCCAACCAAACCACCGATATCGTTGCTGTAGAAATCTTCACCATACAAACTCTCAGTGTTATTCACCGTCACCGTCACATCACCCCTGCTATAGCTGCTGCTAATAGAACCTGAATTATTGTATCCGACAAGCCCACCTACCGAATTATAGTTATCGTTTTCGCCGGAATCGTACGCATTGTTATTGGCCGTCACCACCACATTACCTGTGGAGTAGCTCTTTGTAATAGAGCCAGAGTTTGCTCCCACCAAACCACCGGTATAGGTGTAGTTTATATTATGCCCATAGCCATAGCCATAGTCAGATCCACCATAACCATAGCCATGCGCCTCGTTATTCACCGTCACGGTCACATTCCCCATCGCATAGCTGTTGGTAATAGAGCCAGAGTTCCGCCCCACCAAGCCACCATTCGATTTATGAGTCAAATTATGATCGCCGTAGCTGGCCATGTTGCTCATCGTCACCGTCACATTCCCCATCGCATAGCTGTTGGCAATAGAGCCATCATCGTTGTATCCGACAAGACCTCCGCTATAATTATCGCCACCGATCACCGATCCTGTTGCATAGCTGTTTTCAATGGTACCCTCGAAATTATGCCCTACAAGACCAGCGACACAAGTATCGCTGCCTTCATCAGAAACATTGCCTGTAGCAAAACTACCTGCAATGGTCCCCTTGAAATTATACCCAACAAGGCCAGCAGTGTGTCCTAGGCCTCCACCACCAGTAACGTCACCCGTAGCGTAGCTGTTGGTAATGGATCCTTTATAATTGTACCCTACCAGACCAGCGTTATATTCATCAGAGCCAGTCACAGTCCCCGAAGCGTAGCTGTTGGTGATGGCCGCATCTGCATTCCTTCCTATAAGACCTCCGGTATAATCATCACCACCTGTAACATCACCTGTGGCATAGGTGTTGGTAACGTCACCGTCATGGTTAACGCCAATCAAACCTCCCGTCTTGTCGCCTGTACCATGCACACTGCCAGTGGCATAGCTATTGGAAACATTTCCATAATTATCACCGATCAAGCCACCGGAGTGATCAATGCCCTCCACACTCCCGATTGCATAAGTGTTATCAATTCGACCATAGTCGTTGTAGCCTACCAGACCGCCGGTATAGTCATTGCCCGTTACACTGCCTGTGGCGTAACTGTTGGTGATGTAACCGCCAACATGGCCAGCATCGCTGTCATCGTTGTAGCCGACAAGGCCGCCAGTTTTTTCATCGCCAGTTACACTACCTGTCGCGTAACTGTCGGTGATAGTACCATTCTCTTGCCATCCAACCAGACCACCCGTTCGGTAGTAACCTGCAACACTGCCCGTCGCATAACTGTAAGTAATGGCACCTCCGACATCGTTATGCCCGACAAGTCCTCCAACCATTTTTTTACCATCAACAACCCCGGAAGCAAAGCTATCCGAAATAGCTGCATCTTTGTTATGCCCTACAAGACCACCCGTATCATAGTTGCCGCCTGAAACATTGCCTGTCGCGTAACTGTCGGAGATATCTCCACCAATGTTGTACCCTACCAGACCTCCGGTATAATCGTCAGTATCATCTTCACCGCTAACAGACACGTTAACTTTTCCTGTTTCATAATAACTGCTACTGATATTACCGCCATCATTATAACCAACCAGCCCTCCAGTATAATCCCTGCTTAAATTAGAAATGGAGTCTGAACTGCTTACATTGTTGGTTACCGTAACCCCAACATCGCCGATTGCATAACTGTCAGTAATCGCACCGCCATCATTGTAGCCTACCAGACCTCCGGTATAGGTATAGCTGGAGTTATTAGTATTATAACCAGCCAAGGTATTGTTAACAGTAA
>CAISRC010000036.1 GCA_903887845.1 uncultured Chlorobiaceae bacterium
CGCTTTCGGCGTCTGGGCACGGGGCGCCTTCACTCTATAGTCAATAGCCCTGATATACTCATCATCAAAATGCTCCAGCGCCAGCAGCGCTTCCCGATTTTCAGACTGGAGCGGGAAAATTTTCGAGAGCTCAAGAATCACCCGGCTTGCCTCATCCATGTCGGGGCCGAAAAATTCAAGACAGAGCGTCCTCTTGTCAGGATACTTCGGATAAAGCACAAAAAGGCCCGAGGTAATCACCCCGTCAGTTCCCTCTTTCTGCAGGCCGGGCACTCCCCCGAGCGCCTTGTTGGTAATATCCTTCCAGAGCCCTTTTTTCCGAATATCGGTGCCAAGCAGCTCAATGCGGTCAATCCTCTTGCCCGACTCATTCCACACCTCAAAGGTGACCGTATCCTCATGCAGAATTTTCCGCAGCCGATGATCAACACGCTTCACTATCCAGTTCTCCCCGGAGGGCATCGCCATGCGCCATTCAACGAGATTATCAATACAGGTTCCCCAGCGCACCGCCATCTTTCCGCCGGCATTTTCAGCGATATTGCCCCCAACCGTGCAGGACCATTCACTGGTCGGATCAGTGGCAAACACAAGACCGTGTTCATCAGCCTCCTCCATCGCACTCTCCGTCACCACACCCGCCTCAACATCAATCACTGATGCCTGTGCTATCTGACCATTGTCAAGCTGAAATTCACGTTCCGAAATACCCCGGATGCGGTTCAGCCTCTCCATATTGATAATCACACACTTCGACCTCAAAGGCACCGCACCGCCAGTCAACCCGGTACCTGCTCCACGGGGAATAACATGCAGCCCGAGTGCAGCAATAGCGGTAATCAGAGGAGCCACCTGCGACTCCTTGTCAGGCGTTACAACCGCCGAAGGAAGATGAAGCCTCCAGTCTGTGGCATCGGTGGCATGAGCCGCAAGAGAAAAGGGATCAAAGAGCACATTTTTGGCTCCGACCACCGCCCCAAGTTCACGCTTCAGGCGGCGGCGAAGCTCGGGCGTCTTTTCAACCACCGAACGAAACCGCTCAAGCTGCTCACGCACAGCCGCCACAATCGCAGAAATCCTGCTTTCACCATTTCCCATATCGGCAATAGTGTCGAGCTCTTTAAATGCCCTCTCAAAAAGTCGACGGCGGCGGGCAGAAGAGTTCACCAGCTCCTGAAAAAGATAGGGGTTCCGGCGATGAATAAGAATTTCACCGATAATGCCCATAAGCAGCCGCGACGACCGCCCCGTAACCCGCAACTCGCGAAGCTCTTCGAGCATCTGCACAATATCCGCCCCAAGCAGGAACGATATTGCCTGCCTGTCGCCGGCAGAGGTATAGTTATAAGGAATCTCACGCGGAGCAATCGTGGCTGGTTTCACAGTATCTTGACCTGTTCGTTAATACAAAGCTTTATTTTTATGAATACAAAGTAACAAACCATAAGCAAAGGTTGAAGATTCCGTGGGAAAAAAGGAAAGCGATATCACTCCACCCCTGCAAATTCAAAACCCTTGTCTATATTATCCCGTGCTTTTCCCCATAAAGCACATACCATTACAGTAACAAGGTTCACATCTCCGGCCTCCAATGACCTTCCAGACCCTCCTGACCAACAACCGCAAACACTCCTTCTCCGAGCGCGACAAGGGCGACCAGTTTGAGCGACTCATGCAGGCGTACCTCAAAACCGACCCCAGGTACGTTTACCGCTTCAGGCTTGTCTGGCTTTGGAATGAATGTACTCAGTGTTCGAAAGAGCTTGACTGGTGACATGGCAGCTTTTTTTTACAAAGCAGGCGCTAAAGGATGCAAAAAAATCCATTTCAGACTCCCCCGCCTTTTGAGAAACTTGTCGGTGATCATTTCAGAGCCTGTTCAAGAAGAGTGAATATTCATCATCGTCTTGTCTGTCAGATCTATGAGACCAAGCGCATCGTAAAAACTTATCACACTCCCGGACAAAGCTATAAAACAAGAGCGTTTCAGAGCAAAAACCAACAAAAAGGTAAAAACTCTTACTATTTTATAATAAATTTAGGTATACTCAGACGTTACCCGAAAATATTTAAGCTATTGAGTGATAACAGAAAATGATTCTCAAGAACATCAAGAATTTATAACCCTATGAGTCGCTTTTTTGAGCGGTACGAGCCAGAAACCAGTCAATTTTTTGATGAGGTTATCGCGACAGAGGGAGCCCCACGGCCTCATTACGACAAGATGCTTCAGCGTTTTGCCCAGTTTTCGATCGACGATATCAAGGCCCGCAGGGAGATTGTCAATATTTTTTTCAGAAACCAGGGAATCACCTTTACCGTCTATGGCGAAGATGAGGGTGTTGAACGACTCTTCCCTTTTGATCTTATTCCAAGAGTGGTGCCAGCTCACGAATGGCAGACCATCGAAAAAGGGCTTATCCAGCGGATTACGGCCCTCAATGAGTTTCTGAACGATATCTATCATGGTCAGAAAATCCTCAAGGACAAGATTATTCCTGCAGAACTGATTCTCGGAAGCCAGCATTTCAGGCGAGAATTTGTGGGAGTGAATCCCCCTCTCGGTATCTACATTCACGTCACCGGAAGCGATATCATCCGTGACAGGCAAGGCAACTACCTTGTGCTTGAAGACAACCTGCGCACACCGAGTGGCGTCTCCTACATGCTGCAGAACCGGCAGGCAATGAAGCGCGCATTCCCGGTACTGTTCGATAAATATAAAATCCGGCCGATCGAGAATTATCCTCAAGAGCTGCTTCGTACGCTTCAGGAGATCGGACCTGTTTCGCGCCGTGAACCGAATGTTGTGGTCCTTACACCGGGCATTTACAACTCAGCCTACTTCGAGCACAGCTTTCTTGCCCGCCAGATGGGAGTTGAGCTGACCGAAGGCAAAGATCTTGTGGTCAACAACAACAAGGTCTACACAAGAACGACAAGAGGGCTCGAACAGGTTGATGTGATCTACAGAAGGGTTGATGATGCCTATCTTGATCCACTCGTCTTCCGCCCGGATTCAAAACTTGGTGTTGCCGGTCTTGTCAATGCATATCGCAAAGGCAATGTCACACTCGCCAATGCCATTGGCTGCGGCGTAGCCGACGACAAAGTTATCTACAGCTTTGTTCCCAAGATTATCAAGTACTATCTCGGAGAAGATCCTGTTCTGGAGAACGTTCCAACCTGGCTGGCCAGCAATCCGGCTGACCTGAAATACATTCTTGCAAATCTCGATTTGCTGGTAGTGAAAGCCGCCAATGAATCCGGGGGCTACGGCATGTTGATCGGGCCGGAGTCAACCATTGAAGAGCAGGAAAAGTTTGCCGAGATGATTGTCGCCAATCCCCGCAACTACATCGCCCAGCCAACTATTTCGCTGTCGCGTCACCCAAGCTTTTTCAATGACACCGAACTGTGGGGATGCCATATCGATCTTCGTCCTTATGTCTTGTATGGCAAAACTATTACTATAGTCCCCGGAGGTCTGACAAGAGTCGCCCTCAAGCGCGGTTCGCTGGTGGTCAACTCCTCCCAGGGCGGAGGCAGCAAGGATACTTGGGTTGTCGATGAATAAACACTAATATTGGAACTATCATGCTAAGCCGTGTTGCCGAATCACTTTTTTGGATGAGTCGCTATTTTGAGCGGGCAGAGAATACTGCAAGGTTTCTTGACGTCAATTTTAACCTGCTGCTCGACCTCAACAAAATCACTCACGTTGAGAACCCGAGCTACTGGATCGCCCTGATTCTTGTCACCAGCGACAAGGAACGTTTCAACAACCTCTATGAGGAATATTCGGCGCATACCGTCACCGACTATCTGGTGTTCAATAAAAACAATCCAAACTCCATCACCTCCTGTATCAGCCTGGCAAGGGAAAATGCACGCAGCATTATTGAGAGCATCTCAAGCGAAATGTGGGAGCAGGTCAACAATCTCTACCACTACCTTCAAAGCGTAACGCCTCAGTTTGTGCATACCGATCCCTACGGTTTCTACAAAGAGATCAAGAATGCTTCTCACCTTTTCCAGGGTATTACCGACAACACCTTCTCCCACAATGAGGGGTGGGACTTTATACAGATTGCGAAATATCTTGAGCGTACCGACAATATTGCCCGTCTGATCGATGTAAAATACCACATGCTGCTCTCCGAAGCACAAAACCAGGCTGAGATTGTTGAAGGATCCGAAGATATTATCCAATGGATGGCCGTGCTTAAAAGCTGCAGTGCACTTGAGGCTTTTCGAAAGGTTTATCTTTCAAAAATCGATCCCGACAACATCCTGCGCTTTCTCATTCTCGACCGGACATTTCCGCGCAGCATCAATTTTTCTGTCTGTGCGGCTGAAGATGCACTTTGGAGAATATCGGGCAGTTCGCGCCATCGCTATGTTAACAACGCTGATCGGCTTATCGGAAAAATAGAGGCCGAGCTGAGCTACACTGCCATTGAAGACATCTATTCCAAAGGACTGCATCTCTACCTTGAAGATCTGGAGCAGAGGCTGGTAAAAGTTGGTGAACAGGTACACCTTACTTATTTTGCTTATCACACTCCTGAAATCGAACCTGTAGATATTGAAGAGTCCCTGCCCTTCACCGGAGTCGCCGGAGGACGGGCATACTGGAGCCAGGCACAGCAGCATCAGCAGCAGCAACAACAGCAATAACCTGACGTAAACCAAAAGAGCATGATTCTGAAAGTTGAGCACGCAACCCTGTTTGAATATGACAATCCAATCTATGAAACAGCGACTGAAGTAAGGCTCCACCCCGACAACAACCCTGCCGCTCCTCAACGTTGTGCAAGCTTCAAGCTTGAGGTCGATCCCCCGGCGACTCTTTTTCAGTACACCGATTTCTACGGAAACCAGGTAAACCACTTCAACCTGCTCCAGAGCCATAAACGGGTGAAAATCGTCGCAACCACTGTGGTTGAAACCGGCATGGGTATCTCTGCGGCCAGTGAAAATGAGGATATTTATCTTATGGACTTTTCCTGCCAAAGCCGATACGTCCATTTTGACCAGGCAATTCGCGACTTTGCCTCCCGCTTTGCAACAGATACCGACAGCTTTCTGCTTGCCGAATCAATTTGCCGCCACATCAACGACACGTTCATTTACGAGCCGGGTGTAACCGATGTTCACAGCACCAGTGCCGTCGTCATGGCACTGGGACGCGGCGTGTGCCAGGATTTTGCCCACATTATGCTTGCAGCCTGCCGCAACCTCGGCGTTCCCGCCCGCTATATCAGCGGTTATCTCTTTGGAGGAAGCACCCCTGATGGACGTGATGAAGCCAGCCACGCCTGGTGCGAAGTCTATTGCGGCAAAGAAAAAGGGTGGATAGGGATGGACCCAACCCACAAAACCCTCTTCGTTGATGAACGCTACATCAAAATCGGCTCTGGCAGGGACTATGACGACATTCCGCCGGTGCGGGGAACCTATAAAGGCAATGCCAAAGAAAAACTCAGTGTTTCAGTGAAGGTAAGCTCCATGGAACAGGTGTAATCCATGACACAACGGTTGGGAAATGGCTCTCGACAATGGCGGCTCTTGCTGCTGCTCTCCGGATTGTTGATAGCCGCCGCTTTTTTGCTTCTGACACCATGGAACATAACACATCTGTCGTCTCACCCCCGACCTGCACAAAGTTACAGTGAGGCTTTGGATCTCGTTGAAATCTTTCAGGAAAAGGAGCGGCAGAAGATGAATCCTGTCTGTCGAATGCAGTTGATGACCCATAACAAAAAAACAGAACGAGCCATCATTCTGGTTCATGGCTATTCGAGCTGTCCACAACAATTTCACGAGTTGGGCCAACGTTTTTATGATTCAGGATATAACGTGCTTATTGCACCCCTCCCGCATCACGGTCTGGCGGACCGGATGACAGATGCACATGCCCGGCTCACGGCCGAAGAACTGGCAGTTTATGCCGACCAGGCTGTTGATATTGCCCGGGGACTGGGCGGTAAGGTTTTTATGATGGGGCTTTCCGCCGGGGGTGTAACCACTGCATGGGCGGCACAACACCGTAGCGATATTGATCTTGCGGTTATCATTTCTCCCGCTTTCGGATTCAAAAAAATACCTGCGCCTTTTACCGCCGCCGCCATGAATTTCTATACCATTTTACCTGACGCCCTCGAATGGTGGGATCCTCTCCTGAGGGAAAAGGCTCCACCGGCACACACTTATCCCCTCTATTCCCGTCACGCTCTGGTAGAAATCCTTCGACTCGGCTTTGCCACCCTGAATGATGCCCGTCATCATCCGCCGGCAGCAAAAAAGATCATTGTTGTCCTCAACGCAAACGACATCATGATTAATAACGAATCGACAGACAACATTATAAAAGTCTGGCTGGCAGATAAAGCAAATCTGACGACATACAAATTCAAGGCTGATCTTAAGCTTGGCCATGACCTGATTGATCCGTCACAGCCAAACCAGCGGATTGACATCGTATACCCGCGCCTTATGGAGCTGATCAACCATCGTTAGATACTATAAATAGCGACAATTGTGCCGACATCAAGTAAAAGACGATCAAGCTGTAGTTTGAGAGGAGCTGATTGATTCAGTTGAGCCCTTCCCAATTCGAATACCTTCACCAAGGTCGATGATACCCGGCAGCGCAATATTCTCCAACTCTTTTCTCAGAAGGGTAACATTCATGCATTGGACTAATCCTGATCCCTTGCATTCTCCTGTATGAATTTTTTTAATCTTTCCTGCCTGAATTTCAAGAGCAAACCCCTTCAGCAGAAGCTCGACAGTGATATCGACAGGAATTGTTGTTTTAAACAGTGGCTCTAACTCAACGACTATTTGAGGATTGTGCGATGATGAAATAGTATGTTCCAGCAAGGGAACTATATACGTCCTGTCGGGGGGATATTTTTGTGGATCCTTATATTTTGCAAGCCCGCCATAATTTTTCCAGGGACGCATCATAATTTCCACAATGTTAATCTTAAGAAGCTTATCAATATGGCCAATGATGCTTTTCCAAACCACTTTCCACTCATGCGTCTGACACTCTTCATTAAGCTGCTTCTTCAGCTTTCCGATCACTTCTTTTGAATGCAGTTGCTTAAGATTCGACTCATCTTTCTTTTGACCGAAAAAATCAAGAAGTGTATAATTATTGCTATCCATGAGCGTATTAATCTGAATTAACTAATGATCCGCCGCGTACCTGAACCTCCTGAATGCCTGTATCGTGCTGAATACGAACAGATACCTCTCTCTTCCCGGCCAAGTCTTTCGGCAAAATATCAGTATTGAGATTTTGGTAGCCATGATGAATATGCGCATAAACATTGGCATGTTTTCCAAAAGTGGTTTTTTGAGAAAAGCGGCGAGTTCGGCTCAATAACAAAGCTCCACTTGCAAGAATAATTAAAGATCCTCCTGTAACGAGTATTTTATGTATCAGATCTGAATACGCAGCATTCGGATTAGCATCCCTTGATGCAGCCCCGGCAGTGCGTCCTGGCCCGATACCTGGCGTTGCAGCAGTGATTCCGCCTCTTTCACCGCCAATACCTGGCGCTGCCCCTGTGATTGTCTGCCCGCCGCCAAACGTATTAATGCGAGAAGGCTGCGCCAATGGTCCAACGCCGACTTTCGTCAGAGGGCCTATACCTGATATAACACCACTGGCAGGCATATTAACCACATAACCCATTGACAAATCACCAACAATAACTGTGCCTGGAGCATCTAACAAATAACCCGCATCACCCGTTTCCAAATCGTACACGAGTTCTGGACCAGGAAGATTTATCACGCTCACCACATCACCTGTGACCGGATCATCCGGCGGAGCAGTGTAAGAAGGATTTAACAACTCCTCGTAAATCCTGGGGTCAATATATACATCAGGCAATGACTTTCTATTGTCAGTCGAAATGACGACAGATGAAGCATAACCAAGCGAGGCCAGATCAGTTATATTATCGTTGTTCTGCAGACCAGTAACAGTAACTGATGTCACCACAGGAGGTAACCCATTTTCACTTGGGCCGTAAGTTATAGTAACGGTAACAACGGGTTGTTCGCGATAGATTGCGTTCAGGCCCGGGGTAAGAGATTTCGAATAGTTAGCTTCACCCGCATTGCTATTGTAGCGGAAATGCCCGGATTCAATCAGGTTAGACAGATTTGTACTGCCCGATACACTCCCAGTATAAAGCGTTGCAGAACCGCCCGTGCCAACACTGATTGTGCCGCTGTTAATTACAATATTACCACCTGTCGCAGTTCCTGCTGCCATCTCCTTTCCAGCATTCAGTTGAATGGCAAGTGCACTGGCATCGGAGGTGTAAATATCACCATCAACCGTCAGGTCACCAGTATTGGTCACGACAGAGACAGGTCCGGTTGCCTGTATTCCTGAAATGGCGAGAGCATTTGAATCAATCAGGGATAGTGTACCTGCACTCGTCACCAGAACTGTTGAAAAGTCATTCGAAGGGTTATTAAACGTAACATTTCCAATACCGGCGTCAAGCGTCAACAGTCCTGTTGCCGTCACCGAACCAATCGCCGTTATATTGTTGTTCATAGTGCTCAGTGTCGTTCCTGCGGCAAAGATCGTACTATTGTTGTACGTCTGTGCCCCAATCGTTCTCACTGAGCCGCCGTTTATCGTGGTACCACCACTGCTGAAGACATTCAGACTCGAAAGTTCTTCGCCCGAATTTATGCCGCCGACAGCTCCGCCGAAAAACGTAGCCCCAGAATCGTTGACTGTTAAACTGACGTATCCATCGCTTGACCGCACCTCAGTATCGAACGTGATACCATTGCCCGTTAGTATAATGTTGTTAGCCAGAGTAACGATATCATGATAAGTCTGTGCTCCGATTGTTGTTACTGAACCATAGAGCACGGGGTCTGTTCCAGAAGTCTCCAGGCTTAACAATTCTTCTCCCCCGCCAACAGTGCCGCCAACTGCGGCGCGAAATATTGTTTTACCCGAATCAATAACCGTCAAACTATGGTTACCACCAGTTGACTTCACCTCAGATACAAACGTAATATCTGTGCCGGTCATGGTCGTGTTCGCTCCCAGCGTTACAAGGTCATTGTACGTTTGAGTCCCCGTCGTTCTCACGCTGCCACCGTTGATCACCGTGCCGCCATCGCTCTTGATAAACAAGCTCAAAAGCTCTTCTACCACGCCAACAGTGCCGCCAACAGATCCACCGAATGTTGTTGTGCCCGAATCAGAAACCGTCAAACTGTAGTTACCAGCGCTTGACTTTACCTCAGAATCGAATGTAATATCTTTTCCGGCCAGTGCCGTATCCTCTCCCAGCAAGAGAACATCATGATACGTTTGTGCGCCGGACGTCGTCACGGCGCTGCCGTTGATAACCAGTTCTGTCCCGGCCTCTCCCGTCAATGAATCAAGTGGAATAGTCATTGTGTCCTGCCCCGGCACAAATGCCTGATTGCCTATTGACCCTTGAAAAATAACACTCCCATTACCAGATACCGTAAGATCACAAGATGAATATTGATTACTCAACCCATACAAGCTATAAACCGGATTACTCAAAATGAGAGTTCCAGAATCAGCGCTAATAATGGACGCCCCTGAAAGGTAAATATCCCCACCATAGGTGCTGGTTCCATTGACACTCCGCAAAGCTGGCGATGGCGAACTGACGTTATTATTCGTCAAATACAGATCTTTATTTCCTATCGTTACATTGTCAAGTTCCAACGCCCCACCACTGTAAACCTCAACCCAAGCACTACTATTAACATTCCCAAGTGCCGAGTTAGGTGATACCCTTATTGTACCTCCATTGATGCTTGTCGGTCCGTTATATGTATTCGCACCAGTCAATGTCAGCCTGCCTGCGCCAACCTTCGTCAAACTTCCTGAACCCGAGATGATTCCGCCATAGGTCGTGCTGGTAGCATCAACTCCAATGGTAAGATTGCCGTCCAGCGTTATATCACCTGAACCATATATTGATCCGACAGTTTCAGTATAGTAACTCAGGTTCCACGTCGTTCCTGAACCAATATAGAGTACAGACTGGTTGGGTATCACTTCGTTGTCACCGCTGATCAGCAACCCTCCCGTTATCATCGTTGGCCCGGTATAGGTATTTTTGCCCGACAGCGTCAACGTGCCTGTGCCAACCTTCGTCAAACCTCCTGAACCAGAGATGATACCGCCATAAATCGTGTCATTTGAATCAGTACCAAAGATCAGATAACCGTTGTTCCCGAGCATTATATTGCCTGAACCTGCTATCGAACCTACTGTTTCATAATAGCCGTCCAGGTTCCATATCGCTCCTGAATCTATGCTAACCGCTGAATAGTCACCTATAACGTCCTTTTTGCCACTGAGCAGCGTGCCTTCATTTATAGTCGTTGGACCACTATAGGTATTGGTGCCCGACAGCGTCAGCGTGCCTGTGCCGACCTTCGTCAGACCGCCTGAACCCGAGATGATTCCGCCATAGGTCAGCGTCGTTGTCGACCCTACTGTGCTGATCGTCCCTGAATCTATCAAATCAATACCGCGATTCGACGACAACACGAAAGTCTCGGTCGTCTCCAGTGTGCCGTTATTAATGACCAGTTGTCCAGGAGCCAGA
>CAISRC010000037.1 GCA_903887845.1 uncultured Chlorobiaceae bacterium
AAGCTTGTTCAGCAGAGAGAACCTGAAATAGAAGTCAGGGACAACAGGGACTGGAGGGACTTCAGAAAAGAAGTTACAGAATGGCCCAACGCCTTCTGGGCACCTCTATTTATTAGGGAATACTATATCTTTATAAGAAGTAATAAGTTAGCATCTTGAAGAAAGGGTAATATTTTGTATTATAAAGAAATACTCCTCATTACGCCCTTTATCATGAAAAACATCAATCCATTAGGCATGTTTGATGAGCATTTTCTGCTTGAAAGACTTACTAAGCTCAAAGATCCTCTCGTCAAACTCGAAGCACATATCGAATGGAAAATTTTCGCTCCGATACTTGATGTGGTGTTCAATAAGCCTGAAAATAGAAGCAATGCAGGCAGACCTCCTTTCGACCGGGTTATGATGTTCAAGATTCTCATTCTCCAAAGCCTCTATAATGTCTCAGATGACCAGATGGAGTTCCAGATCACCGATCGCCTGAGTTTCAAACGATTTCTCGGCCTGAAATCGAGTGACAGAGTTCCTGACAGTAAGACTCTCTGGAAGTTCCGTGAAACCCTCGTCCAAGAAGAGATTGTCGAAGCATTATTCTATCGTTTTAACCAAGAACTTGATGACCAAGGTATCTTTGCTAAGACAGGCCAGATAGTCGATGCCAGTTTTGTCGAGGTTCCCCGACAACGCAATACACGGGAGGAAAACAAAGAAATAAAAGCCGGTAAAACCCCGGATGCATGGAAAGAGAAGCCCCATAAGCTCCGACAGAAAGACGTTGATGCTCGCTGGGTTAAAAAGAATAAGTTGCTTTTTTATGGTTACAAAAATCACATCAAAGTTGATAAGGACACAAAACTCATCAGCACCTATACTGTCAGTAGTGCGTCTGTTCATGATTCCCAGGAACTTGAAGCGCTCATCGATCGTGAAGACAGAGGCCAGAAACTCTATGCCGACAGTGCTTATACCGGTCAGGACGACAGTATCGACTGGTGTGACATGATAAGCGAAGTGCATGAAAAAGGCGTCAGAAACCACCCGTTGACCGATGAACAGAAAACCTCCAATCGCTTGAAATCAACTTTCAGGGCAAGGGTTGAGCATATCTTCGGATATATGACAAACAGCATGGACGCCATGCATATTTGTACCATCGGGATCCTCAGAGCAGCAGCAAAAATTGGGTTGACGAATTTAACCTACAATATGATGCGCTGTGTACAGCTCAAGAAAAAAATCTATCCAATCATAGGATAAGTGCGTCCGGTTGTAAGTAAAACGGAGCATTTCACATTCAAATATTGACAAAGAACACTTTTTACCAGATCATAAAAACTGAAATCTTGATCTGTACCATTCAGCACGATAGCCGTGATCTCAAAAGTCTATTTTTAGAGGTTCCCAGAAGGTGGAAGTCAATTATTTATAGACGAAAATCAGAAATGTTATGGAGCAGCAGAACACTGGTCTAAAAGCTCTTGACTCTCTTGAGAGAGCGAAGCTTGGTTTCAGGGTTTTTAACTTGCCTTTTGTTGAGGCCGAAGAGGTAATTGATGCTTACGTCAGTCAGGGAAATTATGA
>CAISRC010000038.1 GCA_903887845.1 uncultured Chlorobiaceae bacterium
CGATGCTGTTTATCAGGCAGATCACACGTTTACGTTGGTTGCGACGCCATCAGGTAATCGTGATGTTGTGACGGCGCGTGGTATCATCGGCGATTTTGGTACGGGAGCGATTTTTAACGACAGCGGAGCAGAAAACGTTTTTGCTCAAAAAAATGATGATCGCACCATCAAGGTTGATAGCCCGGTCGTTAATGAAGGATCGGATTACAGTCTCTTTACCGTGACAGGAGCTCCCGGTGCAATAACGTTGGCTTTGCAGGTGGAATCCGGGGATGGCAAGGCGACCATTTCGTCGGGCAACGACAACATTCAATTCTGGAATGGAACATCCTGGGTCACTTATAATGGTTCAAATGGACAGATTCTGAACACTGGTTCTTTGTTTGTTCGAGTTAGTATCACTGATGAACAGGATACCGTTCAAGAAGGCTCAGAGACGTTTGGGCTTAGAGCCACTCGGGGTGCGGATGATTCGCTTGGTGTGATGACGATTCGTGATGACGGCACTGGTGTGATCTATATCTTTAATGGTGTTAATGGCGCTTATAACGGAACATCAACGTCAGGTCTTGACGATGATTACGATCAGGATGGCATTATGCCTACCACCGAAGAGGCACTGAGCACACTGGCCGCCTCTCAGGGGATTGGCGATGCCAAAATCGGAGATTTGAATGGCGACGGTAAGCAGGATGCCGGCCAGAACGCTTTGGCTACCCTCGCATGGAGACATAAAGCAGATTTTGAAGCAGGTAACAATGGAACACTGACCGACAGCAAGGCAATTATCTCAATTGGTGTGGTAGAAAGTGCTACCGACAGCACCATTTCGGCGACCTCGCAACTGCTTAATATTGTAGTTGAGAAATACAGTGATATCGATTCAACCACAACTGTGGTCGAAAAGAGCAATGAAAACGGAACAGTAACAAATACCGTTACTCTGGTTGATGGCACTGAGGTGACGACACCCTGGGATCCTATCCGTTTTGAGATCGCAGGTAAAGATGATGGCACTGTAGCTCCTGAGCTGACCGATATTGACAATATGCGTCCAGGAACCCAGGTCAAGGTGCTGATTGATCTGCGTGCATCGGGGCTGACAACCGATGATGCCAATGCCTATATCAAGTATGTATCGGCTGATGCAATTGCAAACCTGTCGCTTGTTGACCTGCACCAAAACCCCATCACCACGCCCGGCTGGTACGACTTCACCCGGCTTGATCCGCAGAGTGACAATGATGGTGCTCATTTTGTGATTGAGGATGGCAAAATCGTTGGTATTGAGCTGATACTGACCGATAACTCCTTTGGTGATAACGATCCTGTTCTCGGCCAGATTTACGACCCTGGTGTTCTGGTCAAAGTGACGGCTGATTTGGTTACGCCTCGTTACACTCCAGATCAGACACCAGGCAAGGTTGATTTTTATGGAGTCACCACCGGTGGCGTAGCCCTGAAGGCGTGGCACAACCCGATCACCGGCGACTACTTCTATGCTCCGGCGGGCTCACCTCTGCCCTATGCGTGCTATGAACCGTTAAGCAGCGACTTGGGACGCGTGCTTGAAGCGGGTAAAGGCGTGTTTGATGTGCACCTCTATCTCAACAGCGCTGGCGATACACAGATCATGGGAGAATCTGCCGCCGCAGCGCTTGGATTGGTTGCAAAGGGTTATGCTGATATGGGGGCCATGTTTGCTTCGGCAAATGCAACCGCTTTGGATAGTGTTGCGCCGAGCTTAACACCGAATGATGGTGGAACGACTGTTTCTCTCAAAGACGATGTTATACTATCTTTCAGTGAAGATATCACGAAAGGTTCTACTGGAGCTATTGTGCTTCACCGTGATTCGGTTGGTGGAGAGGTTGTGTCTGCTTCAGTATCAGTTGCCGGGAAGAATCTTGTTATCAATCCGGTATCCGATCTTGATCCCCATACCCATTATTTTGTGACGCTTGATGATGGCTCGGTGGTTGATCTGGCAGGAAATCATTATGCAGGTACGTCGAGCTATGATTTTTGGACAGGTGATGCTGTTGTTGCTGATCCCTATGCCGATAGCCACACGTCGGGAGACAGTACCGGCGTGCTGATTGGCGGTGTTGCCGCACTTGGCTTGCTGGCGTGGCTGGCGTTGTAGAGATGTTCTTTGGTGATGAATCGTTACTTTTCTTAACAAGAGGAGGACTTCAGTATTCAGTCGAAGGCGAATAAGACCGGAGCAGTTAAAAAAGGTTTTATCAAACAACTACATTTTGTATGTACATGAAGAAATCTCACAACAATTGGAAAAAGCTGCTGACAACAGCAAGTGTGCTTGCTATGCTTTTTGTAGTACAGGAAGCATGGGCAGAAAAGATGCCGTATCACCCATGCGGCTGGTATGGAACAGGCGCTCTTTCGAAAATCATTAATGCTGATGACTCAGGGATTCGTGTTGATCTGGGCACAGGGGTTCTCCAGGAAGGTGAAATTGATTATGATGGTAACTTTGGAGGTGCGGTAGCTGTTGGTTATGAAAACTCAATTTGTTATAAAAAGAACAAACCGATTTATCTGCGTGTTGAGGCAGAACTGTTTGGCGGGAGCATTCATCGTAGCGGTGTAGATTTTGGTGCGCGGCATGCTGATCTTGATGATACGGTACAACTTCGAGCACTGTTTTTTAACGGACTGCTTGGTCTTAAAGATACCCGGCATACGCGCTGGTGGCTTGGTGCAGGCGCAGGATATGCGTCTACCCGATTTCCTGATGCCTCTTCAGCAACTCCGTGCGGTTGTATGAAAGCGGTACACAATAACGGTGTTGCGTTTCAGGTGAAGCTTCAGGGGGAAAGACAAATATCAACTAGTGCCGCATTATTTTTGGAGGCAGGTTACATGAGGTTACCAGGCGGACGTACGAACATTATACCAACCGTTGAGTATAGTGATCTCAATTTGACAAATATTTCCCTTGGCTTGCGGACCTATTTTTAAGACGAAGTTATTCGCACAGGTGAGCGGGAGCCCTTTTTTCTCATTTATTACTATATTGCAATGAGATAAAGAGTTTTAAACAGTAAAAGGTAATAAGACAACAGGGGTAGATATAATGATGACATTTGATGTGATGACCGTTCTGATTCTGATTGCCGCGTTTTTGGTTTCGTCGGTAAAGATTCTCAGGGAGTATGAACGGGGCGTTATTTTCCGTCTGGGGCGGATTATTGCTGCAAAAGGGCCGGGGCTGATTATACTTATTCCGGGTATCGATAAAATGGTCAAGGTAGATCTTCGGACGGTGACGCTTGACGTGCCACCGCAGGATATTATTACTCGCGATAACGTTTCGGTGAAGGTGAGCGCGGTGGTTTATTTCCGTGTTGTTGATCCTATTAAGGCTATTGTTGAGGTGGCGGATTTTCATTTTGCCACGTCACAGTTGGCGCAGACAACGTTGCGGAGTGTGTGTGGACAGGGTGAACTTGATAATCTGCTCGCTGAACGGGATGAAATCAATGATCGTATCCAGACAATTCTCGACAAGGATACTGAGCCCTGGGGTGTCAAGGTTGCCAAGGTGGAGGTGAAGGAGATTGATCTTCCGGAGGAGATGCGCCGGGCGATGGCCAAACAGGCTGAAGCTGAGCGTGAACGACGGTCGACCATCATCAATGCAGAAGGGGAGTACCAGGCAGCGCAACGCCTGGCCGATGCGGCCACTATTATTGCGGCAAGCCCCTCAGCATTGCAGCTTCGCTATTTGCAGACGCTGAAGGATATCTCTGCTGAGAACAATTCCACTATTATTTTCCCGTTACCGATTGACCTGTTCAAGGCGTTTCTTGACGGAAACAAGTCATCGGACTCTTCCAGGGCAACCTAAATTATTCCGATCATGTTCAAGATTCATTCGATTCTTTGTCCTGTCGATTTTTCAGATGCGTCCCGCAAGGCGGTGCGGTATGCCAGAGAGTTTGCTGCGAGTATGGGCTCTTCCGTCTATTTGCTGAATGTTGTTGAGCCGAGGCCAATGGCGGTTGATATAACGCTCAATTATGTGCCACTTGAAGAGGATCTGGAAAAAGCTGCAAAAGCGGATCTTGAGGTTGTTTTGCAGCAGTTTCTTTCTGTTGGGTTAAAGGCCGAGTGCAGCGTAGAGATTGGTAATCCATCGGATGTGATTCTTGAAAAATCAGGAGAGCTTCAAGCTAATCTTGTGATTATGGGCTCTCACGGCAAAACAGGGCTGAGCCGTTTTATTATGGGAAGTGTTGCCGAGACGGTTGTTCGCAAGGCCAATTGTCCGGTACTGATTGTCAAAGCTGAAGAGAATGAGTTTATCGGCGAGTGAAGGCATCCATCAGGGCCCTTGCGCCGCTGAACGGGCTGAGCTGTGATAAAAGAACCTGTTGTTCGATGCTCTCTTTTGAGCTGACGACATCAGGATGAGAAAAGAACTCTTTTTTCAGCATCTCTTCTAGCACGGTATAGAGCAGATGTTTAAGCTGCTGGCGCCGCCGCTCTTCCAGAATATTGTTTTCGCGCATCAGTGCAAAATATTCTGAAATGTTCTGCCATACCTCTGTAATGCCGGTGCCGGTGAGAGCGGAGGTCAACATGACACGGGGTTGCCAAAATGGATGTTTGGCTGGCAGCATTCTCAGGGCGGCCTCGAATTCAGCTCTGGAGATAGCCGCGATACCTGATTGATCGCCGTCGGTTTTGGTGATAGCCACAGCATCGGCAATTTCCATGATGCCTCGTTTGATCCCCTGCAGTTCATCACCTGAGCCGGGCAGCATCAACAGCAGAATAAAATCGACCATGGTGTCGACAAGCACTTCCGATTGGCCGACCCCGACGGTTTCAACAAGAATGACATCATATCCTGCTGCTTCGCAGAGGACGATCGCTTCATGGGTTTTTGGCGAGGTGCCCCCCAGGTAGCCTGATGAGGCGGTTGGACGGATATAAGCCTCTTTTCTTCCTGCAAGCTTTTCCATGCGCGCCTTGTCGCCGAGAATACTTCCTTTTGACTGCTGACTGCTGGGGTCTATGGCAAGAACCGCAAGCGTGAGGCCCTGGTTGATGATCTCCTCGCCCAAAGCCTCAATAAAAGTGCTTTTTCCGGCTCCGGGAGAACCGGTAATGCCGATCCGGAGGGCATTTGTTTTTTTTGCCAAACAGCGGTCAAGAATTTCATGCGCCTTCTGCTCATGCTCCGGCCTCTGCGACTCAATAAGGGTGATAGCGCGGCTCAGGGTATGGCGATTGCCATTCATGATGCCGCTGACCACCGTCTCCACATCGGGATCGTAACGTCTGGTCATGGGGTTGTATCGTTTATATGCAGGAATTCAAACATTTGATGGTGTGTGGTCACGATAATTTGTAGGGTCACGGTACGCCGTGACTCTACAAAATGCGATTACACCTGTGCAATCAATTTCTTTAAAATTGTGATTCCCGCTTCTGCAATGATCGTTCCTGGGCCAAAAATGCCAGCGACTCCCTTTTCATAGAGGAAGGCGTGATCTCTCTCGGGAATGATGCCGCCTGCAATGACCAGAATATCTTCCCGTCCATGCGTCTTCAGCTCCTCAACAATTTTAGGAATTAGTGTCTTGTGACCTGCGGCAAGGCTTGATATGCCAATCAGATGCACATCGTTGTCGAGAGCCTGCTGTACCACCTCTTCAGGAGTCTGAAAAAGAGGGCTGATATCGACATCAAAGCCAATATCGGCAAATCCTGCGGCAATAACTTTTGCGCCCCTGTCATGACCATCCTGGCCCACTTTCGACACCATAATTCTTGGACGGCGGCCTTCAAGCGATGCAAAGGTGTTGGCAAGCTGCTGTGCCTCCTGAAAGAGTGCGTTATCTTTCATCTGCGACATGTAGATACTGCTGTTGAGCCTGGTTATTGCACGGTACCGACCGAATGTTTTTTCGCAGGCTGATGAGATTTCTCCAAGGGTTGCTCTTTTTCTTGCAGCATCAACAGCCAGTTCAAGCAGATTCCCCTCTCCTGACGCGGCACTCTCTTCGATTGCCTTCAGCGCGAGAGTACAAGCTTCATTGTCCCGTTCAGCCTTGATGGTCGCCAGTCTCCGGAGCTGCTGATCCAGCACAAGGGTGTTGTCAACTTCAAGCAGTTCAATATCGGTTTTACTGGTGGTTTTATACCCGTTGACGCCCACAATAATCTCTTTGCCGCTGTCGATGCGTGCCTGTTTGCGGGTCGCAGCCTCTTCGATCTGCAACTTGGGGAGTCCCTGTTCAATAGCCTTGACCATTCCTCCGGCCTCTTCGATGTCAGTGATGATCTTCCATGCTTTTGCTGCAAGCTCTCCTGTAAGGTATTCGATGTATGAGGAGCCAGCCCAGGGGTCAATGCTTTTGGTAATATCGGTCTCTTCCTGCAGGTAAAGCTGGGTATTACGCGCAATTCTTGCTGAAAATGGCGAGGGCAGTGCTATTGCTTCGTCAAGCGCATTGGTGTGCAGCGACTGGGTGTGGCCAAGTGTTGCGGCAAGCGCTTCCAGACAGGTGCGTGTAATATTATTGAAGGGATCCTGCTCGGTCAGGCTCCAGCCAGAGGTTTGGCAGTGGGAGCGCAGCATCAGCGACTTCGGGTTTTTCGGGTTAAACTGCTTGACAATTTTTGCCCAGAGCATTCTTGCCGCCCGCAGTTTTGCAATCTCCATGAAATAGTTCATGCCTGTAGCCCAGAAGAAGGAGAGGCGAGGCGCGAAGGCATCAATATCAAGCCCGGCCTTCAGTCCGGTACGGATGTATTCAAGACCATCGGCAAGGGTGAAAGCAAGTTCAAGATCGGCGGTTGCACCCGCTTCCTGCATGTGGTAGCCCGAGATGCTGATGGAGTTGAACTTCGGCATCTTTTCACTGGTGTAGCGGAAGATGTCGGCAATGATTTTCATGGAGGGTTCCGGCGGATAGATATAGGTGTTGCGAACCATGAACTCCTTGAGAATATCGTTTTGTATGGTGCCGCTGAGCTTTTCGGTTGGCACACCCTGTTCTTCCGCCGCAACAATGTAAAACGCCATGACGGGAAGCACCGCTCCGTTCATGGTCATGGAAACCGAGATATCCCCAAGCGGAATTTGATCGAAGAGGATCTTCATGTCTTCAACCGAGTCTATTGCAACACCGGCTTTACCGACATCTCCAATGACCCGCTCATGATCTGAATCGTAACCTCTGTGAGTTGGAAGGTCAAAGGCTACAGAGAGTCCTTTCTGACCGGCAGCGAGGTTCTTGCGATAAAAATTGTTCGACTCTTCAGCAGTTGAAAAGCCTGCATACTGCCGTATTGTCCACGGTCTGGTGGTGTACATGGTGCTGTACGGGCCGCCGATGTAGGGAGCAAAACCTGGTGCAAAGTTCAGATGGTCAGCCCCTTCAATGTCAGAAGCATGGTATACGGATTTGATGTCAATGCCCTCTGCGGTTGTCCAGCCAGTCTGTTGAGCCTCGGTGGCTGAGGCGGCAGGAGCAGAAGAGAAAATATCGATTCCTGAAAAGTCCGGTCTCATTTCACTCCGGTTTTATGTTGATAGGATTTCAGCATGTCAAGGACGTTGACACCGGTATAAATAAAACTGTCAAGACCTGCATTGAGCATCTTTTCCTGTTCTTTTGGTGGTTTTCCGGCCATGACGATTATGATGTTCGGACAAAGCGAACGAAGGGTGTTGCAAAGTGCTTCTGCCGCAGGGACGGGATCTTTTTCAGCAATGCAAAGGACAACGATGTCCGGTTTTTTCTCTAACGCGCTTTTGTATGAGTTCTCCTCAAGAGGGAGTGCGGCTTTTCCGGCGATTTCAAAGCCGCCGCAGTTGAAGAAGTCTTCAGTGAAGGTTGCCTGCCTGAAACTGACCACAGGGTCGCCAAGCATCCAGATAAAGACGGATGGAGTTCGGCCCGATTTGAGGCTATGCGAGAGGGTTTTCATGCGAACCAGTTCATAACCGGTGATTTCATTCCCTGCCGACATTTTTTCTGCCGCAAGTTCCAGAGCTGCGATGTTTTCTTCCTGTTCGGGAGTGAGGGGCCAGGGATAGCGGTTAACGCCAATAAGGGTTTTCTTCCGGTTTTCCAGAGTTTTCCGGCGCTTTGTTTCCGCTTCAGCAATCATGGAATCAATCATGCCGCTTTTTGTCGCTTCAGCCAGGCCGCCAGCCGCTTCGATTTCTTTAAAGATGTTCCATGCTGATTCTGCAAGATTTCTGGTCAGGGCTTCGATGTAATTTGAGCCATCAGCCGGATCGACCACCCGGTCGAGAGAGGCCTCTTCCTTGAGAACGAGGTGAATGTTGCCGGTAATTCGTTCAACGATGTCGGGACTGACAGAAAGCCCGCTATCAAACGCTCCGATCTGCAGAGTATCGTACCCGCCGAGAATCGCTGAAACAGCTTCGGTAGTCAGCCGCAGGACATTGGTATAGGGATCAAGCAGTGAATGGTTTCTTTCCGATGTTCTGGCAAAAAGGCGTGGCAGGGAGGAGTCAGATGCACCATAAGCTTTGAACAGATGCCCGAAAAGATAACGAAGGGCTCTTGGTTTTGCCAGCTCGGTAAAATGGCTGGAGCCGACCGGCAGGATAATCTCCATCGCGGCAACAATACGTTCAACGGGAACTCCTGCATCAAGAAAACGGTGCAGGTAGTCGCTTGCTCCGGCAAGTGCCAGTGCAATTTCCTGAACAGCCGTAGCTCCCTTTTCATGGGAGGGAATCGTATCGACAGTCAGAAACCTGAATTGCGGCAGCGCTTTGCACAATCCAAAAAGTTCAGCATCCTGCTCTTTTGAAGCAGCGGGCATTTCAGAAAGTATTCCCCCGAAGTTTACCAAAAAGCCTGGAATGGCAGCAAGTGTTTTCAGTAATTCTGCTGCAGGCGGGATGTTTCCTGAAAAGTGGATGGCAACAGCAGAGGTTTTGATTCCGGCAAAGAGTCGGTTGAGGTTGTCTGGAGAGCAGAGTGACGGGACGGTGAACAAGAACTCAATTGCCGCAGCATCCAGTTCAAAACTTTTTAAGGCTGCCCGGTTCGCCATATCCGGATCATGAACGGTAATACGGGAGCAGTTTTTCCAGGTGTTGGTTGTTTTGGTTACTGGTATGTCAAGGTGCTGTACTTCATCTTGAGCGGAGTGCCAGGGTTCAAGATCAAAACCGTCCGGCGTATGCCAGACGATACTTTCGTAAGGCGTTTCCCTGAGCTCAGAGATCGCCTTCGCTTTCCACTCCTCCCGGCTGACTGCCGGGAACTCATGAAAGAGAGAATCAGGCCGGGAGTGTATCATATCTTATGCGTCCTGCTTTTGTTGTGAGTTGTACTCGCTGATAATTTCAGAAATTGTATGCTTCATGTTTGTTGGTAAAGCGGTTTTTTCAACAAATCCTTTCTGCTGCAGCCACCAGGTTGTCTGGAAATCTTTAGTTGTCGGCTTGCCGGTATACTGCTCGATGACCCGTTTGCCGGAGAATCCGATATTGCCAGCGTTATGTTCAAAGATTTTGATTCCCCTTGATCCGATACCTATTGCTACTCCACCGAGTGTCGGGTCGGTAATGATCGTAATGACAGGGAGTCCGGCCTTTTCAACACTTGATATGGCAACATGCAGCTTTGGCAGACCGACCATTGAAGAACAGCCTTCGTGCATTCTTGCACCACCTCCTGTAGCCTGGATAACAAGCGGGACACCCCGTTCAATGGCTGTTTTGCTGGCTCTCCAGATTTTCTCTGCAGTTGACATACAGAATGATCCGCCAAGGAAATTGAAGTTGGTGACGCAAAAGACAACCGGGTTCCCTTCAATAGATGCATCGCCGGTTATAAAGGATGATGCCGCACCGGTTTTGTGCTGTGCTTCACCAAGTTTCTTGCTGTAGTCGGGGAAATCAAGAATATCCTTGTCAACAATGTAGCGGGTGTTCTTGTGTTCGCTGAACGATCCATCATCAAGGATCATATCAATGTAGTCGTGTGCTGACAGCCTCAGATAGCGGTGACCGCAGGTTTCACAAAGAAAATTGTCGGCAAACAGTTTTGCATAGAGTACCGGATCAAATACCCTTTTACCGGCATTGTCAATACAATTTTTGTGACGGGCAACAAAAAGGATTTTTCTTGGCTTGGGGATGAAGTAGGAGACCGGTTTTTCAAATTCGATGATTTCCTCTTCAGTAATGGTATCCCACTGGCCGATCTTTTCCCAGCGCTTCATTCTTTCGGTAAACAGCTCCTCCGAAGGTATTTTACTGAGTTTATCTACCCATCTGACCATAGCACCCTTGAACGATTGAAGTGCAGATTCAGGAAAATGGTGAGCCGGACCGTCATCCTCAATGATGATGTCATCAATAATGCCGTTATTTACCCCCTTCTTTGCTGTTATCTGTGAGATCTCTGCTGCCATGCCTGCTTTTTCCCGTGTGCGGAAGAGAATAGATGAGCACGCCTCAGGTGAAATAACCATGTAGGTGGAATATTCCATGGCGAGGACTGCATCGCACCCAGTCAGGGCAATGGCACCACCGCTGCATCCACGGTTGATGATAACCGATACGGTTGGTACCGTTGCTTCGGCAAGGGCCTGCATACATCGCCCGATCTTCCAGGCAATGCCGCCTCCTTCGGACTGTTCAGTCGGGTCCGCACCTGCTGTGTCAATAACGGTAATGATGACGCGGTTTTCCTGCTCGGCAATTTCAATAGCTTTGATTGCCTTTTCAAATGCAGCAGGTGTCGGCATTCCCTGGTTCCATTTTGCGATTTCATTAGGATCTTTCATCAGTTCGAGCAGAAGCTCAAAATCTGAGGTTGGACCCGATTGCTGGCCAATGAGCATGACTGGCCACCAGGAGTTTTCTCCATTACGCAGTACTGCCCGGTGGGTCTGTATGATGCAACTGCCGTGCAGATCGTTCTGCAGACACTCTTCAGCTTCATCAAAGACAGTCAGGTAGTCAAGGTACTTGGGGCGTTCGGGGTGAAAGGAGAGTTGATATTTTTCGTATTCGGTGAGTTTTTCAATACTCTCATGGGAGTAGCTGAAACTCTCTTTTTTCTCGAAAGGAAGATAAAAATGTTTCACTGGTTACAAGCGGCTTTGCCTTCGATTGGTTGATGCTGTTTTTGAGCAAATTCAAGAAGTACCCTGTTTGTCTCTTTCGGGTGAAGAAACATGATTTTTTTTCCGCCTGCCCCTTCTTTCGGCAAGCCGAGTGGATTAATGTTGACGGATGCAAGGCGTTCCGTTTCTTTTTCGATATCGTCCGTTTCAAGTGCGATGTGGTGCATGCCGTCACCGTTTTTTGCCAGAAACTTTGCAATGGGACTTTCGTCACTCATTGGCTCAAGCAGTTCGATTTTGGTCTCTCCGATGGAAATAAATGCTACGCGCACTTTTTCAGAAGGAACCTCTTCTATTCTTATTGCCCCGGGGGCGCACCCGAGAACGTTCTGGAACGTCTCAAGTGCGCTTTCAAGGTTCTGGACGGCAATCGCTATGTGGTCAATTTTTTTGATCATTCGGCCATAGTAACTGGTTTGCTTTTGGCGGCATAACCGATTGTTTGAAGTGCCACCCTGATTTCATCAAGAATAATCGGATCATCAATTGTTGCCGGCATGGTATACTCTTCGCTGTTGGCAATTTTTCTCATGGTTCCACGGAGAATCTTGCCTGAACGGGTTTTCGGCAGACGGTCAACGATAACAGCATTCTTGAACGATGCGACTGGTCCGATATTCTCACGCACGTACTCGATGACGTGTCTGATGATCTGAGTGTGTGGAGTATCGACATTGTTCTTGAGAACGATGAAGGCAAGAGGCACCTGTCCTTTCAAATCGTCATGAGCGCCGACGACCGCGCTTTCTGCAACGTCAGGATGTTCGCAGAGAGCCCCTTCAATAGCGCCAGTTGAAAGACGATGGCCAGCGACATTGATGACATCATCTGTACGCGACATGATATTGATGTAGCCGTCTTCGTCGATAAATCCGGCATCGCTGGTCTGGTAGTAACCGGGGAACTGTTTCATGTACGTTTCCACAAAACGGTTGTCAGCCTTCCAGAGTGTCAGCATTGTGCCGGGAGGAAGAGGCTGTTTGATGACGATATCGCCCATCTGCCCAGCGGGAAGCTGTTCCAGCTCAGCATTGACGACCTGTACGTTGTAACCGGGAACTGCCCGTGAAGAGGAACCATACTTGACCGGGCCAGGTTCAATGCCCTGACAGTTTGCTGCAATAGCCCATCCGGTTTCAGTCTGCCACCAATGGTCGATGACCGGTACCTTAAGATTTTTCTCAGCCCATTTTACGGTATCAGGATCAGCCCGTTCACCGGCAAGAAAGAGTGTACGGAAATTTGAAAGATTATAGTTCTTGATGTAGTTGCCGTTTGGATCCTCTTTTTTGATTGCCCTGAATGCTGTTGGAGCCGTAAAGAGGACTGAGACGTTGTGTTCGCTGATTATTCTCCAGAAAGTGCCCGGATCAGGGGTGCCGACCGGCTTGCCTTCAAAAATCAGGGTTGTGCAGCCCTGAAGAAGAGGCGCATACACAATATAGGAGTGTCCGACAACCCAGCCGACATCACTTGCGGCCCAGAAGACCTCTCCCGGTTCGACATTGTAAACATTTTTCATTGACCATTGCAGCGCCACCATGTGGCCGCCGTGATCGCGAACAATACCTTTGGGCTGGCCGGTGGTTCCGGAGGTGTAGAGGATATAGAGAGGATCAGAAGATTCGACAGGGACACATTGTGCGGGCTCGGCACCGAGAAGAGACTGGTTCCATGTCAGATCACGTTCCTCATTAAGATCCGCTTTTAACTGGTCGCGCTGTTTGATGATACAGATTTCAGGTTTGAAGTGGGCCAGCTCAATGGCAAAGTCAAGCAGCCGTTTGTAATCAATAATCTTGGTGTGTTCAATGCCGCATGATGCTGAAATGATGACTTTCGGCTTACAGTCGTCAATTCTTATGGCAAGTTCGTGTGAGGCAAATCCTCCGAACACCACCGAATGGATAGCTCCGATTCTTGCACAGGCAAGCATGGCTACCATAGCTTCAGGAATCATCGGCATATAAATAATAACCCGATCACCCTTGCGGACACCTCTTGACTGAAGAGCGCCAGCGAAAAGTGCAACAATATCCCGAAATTCACGGTAGGTATAGCGTTGCTTGGTGCCGGTTACCGGACTGTCGTATATAACGGCCAACTGGTTGCCGCGTCCTTCATCAACATGACGGTCAAGAGCATTGTAGCAGGTATTGGTAATCCCTCCGGCAAACCATCGGTAAAAAGGCGGGTTGCTGGTATCCAGCACCTTGTTCCATTTTTTGTACCAGTGAAGCTTTTCAGCGGCTTCTCCCCAGAATGCTTCCGGGTTCTCAATTGAGTGTTGATAAACAGTGTTAAAGGACTGCGGCATACGAGTGACCCCCTGAAAAAAGTGTTAATAAAAAAGATAAGGGAGGACGAATAAAAAAAACAAAGAGCTGAAAAAGAATGTTAACAAAAAATAAGCAGTAGAGCAATGAACATTTATCATTGAAGCGGTTTCAATTGAACGAAAAGCATAAAAAAATCATTAATAGAGAGCGCTTCAGCCCGCAGTTTCAGGGTATGGCTTTCTACCGACTCAAGATTATAGCTTTCCTTGAGATTGTTCAGCAGGGTTTTGCGGCGCTGGTGAAACGCTGTGCGGACAAAGCGGCGGAAACCCTGGGCATCGTTTACAGGTTCATTTTGTTTTGGCGTCATCCGTATAACAGCACTGTCGACTCCCGGTTGCGGGCGAAAAACCTTGCGCCCAACCTTGAAAAGGTAATCAACATCACAGAATGCCTGCATCTGGACAGCAAGAATGCCATAATCTTTTGTGGAGGGTTTTGCAACGATTCTCATGGCCACTTCATGCTGCATCATCAGTGTCGCCGATAAAAAAGAGCGGCGCTGCTCAAGAAGTTTGAAAAGAATGGGGGTCGTGATAGAGTAGGGGATATTGCCAAGTATTCTCAGCGGCTGTGCTGTTGCAAGCGAATCAAGGTCGGTGTCGAGAAAATCTCCTTCCAAAAGGTTAAGTTGCGGATACTCAGTTCGAATGAATTCAGCAAGCTTCGGATCTTTTTCGACAACAGTGAATATCGGATTGTACGTTATGATCTCTTTAGTAAGGGCGCCGAAACCGGGGCCGATTTCAAGAATATTGTCCCGGGGGCCTGCTCCTGAAGCGATGACTATTTTTCTTGTGATATTGCGGTCGGTCAGAAAGTTTTGACCTAATTTTTTTTTCACCGCGATTTCAGTATCCTTATATTCAACTTTTGTCATGAGAGCTGGAATTATTTCAGTACCATAGCCTGCTGAAAGTACCTTTTATAATTTAAGTTATTCTGGAAGTAATGGAAGACAATAACATCGCGGCTGCGGCTGCGCAATACGTTTCGAGGGGAAACAAGGCTACCCGTACCGGGTTTGGCGAAGCTTTGCTTGAAATCGCCCGGGAGAATAGCTCTGTTGTCGCCTTATGCGCTGATTTGACCGGCTCTTTAAACATGAATTTGTTCCGCGATGCTTTTCCTGACCGTTTTATCCAGACAGGGATAGCCGAAGCCAACATGATTTCAATGGCTGCCGGTCTTGCCACAACAGGCAAAATCCCCGTTGCAGCAAGTTTTGCTGTTTTTGCTACTGGCAGGGTTTATGACCAGATCCGTCAGTCAGTCTGCTATTCGAACCTCAATGTTAAAATTTGTGCTTCACACGCCGGATTGACGCTGGGCGAAGATGGTGCTACCCACCAGATTCTTGAGGATATCGGTTTGATGCGCGGGCTGCCGAGAATGACCGTTGTTGTGCCATCCGATTACAGCGAAACCATTCGTGCGACGAAAGCCATTATTAAACATCAGGGCCCGGTTTATCTCCGTTTTGGTAGACCGAATGTTCCCGATTTCTCGCTTGACGAGGACGGCTTTGAAATCGGCAAGTCAATTGAACTGCATCCCGGCAAGGATGTTACGGTTATTGCCTGTGGCATCATGGTGTGGAAAGCTCTTGAGGCGGCCCGTATTCTTGAAAAAGAGGGCGTTGGTGTCCGGGTGATCAACATGCACACCATCAAGCCTATTGATACCCTGGCCATCGTTCGTGCCGCAAATGATACCGGCGCCATTGTTACGGCTGAAGAGCACCAGATCTATAACGGTCTTGGTGATGCTGTCTCCCATGTCTGCGCTCTCAATATTCCCGTACCGATTGAGATGGTTGGTGTTGAAGACCAGTTCGGTGAGTCCGGCAAAGCTGACGATCTTCTCGAAAAATATAAACTCACGACTGCTGACATTCTTGAAAAAATATATCTTGCTCTTCGCAGGAAGTGTTGAGCTGTTGGTAGAGCTAAGCCCCGCAGGGGCGACACATTTGCAGGAAATTTTATAACATACAGGAGAAATAACTGATGGCAATGCCGAACTTGGGTGACATGATGAAACAGATCCAGCAGGCTGGCGAAAAGATGCAGGATGTACAGAAACAGCTTGAAAAGATTGTTGCTTTCGGCGAAGCCGGAGGGGGGATGGTAAAAGTGAGTGTCAGCGGCAAGCAGAAATTACTCAGTCTTACCATTGATCCTGATATTATGGATGACCTCGAAATGGTACAGGATCTTGTACTTGCAGCCGCTAACAATGCACTTGACGAATCTGCCCGAATGGCACAGGAGGAGATATCCAAAGTGACCGGTGGGATGATTAATCCTGCGGATATGCTCAAAAACCTGAATCTCGGTCAATAAAACTCCATGCGTTATACTTCGGCCGCTCTTGATGCCCTGATTGACGAATTTGCCAAACTTCCAGGAGTTGGGCGCAAGACGGCCCAGCGTCTTGCCATGTATATCCTGCATGAGCCAAGGGTTGAGGCCGAAAAGCTTGCTGAAGCGCTTCTCGAGGTGAAAGACAAGGTTATCCGCTGTTCGGTTTGCCAGAATATCACCGATATCGGTACCGATCCCTGCAGTGTCTGCACAAGCAAGTTGCGTGATCGCTCCATTATCTGCGTGGTTGAATCGCCCGTCGATATGCTCGCCTTCGAGAAAACCGGCTACTACAAAGGGCTTTACCATGTCCTTCATGGCGTTATTTCCCCTCTCGACGGTGTAGGGCCTGATGATATCAAGGTTCGTGAACTGCTTGCCAGGCTCTCCCTGCATGAACCACTGGAAGTCAGAGAGGTTGTGCTTGCCCTGAATCCGACCATTGAAGGCGAAACCACAGCACTCTATCTCACCAAACTTCTCAAACCCCTCGGTATCCATGTTACCAAAATCGCCCGTGGTATTCCTGTCGGGGCTGAGCTTGAATTTATTGACGATGCAACCCTCTCACGAGCGATGGAAGGGCGTACTGCCGTGTAGTGTTTAATGCAAATTCCGTTTCAATTCCTATAATGAGTTCAGAAAAAAAGTCAGTATTGATCTTTGGTGGCGGCCTTGCCGGTCTGACCGCAGCCAAACGGTTGACAGATAAGGGGTTTCAGGTCAAAGTGCTTGAAAAAAGAGAAATATTCGGCGGGAAGGTTTCGTCATGGAAAGATGAAGAGGGAGACTGGATCGAATCCGGCACACACTGTTTTTTTGGAGCATACAGTGTGCTCTACGATCTCATGAAAGAGATCAAGACCGATCATGCCGTGTTGTGGAAAGATCACCAGTTGACCTACACCCTGGCTGGAGGCGGAAACTTTACCTTCAATACCTGGGAGCTTCCCAGCCCGCTTCACCTGTTGCCGGCCATCATCAAAAACGGTTACTTTTCCTTTGGTGAAATGGCTGCGTTTGCCAAATCCCTTATTCCCCTCGCTTTAAAAAAGGATAAATATCCGCCAACGCAGGATCATCTGACCTTTGCCGAGTGGGCGGCAGAGAAAAAGTTCGGCAAACGCCTCATGGACACCATGTTCCGTCCCATGGCGCTTGCTCTCAAGTTTATTCCGCCTGAAGAGATATCCGCCAAGATTATTCTTGACGTCACCGAGACTTTTTACCGCATTCCCAACGCCTCCTGCATGGGTTTTCTGAAAGGCGCTCCGCAAGAGTATCTCCATCAGCCGCTTCTCGATTACTCAGCGTCAAGAGGGGCACAGTTCAAGACAAACGTTGCTGTTGAAGAGCTGCTTTTCGATGGCACAGAAATAAAAGGGGTTCAACTTCGTAACGGTGAGATATTGACGGCCGACTATTATCTTTGTGCCCTGCCGATTCATGATTTGAACAAGGTGTTGCCCGATACCCTGAAACAGCATGACCCGTTTTTTAGCAGACTTGAAAAACTTGAAGGCGTTCCGGTGATTTCCGTCCAGATCTGGTATGATCGGGAAATTACCTCCGCAGATAACGTTCTCTTCTCGCCCGATGGTGTTATTCCGGTCTATGCCAACCTTGCCCGTACCACACCGGAGTATCGCACGCTAAGGGGGGAACCCTTCAGCGGCAAGAGCCGTTTCGAATTCTGTGTCGCTCCGGCAAAAAACCTTATGGGACTTTCAAAGGATGAGATTATCAGTCTGGTTGACAAGAGCGTGCGAAACTGCTATCCTCAAACGTCCAGAGGCGCCCAAATTCTGAAATCAACGCTGGTGAAAATTCCACATTCAGTCTATGCTCCGCTGCCTTACATGGAGCAGCACCGGCCGACACAGAAGACTCCAGTCAGCAACCTCTTTCTTGCAGGCGGTTTTTCGCAGCAGTTGTACTACGATTCAATGGGCGGGGCGGTCATGAGTGCAAATCTTGCCGTCGATGGGCTTGTGAACGAAGCCAGAAAAAATTGAGAAAAGAGGCGGAAATTATTATTTTAGGCACAGCAAGCCCTTGTAGCTCAGTGGATAGAGCAGTAGTTTCCGAAACTAAAGGCCGGCAGTTCAAGTCTGCCCAAGGGCACGAAAGAGAGAAGATTTCGGGGTGTGGCTCAGTTGGTAGAGTGCTGCGTTCGGGACGCAGAGGTCGTGGGTTCGAGTCCCGCCACCCCGAC
>CAISRC010000039.1 GCA_903887845.1 uncultured Chlorobiaceae bacterium
ACTGCATTGAAACGACCAACGTGCAAACAGCCATGGGCACCCACCGTTGGTCTACCGAATCAGTACAGAGAGACAGGTTGTTCCTGGAATATCTGGGAGTGCCCAGCAAATAGTGTACGCTTTATCCTACTTTCAGGATAAAACAAAGCGAGGCTCCTTTCCGAAGTACCCGTAATTGTCGACCTGCCATCACCATTTTTCCCGATTGAGAGGCTAACAGATCGACCAGCTTCTGAAGCGCCTGAGCATCAACCGGTGCCTCCATATCCCGCAAAGCCCTCTTGAACAGCTCTTTCTGTTCAAATACCGTAAGCCGCTGCAGAGCAAGCACATCAAGCTTGCCTTCCCTAAGAGAGAGTCCCGGCTCCCGTTCA
This sequence comes from uncultured Chlorobiaceae bacterium, assembly GCA_903887845.1. Lineage (GTDB taxonomy): Bacteria > Bacteroidota > Chlorobiia > Chlorobiales > Chlorobiaceae > Chlorobium. The sequence goes on from CAISRC010000039.1 coordinate 375, forward strand.
CAGAGATTTTCAAAATAAAGTTCAAGAAACTCCTCAAGCTCCCCGGCCTGTTCCGACAACCTCCGGAGCGACGGCAGCAGTTTATGTGGAAAGCGCTCCTCAATAAGCGGAATAACACGGTTTCTGATAAAATTCCTGTCGTAATCGTTCGCAACATTACTGGCATCCATACGGCTGACAATCCCCTTTTCCATCAGATAGAGCGCTATTTCAGCCTTATGCAACAGGAGCATCGGACGAATGATTTTGCCGTTACGTGCCCGAATACCTCGCAGTCCAGGAAGAGAAACTCCTCTGAAAAGATTGAAAAGAATGGTCTCAGCATTATCGTTGACATGATGGCCGGTAGCAATTCTGTTGAATCCCCTCTCCTGCATCACCTGCTCAAAAAAAGTGTACCGCAATATCCGTGCAGTTTCCTCAACGGATTTTTTCCACTCTGCGGCAAACCGCAAAGTATCAAACCGCTCCACAAAACACTCCAGCCCAAGCTTCTGAGAGTAATCTCGTACAAAAGATTCGTCAGCATCACTTTCAGCGGCGCGAAGCTGAAAGTTGCAGTGAGCCACCGCCAGATCACAATGCAGGAGAGGCTTTACAGCACAAAAAAGCGACAGCATGGCCATCGAATCGGGCCCGCCGGAAACCGCAACAAGAACCCTGTCACCAGGTTCAACCAGACGCCTTTCCCTGATCTGTTCGAGAAACTTCTTTTCCAGCACATTCATAGAAACCGCAAAGAACAACTCTGCCCTCGGGAAAAATGCAAAAAATCGGGAAAAATATTTCCCATGTACCCCAAGAACAAAGATAAATAATTATTTTGGGGGGAACTTATCATAACGTAACCAAATAGAGACAAAAAAAGATGTTGACATCCTATGGCTACAGCACCATGATAAAAGTCTTTCTCCTCTGCATGATACTCAGTGCTGCAGCAATGATGTTCCCCGCCGGAGTCCAGATTGCGATACTTTTGACCGTCGGCATCACGCTCCTGTTCACACTCTATTTTTTTCGCGACCCAAAACGAACCGCACCTGACGAAAAACGGGTTATTCTTGCACCCGCCGACGGTAAAATAATTCTTGTTCAGCCTCGTGCAGAAAGCACTTCAACCAACCAGCAAACACTGGTGAGCATCTTCATGTCACCCTTCAACGTTCACGTCAACCGCATTCCCATCACCGGAAAAGTTACCCATCTGCGCTACTGCCCTGGTAAATTCCTGATGGCATTCGATATACAGAGCATGGAGAGTAACGAAAGGATGGAGATCGGTATTGACAACGGCGAAATAGAGGTACTGTTCAACCAGGTATCAGGCTTTCTGGCCAGAAGAATCGTCTGTACTTTACAATGCGGTGAAATGGCAAGAATCGGCAAACGGTTCGGCATGATCAAGTTCGGTTCAAGAGTTGACATCATCCTGCCCCCGGCAGCTAAAATAGCCGTTCAGCCCGGCCAGAGAACCCGTGCCGGCGAAACCATCCTTGCCCGCTACTGATTCCAACGGTGAAAAGAGTTGCTTCAGGAAGGCATATTGCTTATATAATCAGCATGATACCATGATTTTCATCACTGTAAATTTCTGGAGGAATACCTATGTTCGGATTAGGTGGACAGGAACTTGTGCTCATTCTGCTTATCATCCTGCTGCTGTTTGGAGCAAAAAAGCTTCCAGAGCTTGCGAGAGGTTTGGGAAAAGGAATGAAAGAGTTTAAAAAGGCCCAGAGCGAAATAGAAGAAGAGTTCAGCAACGCGGCCGATGAAAAGCCGAAAAAAGAAAAATCCTCCTCTTCGAATCAAGCATAATGAGTGCAATACCAGGCCATGCTTTTCAGTCTCTACATTAAAAATTTTGCACTGATCCAGGAGTTGACCGTTGAATTCAACCCTCGACTGACCATTATTACCGGAGAGACCGGCGCTGGCAAGTCAATTCTTATCGGAGCGTTGAACCTCGTTCTTGGCGAGCGGGCCAGCAGCGATCTGGTGCGCTCAGGCACAACCAAAGCAGTCATTGAAGCCATTCTCAAAGAGGTTCACTCCGAAAAGATTGAGAGTCTGCTGCAGGCCGCAAACATTGAAACTGCATCAGAACTCATTCTCCGCAGAGAACTCTCGTCGGGCGGCCAGTCCCGCTGCTTTATCAACGATACGCCCTGCACAGCAGCCCTTCTCAAACAGACAGGAGAAGAGCTGATTGACCTGCACGGCCAGCATGAACACCAACTGCTGCTGCACGCCAACACCCACGAAACCCTGCTGGATGATTATGCTCTAACGACAGAGGAGGTAACCGCCTACAAAAACACCCGGTCACTGCTTCAGGGGCTCCAGCAGCAGTTGAAAACACTCAAAAAAGAGGCCGCCGCCATCCGCGACAAAAAAGAGATTATCGATTTTCAGTTGAAGGAGCTCAACAGCATAGAGCTGAAAAGCGGCGAAGAAGCATCCATTGAGACAGAAATTACCCTCCTCGAAAATGCTGAAACCCTTTTCACACTGAGCAGCACCCTGAACGACCTGCTCTACGACGGCGAGCATTCTCTCTATTCCGCCATCACTGCTGCGCTGCATACCATCGAAAAACTTGCCGCCATCGACAAGCGCTTCGACCTGCACATCGAAGAGGCCCGTACTGCGAAAAGTATTGTCGATGAACTCTCACGCTTCACGCGCAGCTACACTTCGGGTATTGATTTCAATCCTGATCGACTTGAGACTTTACGGGAAAGGCAGCTTCAGCTCCAGCGCCTCTGTAAAAAATATGGCCGCACGCATACTGAACTGATCGAGCTGAAAAACGAGCTTGATGCAAAAAGCTTGCTTGAAGAGAACCTTGAAGATGAGGTCAGCCGCATTGAGCAGGAAATAACGCTCAGAAAAACAGAACTCTCTCTTCATGCTGAAACACTCAGCAACAAGCGGCAGAACGCTGCGAGCCGCCTTGAAACAGCCATTCAGGAACAGTTGGCAGAACTCGGTATACCAAACGCCACGTTCATTGTCAGCATCACCCACGAAGAGCATCCTGATGGTGAAATTTTCAGTGACAGCAAAACATATACCGCATTCCCCTCGGGTTATGACAATATTGAGTTTCTGATTTCCACCAACCCCGGCGAAAAACCAAGACCACTCATTAAGGTGGCATCCGGCGGAGAAATTTCACGAGTGATGCTTGCCATGAAAAGCGCACTCGCTGAATCAGCCAAGCTGCCTATCCTCATTTTCGATGAAATCGACAGCGGCATCAGCGGCCGGGTCGCCGAATCCGTCGGCAAAAGCCTGAGAAAACTCTCACGCCTGCACCAGATCATAGCCATTACCCACCTGCCGCAGATTGCCGCCATGGGCGACCTGCACCTCAGCGTTAAAAAATCCGTTCAGCAGGAGAGAACCGTGACAGAGGTCACCCCGCTCGATGACGAAAACCGCCTGCAGGCCATTGCCAGCCTCATCAGCGGAGAACAGATTTCAGCCTCATCACTTACTTTGGCTGCCGAGCTGGTTGAGGCCGCGCGGGAGTAACATGCCAAAATTATCCGCAAATGGAGTAAAGTGGCTCAAAGGCTTTCACCTGATTGCCGTTGCCTGCTGGGTGGGCGGAGCAGTTTCCCTGATATCACTCTATTTTTTGAAGTCCGCTATTACTGATGGCCGCGTATTGTACGGAATCAACCAGAGCCTTCATCACGTTGATATGTCCATTGTTGTGGTTCCTGGAGCGATAGGCTCCCTTCTTACCGGATTGACTTACTCATTATTCACCAAGTGGGGCTTCTTCAAGCACAACTGGCTGACCTTCAAGTGGATTGTTACTGTTACGGCCATTGTGTTTGGTACCTTTTTTCTTGGCCCCTGGGAAGCTGCCATGATGGAAATCTCCGGCAAACTCGGCATGGCATCTTTGGGTGATGCCGCCTATCTGTACAATCAAAGAATGAATCTGTTTTTTGGAACAGTTCAAGTCCTGATATTGATGATTACTCTCTTTGTCTCAATATTCAAACCATGGAAATCAAAAAAGGAGACAAAGAAAACCGTCGTATAATACTGTTGTTCGTCACGCCGCAGGCCGCTGATACAAATGCTTCTGAAACTCTATAAAAGTCGACAAAATCTTCTCCGTGCTGCCGAGAAGCGCGGTCGCATCCGAAAGTGCATGATATTTGAGCTGCAGCAGATGTGGCAGCTTTTCCTGATCAAGCTCTCCGACACCGGTCTCAATGTATTTGGCAAGCACAAACTCCACAAACTCTCGCTGCTTCTCATCCAGTCCGTCATAGATGCTGTTTTGCGCTTGGGCCACCCTTGCTTCGCGGGTAATTGGCGGCTTGGCGAAAGAGACAAATTCGAGCACATCGAAGAGGTCACTGTTTTCAGCATTGATCAGCTTCTGAATCGACTCCAGCTCCCCTTTTCCATATCCAGCTTCAGCAAGCCTGGCAAGCAGAGCTTTGCGGGTTTGCGGATTTGACCACAACGACCTCAGCTCCTCTTCGCTTTTGAAGAACTCCGGCAACAACAAGCCAAACATGCCCTGCATAAACTCCTGCGCGGAAATAACCTTGCCATCAGAGCTCCAGAACGAGGTGGCAATGGTGTGCTGTATTTCACGCTCCTTGCCGTCGCTAAGCTTTATTTTCAGCTTTTGGCGAAGCTCACGGGGTGGCTCGGGAAACTCTGGCGGATAGGGTTCACCCTCTTCGCGGATAATTGGCGGCTCACCCTCCGTTATTGTCGTCTTGTCAACCGGCTCACCGTCCCACTCCACATCCTGAAAGTGGTGGCAGGCATCGACAAAGTCGTAGATGGTAAAGTACTCCTTGCCATCAAAAAGCCGGGTACCGCGCCCGATGATCTGCTTGAATTCGATAATCGTGTTGATCTGCCGCAGGAGAACAATGTTGCGAATATTTCGTGCGTCAACGCCGGTGGAAAGTTTCTGCGACGTGGTCAGCATTGTCGGGATAGTCTTTTCGTTGTCCTGAAAAGCCCGCAGATACTCCTCCCCCAACTCACCATCATTGGCCGCAACCCTTACACAATAGTTTGTGTCGGGATTACTTTTATACTGATTAATCAAATCGCGCACCAGCGCTGCATGAGCCTGATTGGCGCAAAATACAATCGTCTTTTCCTGCTGATTGATATTCGCGAGCAAAATCTGCACCCGTTTGGCTTCACGCTCCCTGATCTCAATGGTGCGGTTGAAGTCGGGCTCAATATAGAGGCGCCCCTGCTCCACCTCACCCTCTATGACCTGATCGTCAGAGGTGTAGAGGTAATCATCAAGGGTAGTTTTGATGCGTTTAACCCTGAAGGGAGTGAGAAAACCATCGTTGATCCCCTCCTTGAGCGAATAGATAAAAACCGGATCACCGAAATAGGCGTAGGTATCGGCGTTGTCGGTGCGTTTTGGAGTGGCCGTGAGACCAATCTGCACTGCCGGTGAGAAATAGTCAAGAATCCCCCGCCAGTTGCCTTCGTTGTTGGCTCCGCCCCGATGGCATTCATCGATAATAATCAGGTCAAAATAGTCAGGCGGGTAATCGCCAAAGCAAGGAGAGTTCTCCTTGCCGGTCATGAAGGTCTGAAAGATGGTAAAGAAAATACTACCATTGGTTAGCACGCGCCCGTTCCGGCGAATCTCATCCGGCTTGATACGGATAAGCGAATCGGCAGGAAACGGAGAAAACGCGTTGAACGCCTGATTGGCGAGAATATTCCGGTCAGCAAGAAAGAGCACCCTCGGTCTCCGCTTGCCGTCACGGTTGAGGTTCCATCGACTCTGAAAAAGCTTCCAGACAATCTGGAAGGCAATAAAGGTTTTGCCGGTACCAGTCGCAAGGGTAAGCAGAATGCGGGGTTTACCCTGAGCTATGGCTTCCAATGCCTTGTTGGCTGCAAGCTCCTGATAATAGCGCACCGTTTTTGTGCCGCCGATCTCCTCAAAGGGAACGCTGTTGAACCGCTCTTCCCACCGGTTCGGCACCGCAAAGGTTTTCTGCCAAAGCTCATCCGGCGAAGGAAACACGTCGATCAACCCCTCCTCACCGGTGCTCATGTTGATCTGGTAAATCTCCCGGCCATTACTGGCAAAAGTGGTTGCAAGCTGAAGCTTTTCGGCATAATTCTTGGCCTGAGCTACCCCTTCACCCACCTTAAGGTCACTGCTCTTGGCCTCAATAACCGCCAGCTTCCTGCCATGATAGACCAGTACATAATCGGCCATCAGCGATTTACCACGAATACCGCCACTCTGAATCCTTCCAGCAGTAATCGGATACTCCCGTTGAACTTTTGTCCCCTCAACAACTCCCCACCCGCTTGCCTTCAGTTGCGGGTCAATCAGTTCCGCTCTCGTTTCGGCTTCGTTCATCAAAAAAACCGAACAGGCCTTACACGACCGGTGTTTGTTTTATTACCATCGAGCTTCTCCCCGGTAGTGAAATCCTGTGCCCACGCTTTACTCGCATCACTCTCAGAGGAGCTCCAGTAGTAAGTGCTTTCAATACCACCAAGAGCACTGCGATGACTATATATCTGATGCAACTGCTCCTTGTTCGGCAAAAACCAGTCGCTGTAACCCTCAACAAAAGCGTTGGCAGCAACTTTGGCGCTATACCAGGTAAAAAATCCCTTCTCTTTACCTGAAATGTTCACCGTCACATCCGTTTTGGCGGCAATAAGGCCGTGCTGACCGGTACCATCAACATACAAGACAACTCCTCCGCCATAGCTGTCGCCCATCTGTGGCGTCGCCGCCGAAGAGAGCGCTGAAACGGTAAACATACTCAGACCGACAAGCAGCAGCATGAGCAATAGCCGGGTGAAAGGCACTTTTGCATTTAGTTTCATAATGGTTATCATTATTGGATTAAAAAGTCCGCATAGCGCGAACACGATTACTGTTCGTCTTGAAGTTCTGAACCTGAAACCCGCCACCAAAACCCTGCACCCAGACGTGCCCCGCACTATCTACCGTTGAACTCCAGTAGTGGTTATAGGAAACCGTAAAAGAGCCAAGGCCACTATTATTAAGATAGAGTTTGTTCAACTGATCCTTGTTTGGCAAAAACCAGTCATTATAATCACAGCTCACATAATTCCTGCATGCCAATTGAGCATCGTCCCAGGTAAAAAAACCTTCAGGACAGCCCGGAGAGTGACCTTTCATATCCCATCTGGAGACAATAAGGCCATGCTTTCCTGAGGCATTGACATAACAAACGACGCCTCCTCCACTCTCTTCACCGACTGTTAGCGCCATAGTCGATACCGGAAGCGAAACCAGCATCAGAGCTGTCAGCAGGAAAAGTAACCATAGCCGAGCTTTTGCATGAAGTGTTAATGGCATGGTCATCTATCCTGCATAGTATTTTAAAGTTTCAAAACAACACCCTCAGTAATAATCCTCTTCCCGCTGGTGCCGAATGAGATGAGCAGTTCACGCAATAATTGATTATCCGCTGTGGCTTTTCTGCAACTGAAAGAAAATTTTTGCAAAAAAACTATTTGAACACCACTTTTGAGCGTTTGATAAATTCTATAAAGTTTATGCACGTGACCCCAATCTCACTCATTGCGCAAATTACAGGGATCTTGCTTTTTGCGAGATTATCTGGCAGCTTTGGCTGCCGTCCTTCATTTGATACTAATCCTGTGTTGTTGATACTTGCTGTCGCTATAATAAAAATATCATTTTCTCCCACACCTTTCGAGTGGTAGCTGTCGCCAACAATACCGAGTAGATTTTTGATCTTTAACGCCTCATGAAGAATCGGGTTCGTTATGGCCAATAACTCAATCTTGTTATCCCTGAGCCACTCTCCACATTCTGGTATTTTGTTTGCGACTTCATCATAAGCCACACTTGGCATCACAAGTTTTTTTTCAGCAATTTGAGATGCCATCCAATCCCACAGGCCCGGAAACTGAATGATCGGGTAATTATCCCAGGCATGGATGATGGATGAAGCGTCAAAGGCCTGCATAATAACTCTCCAAACTATGCAAATCTTTGATTTTAATGCTATCGAGATAATTACTTGCCTTGGCCAGTGTAATATGACGATCACTCAAGGCATCCAGCACCGTTCGCACATAGGTATCACCGAACACATGCCTTGGCTCACGGTGACGATACTGACGGTTTCCGCCATCTTTGAGCGAAACAATCAATGTTGAACACCATTGCCGGTAAGCGGTATAGTCACGTTGAGGTAAACGACCTGCATCCAGTAAACGACGCAAAATAACCTCGCCACTTACACCCCAAGCCCTGCATTGCCGATCCAGCCACACATCGTATTGAGAGACCTCATCAGGACGTTCTCCATCATTGATCATGGCAAGAAAAGCATCCGGCACCAGCAGATGACCAGCAAACGCATTGGCATCACGCTCCCTGCCCTGATGAGAGTATAAATCATGCTCATCATCAATTGAACTGGCTTTGTGCAGGAGCAAATGGCCTAATTCGTGCATCAGCGTAAATGTTTGCCGCTGCTCAGAAGCCTGTTTTTTGATAAAAATCACGGGACAAACCGGATCGTACAGAGTAAACCCAAGAATCGGATTCTCTTTAGGAATCTGCCACTTCCCGCTATAGCCATTGCTTCGAAAGACCAGAACCCCCTTCGTCTCCAATGCCGCACGGTAAGAGTCAAAATCATTGGTATCAAGCAAGCCTGACCACTTGCGTACAGCGTGTGCGGCTTCTGGCAGAGTAATACCTTGCAGGTCAGGGGGAGTAAAACGAACCCGATCAGACTCATCCATATCTTCAAGCAAGCCGAGGTAAACTTCACGCTGTTTCTCAACCCGCTCAATCAATTTTCTGAGGGTTGGAGTCACCTCAGGTTTCTGGTTGGTCAGCGTACGAAATTGCGCAGTATGCACCTGTGCCTCATCGACAGGGCCATCTTCCAGAAAAAAAAGCACTCCACGACCAAAATAGTCTGCCACCTTGCGTAACTGGTTAAAGGTCATGCCATCTTCACCCGCCATCACCAGTTCAATACTGCTCGGCGCAATACCCAGTTCAGAGGCAAGCTCCCCCGGTGTAATACCATAATCGGCACAGCACCAGAGTATGCGTTCCGGATTTATAGAGTGAATACGTTCCATCGCTGAGTTGCAGACAAAAAATATGTTGAAATTTCATTACGTTAAAATACAAAATTTTCTCTTACCACCTTTTGCACAAGGAGAACCAATGACAACCGCAGAGCAAATATACAAGGTGGTGAAAGAGCTTCCTGAATCTATGCGTCAAGAGGTGCTGGATTTTGTGGATTTTTGAAGCAGAAAACAATTCCCGACAAGCCACAATCCAAGAATCTTCCTGTCCCGCCACGTCAGTTATCGCGCAATACAGACGACTATTTTGACAACCCCAAGGTCATGGAAGCAATTGAGCGTGGCAGAGAAGATATCAAGGCAGGGAGAGTGACCACAATCACTGACACCAATAATATATGGGAGAGTGTGTTGCCATAATCGTTCAAACAGAGAGCCGATTTTGTTGCTTCATGCTCACAACTCCCCTGTGAAAGCCTGGTGAAGGATGGACTTTTTCAGCGCATCAAGTGCCACAAGCTTTTTCTGGTAAATCGCTTCGAGACGTTGGGTTTCTGCACAAAGTGCATTCAGTTTTGAGACGATTGATTGTTGTTCTCCTCTATCTTCAGGATATCCCACAGTGAAATCCTGAATCTGTGCCTTGGTGATTGCCTGTCTTGTTGCACCGCCTTCTGCACCTGTTTGCAGTAATTGATCCTTGTAATACTTGGAAATTAACAAATAATGAAGAAAATCTGAATCCAGCTTGCTGGCAATCGGCCTGATGATGGAAACATGCTGATTTACCCGAGCAGGTAAAACGTCATCGGGCACAATGCAGCATCGCGCAACAGAGGCGCCTGTAATGTTTAACAAAACATCTCCGGGCTGAACTATGACGTTTGAGAGCCCGTCAGCTTGGCCATCATCAAGAAAGGCAAGTTTGGAATACCTGAAACCCGGATCGTGTACGTTTAAACTGCGAATCAGAGAAGTGCCTTCCATTTTATAGGATTCTCCACCACCTCGAGGGGTTGCACCACTTCCTATTTTGGATGTTAACGATACCAGTTTGTTCTCTACCCACCCATCACCACGCCGGGAGAAAACGGAATTCAGATACGAGTCAAAAAGTGCACGGGCATTTTTGAGATTCTTTTCAGCGTTTGCTTTGGCGGTAGCAATCGCCGCGAATGCTTCGTCGAGTAGAGCGACGATGCGCTGCTGCTCGTGAATAGACACAAAAAAAATAGGCAACGCCTCAATTTCAGATTTATTGATTGAGGCGAAGACAGCTCCCTCTTTCCCTGCTATGATAGGTTGTAAAAACAATAACTGATAAAACAGAAAATATCTGCTCAGTTCATCTGTACAGCGTATACCAGCCAATCCTCGTCCAATGCAAATTTCATCGGTAGAGAAATTCACAGGACCGACAGGAGCACGCACAGACATAAGAATATCACCCATTTTGGCAATCTTCGTAACATGAGTCGTCCAAGTCGTCGGACTACCGACAAACGTCTCTCCAAAATCTTTTTTCCCTTGGTAAAATGGCATACCTTGGCCATCAATGTTATAATATCGCCCCTCAGGCGACTGGCCCGCGATGACTTCACACACATCCCCCAGCCTCTTCATTTCCCAGCCGTCCTTCATTCCCTCCCCTCCCCTGCGTCCCACAAGCGAAGGCGCTCCGCAATGGCATCAGGACTTGGAAGATCACATACCATCTCACCGTCAGAACAAGCGCAATAACTGCGAGGCACCATTTCTGCAACCAACGGTTGCATTTTTGCACATCCCTTATAACTCTTCAGCAATTCACTCATTATCAATTAATACAATAAGTTGCATTTGATGGTACAATTCTCTAATCGACGGTTAGAGTTTTGGTCATTCCGGCAATCCGAGCAATTCCCCAACCAGTGGTTGGAGTTTTCATTGTCCACTATCCATTGTCAACTCTCCATTGAAAACAGCTCCCGAATCTTCCCCAGCACCTCCGCACTCTCTGCATCAAGCGCCGCAATCTCCTCCATAATATCCTGCGGGCTCCGGTGCGCCACCTCTCCGCTGCTGTTGGGGTTTTTGACTGATAAATCCCACGTTGTGCGGTCAACATCGGCCATGCTCACGCTCCACGACTTTGTAGAATCGGCACGGCTTTTCTGCAACGCTACAAACTCCGCCAGATCGTTGTCGTTCAGCGGGTTGGTTTTGCCGAGGTTGCGTCCGGGGTCGAGCTGATAGTACCAGATCTTCCTTGTCGGTGCGCCCTTCTCGAAAAAGAGCACCACGGTTTTGACTCCCGCGCCCTGAAAGGTGCCGCCGGGGCAGTCGAGCACGGTGTGCAGGGTACAGCTTTCGAGCAGAAGCTTGCGAAGGCTGACGGAGGCGTTGTCGGTATTGGAGAGAAAGGTGTTTTTGATGACCACACCAGCCCTGCCGCCAGCCTTGAGAATTTTGATGAAGTGCTGGAGAAAGAGAAAGGCGGTCTCGCCCGACTTGATGGGAAAGTTCTGCTGCACCTCGGCCCGCTCTTTGCCGCCGAAGGGTGGATTGGCGATGATGATGTCGAACCGGTCGCGCTCTTGAATGTCGGCAAGGTTTTCGGCGAGGGTGTTGGTGTGCACAATGTTTGGCGCTTCAACGCCATGCAGAATCATGTTCATGATGCCGATGATGTAGGCCAGCCCCTTCTTCTCCTTGCCATAAAAGGTGCTTTTCTGCAATGTCTCCATATCGCCGGTGGTGAGGCTCTTGCTGGTCTTCAGGTACTCCCAGGCTTCGGCAAGGAAACCCGCTGAACCGACGGCACCATCGTAGATTTTCTGCCCGATGACGGGAGCAACAACCCTGACAATGGCTTTGATGAGCGGGCGCGGGGTGTAGTATTCGCCTCCGTTGCGCCCGGCATTGCCCATGTTTTTGATTTTGCTCTCGTAGAGATGGCTCATCTCATGCTTTTCGGCATTGGTACGAAAACGGAGTTCATCAATCCGGTTTATCACCTCACGCAGGTTGTAGCCGCTCTGGACACGATTTTTCAGCTCGCTGAAGATCTCGCCAATCTTGTATTGAATGGTAGCGGAGCTGTCCGCAGAGGTTTTGAAGGTTTTCAGATAGGGGAAAAGCTCGCGGTCAACAAAATCCTTGAGGTCATCGCCAGTCGACGCCCGGTTATGGTCAATCTTGCCATCGGCGGTTTTTGGAGCTGCCCACGTTTCCCAGCGATACCAGGGACTGAGCAGCGGGATATATGGTTTGCCGGAGAGCTCTGCCGCAATCTGCTTCTCCTTCTCAAGGTCGTCAAGGTATTTGAGAAAAAGTATCCACGAGGTCTGCTCAATGTAGTCGAGCTCACTGCCGCAGCCCGCGTCTTTGTGGAGGATATCGTCAATATTCTTGAATGTCTGCTCAAACAATGGGCTCTCTCCTTGGTTGTTGCTGATAGTGAATGCGTAGCTGTAAAGTATACAGTTCAATAGAAAAAACAATAATTCTCTCTCGGCAACCTCTTTGATTGTTGCCCCAACTTGATTTATATTTTTGCAGCAGCATGGAGGGGGCCAAACGGGGAACGCTCCGCAATTGAACAAGCACCACACTGATTTATCTTTTCTACGGAGTTTTTCATGAGACCACAAACACCGACGGCCATCTATCAACTGAAAGTTACGTTGATTGGCTCAAGGCCTCCGATATGGCGGCGCATTCTGGTGGCCGACACGATCACCCTCGGAAAGCTACACACGGTCATGCAGGCGGTGATGGGATGGTTCGACGAGCACCTCCATCAATTTGTTCTTGGAAGGGAGCTGTACGGAGTGCCTGACAAGGAGGAAAAGAACTTCTTTTTCGGCATGTCGGTCAAGGATGAAAACAAGGAGATTCTGTCAAGCCTGTTGCGGCAAGAGAAGGATTCCCTGACCTATGAGTATGATTTTGGCGATGGATGGCAGCACAAGGTGACGCTTGAAAAAATTCTTCCTTTTGACAGCGCCATAACACTGCCTTGCTGCATCAAGGGCAAAGGGGCCTGCCCGCCGGAGGATTGTGGCGGCATCTGGGGATACATGGATTTGGTTGAGGTTATGAGCGACAAACTGCACCCCGATTACGCTGACAGAGCGGAGTGGCTGGCGGATAGTTTTGGTATCACTGATTTTAATCCGGCGCTGTTTGATCTGGAAACGGTGAATTCCAGGCTCAGGAGAGCGTACAAATAATTGATGCGGCTGCTGGCTTCATCACAAATGGGGTAAGTTTTGGTTGTAACACCGAATAATTCAAACAGGCACTTTATTGAGGTCTTCAGCCTGTCCAAGAATGGCGATCACAACAACTTGCCTTGCCTTCTCATCCACCCTATAAAATATGCTATACCATTCTTCGACATAACAAACCCGAACACCTCTGTCACGATCAAAGTAGGGAAATAACTTCCAACTCTCTTTCAGGGATAACACCGCATTGCTCAACGCAAGAATTCTTCGGCTCCTGGTCTCTAACATAACCGCATATTCTTCAATTCTCTTGAGATCTTTCTCAGCGCCTGAAGAGAGCTGTATTCGAAAGGGCTTATTCGGCATGTCGTGCCGCCATCGTGGTGAAGATTTTCTCACCATCCAGCAATGGTTCGCTTAACGATAATTCGTATCGTTTTTTGATAAAGGCATTAAGTTTTTCCACAGAATTATCTGTGAGGCAAGCGGCCCGTGACGGATGCTCTTCCAGCACAATTACCAACTCATGCCTCCCTGGGGAGACTTCTTGAGGCAACTGAATCGTAACAAGCCTGTCTGCCAAAACATCATAGTTTATATTTAATGTCAGCATGACCTCTTTCCCTGATATAAGTGTTTCAAAATAAACGCTGAAACTACCCGTGAAGACGACCTGATTACCCTTGTCATATATCTTTTTGAGACACAGTAATAAAATGTAGCAGAATTATTTGTCAATCTGAAAAACAGAGTACTACATCCTCCCCATCAAAAGCGGTTGATCCTGCACCTCTCTTCAGAACTTACCGAAAAAAATGCCCGTCATCTTCGAAACGGCTATCCGGCTCGTCCTACCAATGCCGGGCATGGTGTGTGGCGCTCTTTGCCCTGACAGAATCAGGGGCGGGGTCATCAATCTGTTCAGAGGCAGTCATCCGACTTTGCTTTTGAGCTACGGGACGAAGACCAGGCGGAAGCCAATATTGTTGTTCCGGTTGTCGGGGGTGTTGTTGTTGCGATTCGCCGACCGACAGTTCTCGGCGTTGTTGTTCCAGCTCCCGCCACGAAGCACACGGTTCGAACCCACGACTGATGCCCTTATTCCTCACTGGCCACAAGTGTACGGTACACATTTTTTCTGAATTCTCTTGCATTGGCGTATTCGGTAAAGGCAACCAATGGCATGGCGTGGTTGGCGAACTCCTTTTGTGACCATTGCCCCATTTGCAGCTTGACCTCATAAAGCAGCGATGTTGCAACAAAGCGTTTTTTGCTTCGAGGGGCGAGCCGCACTTGATCGTTATAGAGCAGATAACCCAGAAACGGCAACCCCTTTCTGGTTTCGTTCAGGCAAAAGGGCTTCAGCTCAAGCAGCAGTTCTCTGGCGATAAACTCCTGAAACCTGTAGCCAATCGCCAGCAACGCCGCTTTATCGTGATGCCACAACACCATGTCGTCCATATACCGGACGTAGGCCGGTGCTTTTAATCCCCTTATGACGTAATGGTCTGCAACAGAGAGAAAGTGGTTGGCAAAATACTGGCTGGTCAGGTTGCCAATTGGAACACTTTTCTGCCAGGCGGTGGAGTAGCTGTCAATAATTTGCTCGAACAGCAGCAAAAGTGGCGGGTCTTTGAACAGACGGTGTAGCTGCTGTTTCAGGATGGCATGGTCAATGCTCTCAAAATATTTGCGGACATCAAGTTTTAAAAACCACCGGTACCGCTGATTATACTGCCTTGCCTTGTCGAGGGCAGCATACGTGCCTTTTCCGGAACGACTGGCAAAACTGCCAGCGAGTTGATGGTTTTCAAAGGAGGCGTGACAAACATTCATGATGGCATGATGCAACACCCGCTGCGAAAAAGGGGTGGCACAAATCAGCCGTTTTTTGGGGTCGTACATGGTGAAGGTGTGATAGTTGCCCGTCTCCACCTCGCCTGACATTATTTGACGCTGCAACCGCTGCAAATTTTGCTGCAACTGCTCTCTGTAGGCAGAGACATAAGGCTTGGAAGACTTGCCTTTTTGTGCCTTGTAAAATGCTTGGTAGAGGTTCTTCAGATCAGCAATCTGTTCAAGCAACTGCCCCTGGCGCTTCATTGGTTTCTGGTTTTCCCATAAAATAGTGAGCATAGCGCTCGACCTTCTTTTCGCCAATTCCCTTGATACCCAACATGCTCTTGACGGTGATCTCCTCAAGTTTTGCAAGCTCGGCAAGCTCTTCGTCGGTGAACACAATAAATGCCGATAGCCCTTCGGCTGCTGCCGCCTGTTTTCGTATAGCACGCAGATTCGAGAACTTCTGAAAGGTTGGCTCATCCAGCGCCTGGCGGTAATCAACCTTGACCTTGCTCTCTGAAGCTGCGCTGAAGACAGTCTCAAGGTAACGCACACAAAAACACCAACAGGCTCCGTTGTTGTTGCTGATGAGCTGTTGTTCGATTTCCTGAATTTTATGCGCCTTCAGAAAGGTGTTCATCTCTTGCTGGGCCGCGCCG
The DNA here is from genome assembly GCA_903887845.1 of uncultured Chlorobiaceae bacterium. Lineage (GTDB taxonomy): Bacteria > Bacteroidota > Chlorobiia > Chlorobiales > Chlorobiaceae > Chlorobium. The sequence goes on from CAISRC010000039.1 coordinate 16,180, forward strand.
CTGTCACCGATGGGGATGGTAAACAGTTTTATCTGCATGGTGGTACGTGTTGTGTTTACCCTGCGTGAGATTGGTATCTTTTCAAAAAAAAACGTCGGACCACCTGCTGTGGTCATTTCTGTTGTCGCTCTGTTACGCAACATTATGGCGCACGTCCGTTCGTCCCTCACTGCCGTTCACCACAATGTTGTAACATCACTCTCGCTCAAAAGCAAAGCCGGAATGAGCAGCCAACTGACTACGGGACGAAGACCAGGCGGAAGCCAATATCGTTGTTCCGGCTGTCGGGGGTGCTGTTGAGGCGAATCGCCGACCGACAGTACCCGGCGTCGTGGCCCCAGCACCCGCCACGAAGCACACGGTACGAACCAGTTTCAGGACCGAGTGGGTTGGTAAACGTACCGTCATCTCCATACCAATCGCTGCACCACTCCCAGACATTGCCCGCCATATCGTAAAGCCCTTCAGGTGTCGCTCCATCGGGATAGCTGCCGACTGGTGTTGTGGCTCCTACATTACTGTCATAGTTGAGCAGTTTAGAGTTCGGTTCTATATTGTCTGCCCAGGGATAGTTACGCACTTTCTGCCCGATTGTCCCCTGTTTTCCGCCTGCTGCCCACTCCCACTCAACTTCATGCGCAAGACGATAATGGCCTGCTCTCTCTTCGAGCATCGAAAGCCAGAGACAATAGGCACGGGCAGCATACCAGGTTACCCCTACAACCGGCTGATTGTCGCCACCGAATTTGCGATCCTCATCATTCTCTGAACGAAACAATGCTGCAAGGTTGTCGCTTTCTCCTTTGAGATAATCACCAAACTCTGGCCCCCATTCGTTGCTCTTCGCAATCCTGTCCAGTTCTGCCCTGAATGCTGAAGCATGGTTCTGCCCGGAATCCGTTTCCTTCAACCAAGCTATAAATGAGCGATAAAGCTTGTTGGTAACTGGATACTTGGCAACGTAACAATCAGCAACATCTACCGCTTTCTTCATCGCCGAATACCAGTAGTTTCCTCCCGGTATCAGGATGTACTGTGCATCGCCTTCGTATGTATTACTGATGATACGGGGCAACTGTTCCGGCGGTCTGTCATGTTTTGTTTTCTCTTTTTCTTCTTTCAGCGGAAGGTTACGCTTAATACCGGCTGTCCGTTCCAGTTGGTTAATAAGCCCGTCAGCTTTATCAAGTACCCGCTGTTTGAGTTTGTCATCAGGTTCGTCCACTTGTTTGGCGCGCTCGTGAAAATCCCGAACAGCATCCAGAGCGGCAGGCTTGTTTATGGTTTCAAGGCAATCAAGGATATACCATTGCACATCAAGTGAGAGTTGAGGGTCTTTGAGCTTGCGGCATAACGCCCCGGTTGAGCACTCCCGTGATTCCCTGATCAAGGTTTTCATCAACTGCAACTTTCGCTGCAATACATCAGTCGTTATTTCCGGATTGAACAACTGATTCATAAAGCTGTCAAAAACACGTCCATCTATCTGTGCGAAATAAAACCTCAGCGTTTCATCCCACTCCCACTGACGGTCATCATAATGCTGAACAATCGAACCCACAAAAACATCCGACCAGCTTTCGCGTACCATCTCCCTGCTTGCCAGATACTCTTGGAACGTCTTGTGCCAGAACCGGTATGCATGACCGTTCGGTTTAAGAATTCCACTTCTGTTTACCATAAAGCCGAAAAACGTGTCAAGCCCGACTGTCGTAGTGAGCGATTGAAAACGGCTTTCCATAATCTCTTTCATTTTGTCCTCAGAAAGATCGAGACAGGTTTTTTTTTGCATGGTATAGGCAAGAAGGCCGAGAACCGTTGTTGACTGTTCTGGAGCGATACCATAGGATATCTGCCGGACGTTATCCCTGCCATGAAGCAGATACACGATGACAACGTGATACAAGGCAATTCGAGAATCGGGTTTAAAATCACGCAGTTTGTAAAGCAGAGCCATCAGCTTCAATAGCAGCGGAATACCGGCAATCTGCTGCAACCCCTTTTTCTTCTTTTCAGTTTCCTCGTTGCTCTTCTCTTCACTCTTATCGTCTTCTTGAGGATAGAGATACGCATACAGTTCCCTTGCCTTATCGTCTGGAGGGGTTGTGTCATGTATCGTAAAGCCCCGCTCCTTTTCAAATTTTGATGCCGCCCTGAACCACTTCAATAAAAAATCCCATTGCTGAGCCTGATCAAGGTCATCCAGGATAGCCCGCCTGTGACTTTGAGTGAGTTCAACGCCATCGCTGGTCACATATCCGGTTCTGCGAGTGGTTACAATAAAAAAACGATTGGGATACGCATGGCCTTCTTCGTCGATCCATTGACAGATGGCTTTCCGTTTTTCAAGTTCAGTGACCTCATCAAGACCGTCAAGCAAAACAAGAACCCTCTGTGTTTCACCCATGCCCTGCCACCACGTTTCAACCTCATCGGCAGAAAGAGATAACGGCCTGTTAAGCTCAATAATCTGCGCAGCCAACCGCACAGGTTTGTTGTGGGAGTCAAAATTCAGTTTGCGCAGTTCAAGAAACACAACCCGGACGCTGGTGGCTTCGGGAAACAGTCGCTCATGACTGCCTTCGAGGCAGAGCATCGCATAATGCTGCAATAACGTGGTTTTGCCAGAGCCCGGATCACCAATCAAAAGCAGAACATTGGTACGGGCATTCCCATGAAATATTTCCTGAAGCAGTGCATCCTGCGACATTTTTTTCGTTTCGACGGTATGGCGGTTATCATGAGCATCCACTTTGCCATACAGCTCGCTGATGTGAAGATCGATAAACACATCTTCAAGTGGAATCTCTATATCCTGATAATCGTCAAGCCCACGTGCTGCAACTATTCTGAACTGACTCCTTAATGCTTCACGGTAGCGCTCGTAGCTTTTTATCACCGGGAGTACTGAAGCAGTAACCATCCCTGTATCACAAGCGCTCAAAGGTAACGAGCTGACTTGCTGAGAAGCATCTCTCCCCGGAATCGGAAACCATTTCGTATAAAGAGGCGACGGATAAAGACTGGTATCAAGCGTCCATTGTTCCTTTGGTTCGTCCTCATATCGAATCGGAAAGATGGTTACCCCGTAGCCTTCGAAGGTGGCATACATTGCTGTGTTTGGCCACTTACGAGTTTGATAAGACGCTCCAGCAGCAAGCTTCAGGTAACCGCCATTCTCAGCAACAATGCTTTTCGTTGAGGCTTGATGGAAATGCCCCTGAAGCAAGAGATCGACTGACTCTTCAAGTTTTGCTTCGATATTCGTCTTTTCTATCGGGCTTAACCAGTCGAGGGGGTGGTGAATCAAGGCAACCTTGAGATCTGCTGCTTCAAGCTGTTTCCTTGCCGCATCGAGACAGCGGCGACCAATGAAGAGCTTTTCCTGGTCATGATCGTCGATACAGAATAGGGCGCTGTTCAGGGGCAGTATTGCAATTCGACTCTTGTTGATCGTGAGAATTTCTACCGGACTACATGTTGTATTGGTGGGAAACGACCGAATGGTTTTGAAGTAGTCGTTATACCATTCCGTGAAAGCGTGGAACTTCAGGGTCAGATGAGGGGGCGGAGTGTCTGGATCAAAATATTCATCTGCATCTTCTTTGGTATCCTGAAAGTAGGATAAAGCGTACACTATTTGCTGGGCACTCCCAGATATTCCAGGAACAACCTGTCTCTCTGTACTGATTCGGTAGACCAACGGTGGGTGCCCATGGCTGTTTGCACGTTGGTCGTTTCAATGCAGT
>CAISRC010000040.1 GCA_903887845.1 uncultured Chlorobiaceae bacterium
ACTGCATTGAAACGACCAACGTGCAAACAGCCATGGGCACCCACCGTTGGTCTACCGAATCAGTACAGAGAGACAGGTTGTTCCTGGAATATCTGGGAGTGCCCAGCAAATAGTGTACGCTTTATCCTACTTTCAGGATATCATGGAAAATCTGTGAATCAAGCTATTTTTTTAGGGCTAAAAAGATGGTATAATGTTTAATCATCGCAACGAATATGGTACTGAAAATTGAGGTGGATCATTCCTGAGCAGAATCAAATATAAAATACGGTTTTTTTTGGATATTCCCGCGAAAGCGGAGTAACGCCTTCGCTTCTGCACGTCCGCAGCAGCAGCCAACATGCTGCCCTTGGGCACAAGAGCGCCAATGTAAAGCAAGCTTGCGCCCTGTGCTTCCGGTGCCCGTCACTTCCGCTCTGCGCACGATGTTTTATGCCACTTTGCACGCATGGTACTGGCGCGCCGCTCCGCAAGTAAGATTTACTTGGCACCTTCACAAGCCAGCCGCACTACAGCTCCGGTTCGTGGAGAGCACTTCATAGGCTGACAAGCTTCAGAGCGATGTAAACCCGCTTCAACGACGGTTTGTGTAACAGCTTCATAAATGATAAATTGCACGTTAATTGCGTTGATTTTTCACGCAATCCATAATCTGGGGTAAAAGATGAAACCAAAGACCATTCGAGACCTTATTCCAGCTATCTTTCTTGCGCTCTTCATGCTTTTCAGTGGAGTAGTGCCAGCAAAAGCGGCGGTAGCACTCTTTGAACCAAAAAACTTTGTGCTGATTCGAGGCGGCGAGTTTATGATGGGAAGTTCTGAGGGTGAGGTTGGCAGGGCTGAAGTCAAGGCGTTAATGCAGAAAAATGGTATTGCGTACAATGAAACTCAACATCAGGTGCGGGTGAGCAACTTTTCTATGAGCAGATATGCTGTGACGGTTGCTGAGTTCAGGAGATTTGTTGAAGCGACAGGGTACCAGACTGATGCTGAAAAAGATGGCTTCAGTCTTATCGTCTCCAATGGTGAAGTGAAAGCATCGGAAGGAGTAAGCTGGCGTTATGGCGTGTCAGGTAGAGTGCGCCCCCTGAGTGAAGAGAGCCATCCGGTTGTGCATGTGAGCTGGAATGACGCGCTGGCTTACTGCAAATGGGTCTCTACAAAAACGGGGAAGCATTTCCGCTTGCCAACAGAAGCAGAGCGTGAATATGCATGCCGTGCAGGAAGCGGAACACCTTTCAATACTGGAGAGAACCTTACAACTGAGCAGGCAAACTTTGACGGCAACTCTCCCTATAACAACAATCCGAAAGGGGGTTATAGAAAAAACACGGTTTCGGTGAACAGTTTTGCGCCGAATGCGTGGGGCTTGTACAACATGCACGGCAACGTATTTGAGTTGTGCAATGACTGGTTCGGTGGGACGTATTATGATGGCTGTAAAGCGAACGGTACGGTGAACAATCCGGCAGGGCCAGCAACTGGTTTGCACCGTGTGCTTCTTGGCGGGAGCTGGTACTTACTATGCCGAGGACTGTCGGTCGGCTTATCGCAGTAGCAGCATCACCGGCGACCGCAGCGCCGTTGTTGGCTTCCGCCTTGTGTTCGTACCGTAGTCAGTTGGCAGCTCTTCCGACTTTGCTTTTGAGCCTCCCGTAGCCTACCGGTTACCGCACACTGACCTTGAACAAAAAAGCGGTAAATTTCTGGCGTTGAATTCACTGTGAGCAGTATTGCCGTCCTCTATTCTGGTGCCAATAGCCCGGTTTTGAGAATGGTTCCGGCCACGTTCCTGTGCACATTTTGGTGAGCGAAATTCGCATCCCGCTGGAAAGCTTTATAATGCCCTAAGCGTTGTCGGGCTTGCAGGTGAATTCAGTTGTTTTTTGAAATTTGCAAATCCAAAAGGGGGTTGGTGATGAAGGAGTTACCGGTTCTCGATTCTCGGGCAGCCTTCTGTGATGTGGGCAGCGAGCATATGCATGTTTCCATCGCTGGAGGTCTGCCAAAGGTTTTTGGGACGTTTACCAGCCAGTTGCACGAATTGCGTGATTGGCTGTTGGGAGAAGGTGTCCACTCCATAGCAATGGAAGCTACCGGGGTCTACTGGCTGTCGCTCTATGGTGTACTTGAAGCGGCTGGCCTTGAAGTGGTGATGGTCAACGGCCAGCAAACACGCAACCTGCCAGGGCGTAAGACTGACATGAAGGACTGTCAATGGGGAGCTACCCTGCATGCGCACGGCCTGCTGAAGGCAGGGTTCGTGCCTCCATCGAATATTCGCAAGCTACAGGATTACCAGCGTTTGCGTACAGATCACATAGCATCTGCTGCCAGCCAGGTGCAGCATATGCAAAAGGCGCTTGAGCGCATGAACGTCAAGCTGCACAACGTCATCAGCTCACTGATGGGAGTCAGCGGCCTTGCCATAGTGCATGCCATTCTGGACGGAGAGCGTGATCCGGCAAAACTGCTGGAGTTGTGCCACTCGATGATTCGGAACAAAAAGGCGAAAGCGGTCATCGAAGCACTTCGCGATACCTGGGAGCCGGAGCATCTGTTTGCGCTCAGGCAAGCTCTGCAGAGCTGGGAACACTATCAGCGCCAGATCGCCGAATGTGACCAGCAAATAGAGTTGCTCTTGCAACGGACCACGTATAATGACACGCAGGGTGACGGCATTGGTGAAAAACCCAAAGCAAAGGGCGGCAAACACCCCAGTGCCAATGCGCCTCAAATCTCCGGCCTTCACAGTATGCTCATTGATCTGTGTCAGGGCAAGGATCTGTCGATACTGCCCGGACACACCGACTACAGTGTCTTGCAGATCATCAGTGAGGTGGGAACTGACTTGAGCAAATGGCCCACAGAAAAGCATTTCACGGCTTGGTTGGGGCTGGCTCCCGGAACAAGCCAAAGCGGCAAGCGCAAGAGCAACGTCAAACACCGTCGCAACAGAGTAGGCCGGTATTTTTGCATGATGGCCCGATCACTGGCACGCAGCAAAGATATGGCGTTGGGCGGCTTTTACCGTCGTCTGGCGGCACGACGAGGGGGACTGATTGCCAATATTGCCCTGGCTCGCAAGCTTGCGGTATTGTTTTGGCGAGTCATGGTCAAAGGGACGGAGTTTGTCGAGGAAGGACTGGCCGCTTATGAAGCCAAATTCCTCGAAGGCAAGAAAAGAAGCCTTAGCAGGTTAGCCAGAGAGCTTGGTCAAACCGTTTCTCCTATACCTGTAACAGTTTGAAATAAAGGAAATTACTATACTTGTTCATGGAAAGCGAAAGGAAATAAGAAATAACCATCATTGCACATGAGTCACAATATTCTTCAGCTCAATCCACCGGCGGTATGGAAACATTTTTACAGCCTGACACAAATTCCACGTCCATCAGGGAAAGAGGAGCAAATCAGGGAGTTCATCGCTGATTTTGGTAAAAACCTTGGTCTGGAAACTCTTGTTGATGATGTCGGCAATGTTATTATTCGGAAGCCAGCCACCTCCGGCATGGAGAATTGTCAAGGGGTGATTCTGCAAGGGCATCTTGATATGGTGCCGCAGAAAAACAGCGACAAGCAGCATGATTTTGAAAAAGATCCGATTGAAACGGTTCTTGATGGCGAGTGGGTGAGGGCGAATGGCACGACTCTTGGCGCCGACAATGGTCTTGGTGTTGCTGTTGCCATGGCGGTGCTTGAATCAAAAGAGATTCAGCATGGTCCGCTTGAGGCGCTCTTTACCAGCAATGAAGAGGCTGGAATGACGGGAGCAATCGGGCTGAAACCTGGTATGCTCAAGGGCAAGATTCTGATCAACATGGATTCGGAAGATGAGGGCAAACTGTTTATTGGTTGCGCCGGTGCTACCAACGCAAAGATCACCTTTCGCTTCAACGAACAACCGTTATCAATGGAGTGCAGGGGTTTCAGAATCAGGGTGACGGGGTTGAAGGGCGGCCATAGCGGCGTTGATATTCATTTAGGACGTGGCAATGCCAACAAAATCATGAACCGGATACTTTATCATGGACATCAGTACGGACTGCAGCTTGCCTCCATTGACGGGGGAAGTCTCCGCAACGCGATTCCCCGGGAATCATTTGCCTATGTAGCCATTCCTTTGGCAAGGGTGGAGGAGTGCCTCAACAGCTTAACGAGCTTGACCGGCAAGATCAAAAATGAACTTTCGGGAGTTGAGCCATCCCTGCAGATTGACGTGATGGCAGCCGAACTTCCAGAGAGCGTTATCGAACAGGATATTTTTATAAAGGTTCTGAATGCGATCTATGCTTGTCCGAATGGGGTGATGCGCATGAGCAATGAGATGGATGCTCTGGTTGAAACATCCAATAATCTTGCGCTGGTCAAATCCGGCAATGGAGTTATTACCATAGAGTGTCTGCTGAGAAGTTCGGTTGACTCTGCCCGTGATGATCTTGAGTTCATGATAAAAAGCATCTTTGACCTTGCAGGGGCGGTTTCGGTCTTCGATGGAGCTTATCCGGGATGGAAACCGAATCAGAATTCCCCTGTCCTGAAGACCATGCAGGCACTCTATACCATGCAGTTCGGTAACGTTCCAGAGATAACGGCGATTCATGCCGGTCTGGAATGCGGGATTTTAGGCGGCGCCTATCCCGGACTTGACATGATCTCTTTTGGACCGACTATTCGATATCCCCATTCACCGGATGAAAAGGTGAACATCCTCTCGGTCGGAAAATTCTGGGAGTTTCTTGTTGAAACGCTCCAGAATATACCAATTGATTTTCCTGAAAAAGCCTGAGTAGCTTATCGAACAGCTTCAGACAATTATTAAAACTTGCTTTTTTTATACCTTTCGGAGAGAGCTATACCCAACTTTTTTGATAAATGTTATATTGCTAAACATCTGGAACATCAAGGTTTATTCCGGGCCTTTTTTGTTTCTCTTTGGTCTGTAACTGATTATTATAAAGTATTCTATACTTCAGTCCATCAAATTTCTACTCCTGAGACCTCATGAAAATATCTCGCCTGTTCACCATACCTGGCCAAAATGTCTATGACCGGTTCGAATACACGACAAGGACGTCAGTACTCCGCAACCCCGATGGGTCGAAGGTTTTCGAAATGAACAATGTAGAGGTGCCGCAGCAGTGGTCGCAGGTTGCTGCCGATATTCTGGCACAGAAGTATTTCCGTAAAACAGGCATTCCCCAGCGTGATGCGGAGGGGAACGCGATCACCGACAGCGAGGGCAAGCCGGTGACGGGCAGCGAGCATTCGATCAAACAGGTGGTGCATCGTATGGCTGGCTGCTGGAAGGAGTGGGGCGAAAAGAACGGCTATTTTGATACGCCCGATGACGCCCAGGCCTTTTATGATGAGGTTGCCTTCATGATTCTGGGGCAGATGGGTGCTCCCAATTCACCGCAGTGGTTCAATACCGGGCTTAATTTTGCCTATGGAACGACCGGGCCAGCCCAGGGCCATTATTATGTTGATCCCGCGAGTGGCGAGGTGAAGGAGTCGGAGGATGCCTATTCCCGTCCACAGGCCCACGCCTGTTTTATCCAGTCGGTCAATGATGACCTGGTCAACGATGGCGGGATTTTTGATCTGGCGATGCGCGAGGCGAGGGTCTTCAAGTTCGGCAGCGGTTCCGGCACCAACTACTCGAACCTTCGTTCGGGCGGGGAAAAGCTGAGCGGCGGGGGAAGCTCTTCCGGGCTGATGAGCTTTCTGAAAATTTTTGATTCGGCGGCAGGAGCTATAAAGTCGGGCGGCACCACACGCCGTGCGGCCAAGATGGTTATTGTTGATATTGATCATCCAGATGTCGAAAAATTCATTGAGTGGAAGGCGAAGGAGGAGGACAAGGTGGCCTCACTGGTGGCCGGTTCGAGAATCTGTTCCCGTTTTCTCCAGGCGATTGTTGAAGAGGCGCTTGCCAACGGCGTTGACCGCAAGACCAACCCGCGATTGAATCAGTTGATCCAGAATGCGTTGAGCCGTGCCGTGCCGATGAGCTATATCATTCGTGTGCTTGCTTTGGTTGAGCAGGGGTACACCTCACTTGATTTTGCAGAGCACGATGCCAATTATGAATCGGAAGCGTATGCGACGGTTGGCGGGCAGAATTCCAACAATACGGTGCGGGTGACCAACGAGTTCATGAAGGCGGTTGAAAATGATGATGTCTGGCACCTTCGCCAGCGCACAACAGGCAAGACCGCAAAAGTGGTCAAGGCGCGTGACCTGTGGGAAAAAATTCTTCTCAGCGCATGGAAGTGTGCCGATCCCGGTTTACAGTTCGATACCACCATCAACGAATGGCATACCTGCCCGAAGAGCGGCCGCATCAATGCGAGCAACCCCTGTTCAGAGTACATGTTTCTTGACGATACGGCCTGCAACCTTGCCAGCCTGAACCTGATCCATTTTGTTGATGAGGCATCGGGTACCATGAAGGTGAAGGAGCTGCAGCACGCTTCAGCGTTATGGACGGTGGTGCTCGAAATTTCGGTGCTGATGGCCCATTTCCCGTCAAAGGATATAGCCCGTCTGAGCTATGAGTTCAGAACACTTGGCCTCGGGTTTGCCAATCTCGGCACCGTGCTGATGGTGCTCGGGATTCCTTACGATTCACCGAAGGCGCTTGCCCTTGCCGGTGCAATTTCCGCCTTGATGACCGGTCAGGCTTATGTCACCTCGGCAGATATGGCCCACGATCTTGGCACGTTCAGTGGTTATGCGGCAAATGCCAATGAGATGCTGCGCGTGATCCGCAACCATCGCAGGGCGGCACGGAACCTCTCCGAAGAGGAGTACGAAGGGCTGACGGTCAAGCCGCGCGGCATTGATTCGGAGTACTGCCCCAAAGAGCTTTTCGAAGCGGCAGGAAAGGTGTGGGATAAAGCGTTACAGAAGGGCGAAAAGTATGGCTTCCGAAATGCCCAGGTCAGCGTTATTGCGCCGACCGGCACCATCGGGTTGGTGATGGATTGCGATACCACCGGAATTGAGCCGGAGTTTGCGATTGTGAAATTCAAGAAGCTTGCCGGGGGCGGCTATTTCAAGATTGTCAACCAGTCGGTGCATAAAGCCCTTGAACGGCTTGGTTATACCAGTGTACAGATTGATGCGATTGAACACTACTGCAAGGGTCATGGCACGCTTGCAGGTTCTCCCTCAATCAATCGGCAGTGGCTGAAGAGCAAAGGGTTTACGGACGAAAAGATTGAGGTGGTGGAGTCGCAGCTTGCAGCGGTTTTTGATATCCGCTTCGCCTTCAACAAGTGGATTTTGGGCGAGGATTTCTGCACCGCACTTGGCTTTACCAAAGAGCAGCTTGACGATCCTGATTTTGACATGCTTCTGGCTCTTGGCGCTACGACTGCGGACGCCGAGGCTGCCAATGACTACGTTTGTGGTACCATGACTATAGAGGGCGCTCCTCACCTGAAGCTTGAACATTTAGCGGTATTCGACTGTGCCAGCAAGTGCGGCAGAAAAGGGCTCCGCTACATCAGGCATAATGCCCATGTGTCTATGATGTCGGCTGTTCAGCCCTTTATTTCCGGCGCGATTTCCAAAACGGTCAATATGCCCGGCACCGCCACGACCGCTGAAATTGGCGAGGTGTACCAGTCGGCCTGGCTGCTTATGGTCAAGGCTGTCGCCATCTATCGTGACGGCTCAAAACTGTCCCAGCCGCTCAATATTTCAAGCTATCAGGATCTCGACGAGGTCATCATGCTTGGAACTGAAGAGAACCTTGATGAAACCAAAGGGCCGAAAGAGGTTCAGGAGCGGATTGTAGAAAAGGTTTTTCATCGTTCCGAGCGCAGGATGCTGCCGAAACGCAGAAAAGGCTATATCCGCGAAGCCTATGTTGGCGGCCACAAGGTGTTTCTCAGAACAGGGGAGTATGAGGATGGTTCACTTGGCGAGGTGTTTATCGACATGTACAAGGAGGGCGCGTCTTTCAAGGGACTTCTGAACTGTTTTGCCGTGCTTGCCTCCAAGGCGCTGCAATACGGCATGCCGCTTGAGGAGCTTGTTGACAGCTTCACCTTTACCCGCTTTGAACCAGCCGGTGCCGTGCAGGGCCACAACGCCATCAAGAATTCAACCTCCATCCTTGACTACGTCTTCCGTTCTATCGGCTTCGACTACCTCGGCCGCAAGGATTTTGTACACGTGAAGGCAGTTGACGAGTTACTGGAAAGCAATGGAGAGAATGGTCATGCTCCGGTCGTTGAGCCATCACTGGCCGTGCATGTTGAGCAGTCTGCACACACCGCAACACGCCAAAGCCAGGTCTATCAGGCCAAAGTGCAGGGCTATACCGGAGAGCAGTGCGAAAACTGCGGATCCATGCGCGTCAAGCAGAATGGAACCTGCAAAGTGTGCGACGATTGCGGCATGACCACGGGGTGCTCCTAAAGCGAAGCCGCCGGTCGAAATCCTGTTGCCGACTGCTCCATGGTGCTCTCCACAAGGTTAAGCCCGGCAATTTGCAAAGTCCTGAAAGGGGAGTGGCGCACCAGCTCATAGTCGTGGGTTCCGATCACCACGATGATGCCCTTCTGGTTGATTCGCTTCAGATAATCAAGAATTTCCAGTGACGTATCGGGGTCGAGGTTGCCGGTTGGTTCGTCGGCGAGGATGACGAGCGGCTCGCGCACCAGCGCACGGGCGATGGATATTCTCTGCTGCTCTCCTCCTGAAAGGTGCAGGGGCATCACTTTGGCGGCATGTTCCAGCCCGACGCTTTCGAGTGCGTGCATCACCAGTTCCTTGACAAGCTTCTCCTTCGTGCCGGTCACCTTCAGCACAAACGCCAGATTATCATAGACATTGCGGTCTTCAAGCAGGCGGAAATCCTGGAAAACAATACCAAGCTTCCGGCGCAGCAGCGGGATCTGCCGCTTTTTAATGGTGAGGGAGCTGTATCCGGCAATGCGTATCTCCCCCTTTTTCGGACGAATATCCATGTAGAGCGACTTGAGCAGTGTGGATTTGCCCGTGCCGCTTTTTCCGACAATATAGACAAGCTCACCCGGCTGAATGGTAAGGTTCAGATTGGTGAATATCGGTTTTTTATCAAGTTCAAGGTCAACGTTGCTGAAGGAGATCATAGAAATTGTTTTGTTTGTTTTTTTCTGTTTTGGGCGATGGTTATGGCAAGCAGCGTCGCTTCATAACAACTTCTTTCGGAGGCGACTCCTTTCCCTGCAATATCAAAACCGGTGCCGTGATCGGGAGAGGTTCGAACTATCGGCAGCCCGAGAGTGACGTTTACCCCGGTGTCGAAAGCGAGCACCTTGAAGGGCAGCAGCCCCTGGTCGTGATACATAGCCACCACAATATCGTAATTGCGGTACATTTTTGAGCCGAAAAAGCCGTCGGCAGGAAAAGGACCATCCACCCTGAAGCGGGATGAGGCTTTTTCAATGCAGGGACGGATAATCTCCTGTTCTTCACTACCCATAATCCCGCCGTCGGAGGCATGGGGGTTGAGCCCGAGCACCGCTATGCGGGGTGAGGCAAGAGCAAAATCGGTGTTCATCGATTCGGCGAGGGATGCGAGAAATGCATCCAGATTCATGGTGCGGATCAATCCGGGAACCTTTTCGAGAGCTTCATGGATGGTGGCAAGGGCTACCCTGAGCTCCAGGACTGGATCAAAGAACATCATGGTCGGTGAAGGTATCCCGAAAAGCCTGCCGAGAAATCCCGTATGACCGGTATCAGCACAGCCCGCTCTGGCGATGGCTTCCTTGTGGATCGGCGCGGTGACCAGCGCATCGCAGAGGCCATCGCGGCAGAGTTCAGCAGCGGCATTGATTGACTTCACCGCCAGTTGACCGGCTTCAGCCGATATCGTGCCGGGCGTAATGCTCTCTGGTTCAGCGACACTGAAAACAGGCAGCACGCCCTTCCGTGCCTGAGCCATCCCAGCGACACTCTCGATCCGTTCCAGTTTTACCGGCAGATCAAACGTTTTTCTGTAATAATCCATAACGGCATAGGAACCGGCCACAAGAAACGAATGACCGGAGCGCTCAAGCTTCAGAAAACTTTTCAGGATGATTTCCGGCCCGATGCCGTGAGGGTCACCGATTGACCAGACAATGCGCATCCTCAGAGCCTTTTGTAAGCATTGGCAATTTTGTCATCCGTTTTAACCCCTTTCAGGGCCAGCATGAGCAGGACGGGTTCCGGCAGAATAAGGTAAAAACCTGCTTCGGGCCGGTGTGTTATGAGAGCGTGAATGCTTTCGAAATGCTGGTTCAAGAAGTGTGCCGCAGTAAGGCCGGAGAAAAGGTCGGCAACGAAGAGAAGGATGGCCAGCAGAATGAACTTGCTCTGCAGGGTACGGTTTTTATAAAGAAAAATGGCGGCAATTGAGATGATGGCGGTCATGATCGAAAAGATGCCTCCAGCAGAACTTGCAACAGAATACTGTATTTCAGTAAAGTCGGATGCACAAAAATCAGAGACGAGAAAGAGATGGCCGGCGCTGAAACTCCAGAAAGGGAAAAACATGCTCGCTACAGCAAGCAAACCGGCAAGAAACAGGTAAAGATTTTGAATTCTGGCTACCATGGCGGTGTGCGGTTTAGAGTCATTGAAACAAGTACCGCCAATATACATAATCATGAGAAAAGAGTGCTGATGGAAAAAAGCTCCCGGGTTGCTTCTCACCTCTTTTGGGCATAAAGAATACCGTATTTATGGGATTTACTATGAAGCTCTCCTGTGAGATATTGTCATACAGAAAATCAGCAACAAATTCTCAACACAGGAACCAGTTATGAGCAGTAATACTATACACCAGCAAACGGGCTCGAACCGGGGGAAAGAGTCTTACGGATTAAAGTCCGGCTCACTTTCTCCGTTGGAAACCCTCGGGCAATCGATCGCAAACATTGCCCCAACGGCGACGCCGACCGTTGTCATTCCCCTTGTCTTTGCAGTATCGGGTGGAGGCACCTGGCTGGCATACCTGATTGCGACAGTCAGTATTCTGCTTGTTGCAACAAGTATCAATCAGTTTGCCCGCCGTTCGGCATCACCCGGGTCATTTTATACCTACGCGGTGGAGGGGCTTGGGTCATTCTGGGGCGCAGTAACCGGGTGGGCGCTTCTTATTGCTTACGTTGGCTGTGCTTCTGCCGTCACTTCAGGCTTTTCCAACTATGCGAATGTCCTGCTTGAAAGTGTTGCAGGGTTTAAAATACCACCGGTCATTTTTATTGCAATCAGTGTACTGCTTGCCTGGTATGTTGCCTATAAAGATATCAAGCTCTCAACGCGGCTGACGCTTGCTCTTGAGTTTGCTTCAGTGTCGCTTGTCCTTGTTCTTGTCGGAGTTACTCTCTATAACTACGGGTTCAAGCTTGATTTTACCCAGCTCGCCCTGAAGACAACCAGTCTGGACGCGCTTCGTGGCGGTCTTGTTCTTGCCCTCTTCAGTTTTGCCGGTTTTGAAAGCGCTGCGACACTCGGATCGGAAGCAAGGGATCCCTTGCACAACATTCCGAGAGCAATTGTCAGGAGTGCGGTGATTGTCGGGGCTATTTTTGTGCTTTCATCGTATGCGCAGGTCATCGGCTTCTATGGCAACAGCGTTACACTCGACAAAAGTTCTGCGCCGCTGAATGTTCTTGCCGACAGGGCAGGCCTCTCCTCTCTTGGTCTCCTGATTGATATTGGTGCTATCATCAGCTTTTTTGCCTGTGTGCTTGCAAGCATTAACGCTGCGGCACGAATTCTCTTTCTGATGAGTCGGCACGGAATTTTTCACAACTCCGCCGGTGATGCGCATGAGACCAATTCGACCCCACATAACGCGGTGACGATAGCCTCAATTGTTGCCTTTGTTCCGGCAGCTCTTCTCTCATTGAACGGCGCGGTGGACTTCGATATTTACGGATGGGTTGGAACCGTGGCGACCCTTGGTTTTATCGTAACCTATATCATTGTTTCCGTAGCCGCTCTTGTTTATCTCAAACGTCGTGGCGAGCTGCAGCCGCAGCATCTTGCCATTGCGGTCATTTCTGTCGGCATTCTTGGGCTTGCGATTCTTGGCAATCTCTATCCGGTGCCACCTGCACCTTATAGTTGGCTTCCTTATCTCTTTTTTGCCCTTCTTCTTGGCGGAGTTGCATGGGTTGCGGTCATTCACAAGTTTCATCCCCATGTTGTTGATGAAATTCATCGCGAAACGCAATTCAACAGCGCACGCTTCACCGTCGAATCAGAGGCGTAATCAACAGGAATCAGGGTCACCTCATGAGCAACTCATCACCATCAGGCGCTGCAGCTCAGCAGTACTGTGAAAAATCGGAGCTGGTTCAACAGGATAGAAGCCACTTGATCCATCCTCAGCATCATCCCGATGAACATCTTGATCCCCAGATCTGGGTGTCGGGCAAAGGGGTGGTGCTGACCAATCTGGAGGGCAGGAGCTTTCTTGACGGACTCAGTGGCATGTGGAATGTTTATGTTGGTCATGGACGCCGGGAGTTGGTGGATGCCGCGTCTGCCCAGCTTCAAACACTTGCTTTTGCGACGGCTTATGCCGGGTCAACGAATAAACCGGCCATTGAACTTGCCGGAACGCTCAAACGGCTTGTCTATCCCGGCATTGAGGCTTTTTATTTCACCCTCGGAGGTTCTGATGCGACCGATACCTCTATCAGGACGGCCCGCTTCTACTGGGGAGCAAAGGGGCGTCCTGAAAAGTTCAAGATCATAGCCCGAAAACTCAGCTATCATGGTTCGACTATTGGAGCTGCGGCAGCAACCGGAGTCGATGAGTTTTCTGCGGTCTTCGGGCCGAGGGCAAACGGATTTTTGCATATCGATTCACCCTACCCTTACCGCTTCACAACAACAAGAACGGATGTCTCTCCAGGTGTTGCGGCGGCGGATCTGCTGGAGGAGGCAATTCTGCGAGAGGGGCCTGAGACGGTCGCAGCATTCATTGCCGAACCGGTGCAGGGCGGCGGCGGCGGAGTGATCATTCCCCCTGCGGATTATTTTCCGCGTATCCGCGAGATTTGTGACCGTTACGATGTTCTGCTGATCAGTGATGAGGTTATTACAGGGTTCGGGCGTACCGGGAGGTGGTTTGCCCTTGAACACTGGGGAGTGGAACCGGATATCGTGCAGTTTGCAAAAGGTATTACGAGTGGCTATTTCCCGCTTGGAGGTGTCGGCGTTTCGGGGGCCATCAAGGAGGTGATGGATTCGGCGGATTCCGCACGTCGCTGGATGCACGGGTATACCTGTTCTGCACATCCTGTCGCCTGTTCCGTGGCCCTTGCAAATATTCGCATTCTTGAAGAAGAGAATCTTGTAGAGCGATCTGCAACGCTTGGTGCGCGGCTTCTGGAACAGTTGCAGCCGTTGACCGCCACAGCGCATGTCGGAGAGGTTCGTGCTCTTGGTCTGCTTGCCGGAGTTGAACTGGTTGCTGACCGGGCAACAAAACAGCGTTATGCGGAGAGTGCCGGACTTGGCAGAAAAGTGAAGGATGAGCTCCTCTCTCTCGGTCTCTGTACCCGGGTGACCGACGATATTATCTGTCTTGCTCCTCCATTGGTGATCAGTGAGGAGGAGATTGACCGGCTTGCGGCACTGGTAAAGCAGGCTGTCCGAAACACCACAGGGCTCTGAAAAATTTATTATAAACCCGAAAAAGTTAAACGTTATGTCAAGAATATCCAAAGTCATTTATGATGGTGCTTCTCCTGAAATCCAGAAAGAGTATGATAAAGTGGTCGAACATCATGGTTCTGTCTCAAACATGAAAGCGACGCTTCTGCATTCTCCGGCAGCGTTACGGGCGGTGCTTGAGTGGTACACGCTTTTTGGCAAGGTTAAGCCGGTACTCGGTAAACGACTGAGTGTGTTGTTCTGCAATGCTATTTCAAGGGAGAACGCCTGTACGCTTTGCTCGACCTACATGCAGAAAGAGATTGTGGACGGCGGCGAGGATCCTGAACAGCTCCAGTTGGATGATCGCGACAAAACCATTGTTGCCTTTGGCCGTCAGCTTGCAGCGGATCCGAACCGGGTCTCGGATGAGCTCTTTGCAAGGCTTCGCAGTTATCTCACTGAAACCCAGATTGTTGAACTGACGGTTTTCGGCGCCCTGATGATTGTCAATAATGTCTTCAACAGTGCGTTGCAGATTGATGTGGATGAAAGCTTGTCCGCGTATGCAATCCAGCCGGAAATTGCCTTTGCAGGGTCATCACATGTTCAGAACGTGAAGGAGTCGGTATGAGCGAGAGAACACTTCATTTTGATACTCTTCAGGTTCATGCCGGTCAGGTTCCTGACCCGACAACCGGGGCCTGTGCGGTACCGATTTATCAGACGACATCGTTTGTCTTCAAGAACTTTGAACAGGCAAAAGCGATCAGTTCGGTGGAGGAGTTTGGCTTTGATTATACACGCATCACCAATCCTACCAATGAAGTTCTTGAAAACCGTATAGCTATTCTTGAAGGTGGCAGCGGCGCACTGACCGTCGCCTCCGGTTCTGCGGCAACGGCCTATTCTATCCTGAACATCACCCATGCCGGGGATGAAATTGTGGCGGCCAAAACGCTGTATGGCGGCAGTTTTAATCTTTTTCAAAATACACTGCCGAAGCATGGGGTACGTACCCATTTTGTTGATCCGGTTGACCCGGAGAATTTTCGCAAAGTGATCAACGACAAGACTCGGGCCATCTTTATCGAGACCATCGGCAACCCTGATATCAACATCATTGATTTTGAACAGGTGGCGCGTATTGCTGAAAAGAACGGTATTCCGCTCATTGTTGACAATACCTTTGGAACTCCGTACCTTTTTCGCCCTTTTGACTACGGGGCCAATATTATTGTTCATTCAGCCACCAAATATATCGGTGGTCATGGCACCAGCATCGGCGGCTTGATTGTGGATGGAGGTAATTTTGACTGGTCACGGAGCGGCAAGTTTCCCGACTTTACGACCCCCGATCCGGCCTATAACGGTTTTGTCTACTGGGATCGCTGGGGAAATTATCCCGGGGCGGGCAATATTGCCTACATTATTAAAGTCAGGCTCCAGTATCTGCGCGATCTTGGCGCCTGCATGAGCCCTTTCAATGCGTTTCTCTTTCTTCAAGGTCTTGAAACCCTCTCCTTCAGAATCTCCCGACAGGTGGAGAGTGCCCAGCGGATTGCCGAATATCTTGAGTTGCACCCTGAGGTTGCGTGGGTATCGTACCCTGGACTTGCCAGCAGCCCATATCATGGGTTGGCACAAAAATATCTGCCAAAAGGGCCGGGCGCCATTCTTGCATTTGGAGTCAAAGGCGGTTTTGAGCGGGCTAAAAAATTTATTGAAGCCATGAAGGTCTTTTCATTTCTGGCAAATGTTGGCGACTCGAAATCACTTGTCGTGCATCCTGCAACGGTCACTCACGGACAGCTCACGGAGGCGGAACAGAGGCTTGCCGGGGTAAAGCCGGAGCAGATCCGTATTTCGATTGGGACTGAACATGTTGACGATCTGCTCTGGGATATTGCGCAGGCGTTTGATGCATCTGCCTTGTGACAGCTTTCTGATGATTGACGTCGAGTGAAATCATAAACAATAGCCTGTTTATGGTATGCAATATGCCGTTTAAAAGGGATTTACAAAGTTCTTATTATTGTCGATTTTTATGCCATAAAGTTCTACGAAATCATATTTTTTTTGATATAAATAATGCTGTTCAGAATTTAAATTTTTTTGTTATGTCAACTATCTCTTTTTATTGTTGTTGTTGCATAAAATTGCATACAGACATCAAAGTTTTCGCTCTGGAATAGTACTTGATTATATAAATAAGTATAAGGAAGCCGATTCTTATTGTCCGGAGAGTCGGCTTTTTTATTTCCAGTAATAGTTTGATGAGCCAATAATCGCAATAGAAGTTCGTTTTTTTGTATTCAAAAAAGAGGTCTCACAGGTTTTCAACAAAACAAAGAAAAAAAATTATGGCTGTTGTAGCACAAGAAATATATAACGGTTTACCTGTTACACAATCCCGCAAGGATGACGTAAGGCAGATTCTTCTTGATGAAGCAAAATTGAGCTTGAATATTACCGAAAAAGGAATTTCGTACGATGCTGAAGAGATAAAGAGGTTTCTGGATCCAATCGAACTCAAGTCTGGATTTAATCGCGGGGGCGGAATAACCGGTTTTTCATTGCCGCATGGTTACAGTACAAGGGGGCGTTTTGCTCGCTGGACTCCCTATTCTCTGGTCGTTGAAGATGCCCGGCCGGTTTTATATGATGATGGTGCGCGTATTGGAGAAATCATCTTTAACAAGGGTAACCCGGTCTCAGAGCAACTGCTCAGCACCGGTGAAAAAGTTCGCGATATAACAAATATCAGTGCACAGGGTGGCCTTCATGTCATGTACAGCAATGAGTGTTCATTGAAAGATTTGGGCGAGGACTGCCTGTATTGCGCCTTTAATGAACGTGCCAAAGATGGCGCTCTCAACAAGGTGCTGTTAAAATCGCCACGGCAGGTAGCTGAAGCGTATGATATCGCTCGCAAGGCAGGAGCAGCAAACCATTTTCGTATTACCGGCGGGTTCGTTCCTGAACGTCGTGAGCTTGAATACTACCTTGATGTGGCTGATGCCATAAAAGAGAAGTACAGCTCTTTTTATGGCTGCGCTGTCGTCGGTGCCCCCGCTGATCTTTCTGTTCTTTCAAAGTACAAAGAGGCCGGATTTGCCAATATCTCGACCAATATTGAGGTCTGGGACAAGAATATTTTCGCAGCCATGTGTCCTGGCAAAGAGAAGCGAAATGGCGGCTGGCAGCATTGGGTTGATGCCCTTGAGTATTCGGTGGAGCTGTTTGGTAAAGGAAATGTTCATTCAGCAATAGTCGCGGGCCTTGAACCACTGGAATCAACATTGGAGGGTATTGAGTATCTCGCATCAAAAGGGGTGGTTTGCCATTTCAGCGCATTCCGCCCGGAAAAGGGGACTCCTCTGGAGGGGTATCGGAGTCCGGAAGCAGCATGGCACTGGGAGTTGCTCGACAAAGCAACCGATATTTTCCGCCGTTACGGTTTTACCACTCTTCAAATGTATAGCGGAAATGCATCGGGCCCGCATAGTGCACAGTTTTTCCAGATTAAAGCTGGAGAATTCGAAGGCGATAAACTTGTGCCATGGAAATTTCCGTCGCTTGATTAGTTCCTTAACAATAAAAAACTCACTCACTCACGCAAAAGGAAAAACAGGTTATGGCTATTTTGGAAAAGGAACTCACAACAGCAACGCTGGTTGCGAAAAACGATAAAGAGGCCGCAAAGCAGGTTCTTCTTGATGAAGCGAAGCTTGGGTTGTTGCTCACCGAAAAAGGGATCAATTATGATATTGAAGAGATAAGAAAGTTTCAGGATAAATTTGAACAGAGTTCCTCATATCATCGCCAGAAAGGAGTCACCAACTTGACCCTGCCCAATGGCTTTACTGCCCGGTATTTAAGTGGATACAGCCGATATACGCCATATTCGCTTGTTGTTGAAGGTGATGTCGTGGTGCTGTATGATGATGGCCGGCGTCTTGGCGTTGTGACGTTTCCAACGACTCATCCTCTCACTGAACAGTTGCTCAGTAGCGGTGAAAAGTTCCGCCATATTGCAAATGTCAGTGCAGAGGGCGGAATCAGTGTGGCATACAGCTCAGAATGTTCACTGAAAGACAGAGGTGAAGATTGCCTCTTCTGCTCAATCAACGAGCGGGCAAAAGATGGCGTTTTGAATAAAGTACTCATCAAATCGCCCAAACTGGTTGCGGAGGCATATCATCTTGCGCGTCAGGCTGGAGTGGGGAACTTCTTCCGTCTTACTGGCGGCTTTGTTCCTGAACGTCGGGAGCTCGAATACTACCTTGATGTTGCTGATGCCATACGAGAGAGGTACAGCTCATTTTATGGTGTAGGAATTATTGGCGCCCCGGTCGATTATTCAGTGCTGTACAAATACAAAGAGGCCGGGTTTAAAAATATCTCTCATAATATGGAGGTGTGGGACAAAAATATTTTTGCAGCTATTTGCCCGGGTAAGGAGAAGCGTAATTCTGGCTGGCAGCATTGGGTTGACTCTCTTGAGTATGCTGTTGATATTTTCGGAAAAGGAAATGTGCACTCAAATATTGTGGGTGGATTGGCGCCTTTGGACTCAACTCTTGAAGGTATTGAGTACCTCGCATCAAAAGGCATAGTCTGCCATTTCAGCGTGTTCCATCCTGAAAAGGGGACTCCGCTGGAAGGGTATCGGAGTCCTGAAGCTTCATGGCATTGGGCATTGCTCGACAAGGCAACCGATATTTTTATCCGTTATGGATTTACGACACTTCAAATGTATAGCGGACCTGCTTCTGGCCCACATAGCGGCCAGGTGTTCCAGATTAAAAAAGGAGAATTTGAAGGCAGCAGACTTGCTCAGTATAAATATCCATCCCTTGATTGAGTTGTATAATAACAGTCGCGTCCAATAGTCTATTTGTGGTATGCAACATCCCCTATGGAGGGGATTTCAAGACAAATTTATATTGCTGATATTATCAATTGAGGAAATAATAAAGAGAGTTTGACTAGTATATTGTTGGTTAAAATCAAGTGTTTTTGCTATGAGTTATATTAAACTGTTATGTGCTTTGTATTGCTGTCGCTGCTGAATGATATATGATGACATCAATATTTCGCCTTTAAATAAAGTACTTGATTATATAGACAAGTTCATAAGAGAGTCGATTCTTGCTGTCAAAGAATCGACTTTTTCTTTTATTAGATTTTTCAAATTACATCAGCTTATTCATTAAAGGAGTATATCTCGTATGGCTTATTCAGGAGACCGTAAAGCGCTGAAAGAGTCGCTTTATAATGAATTGGAACTTCAACTTGATCTTGCGATTCAAGGTATCAGTTTTGATGCTGAGGAGATCGGAAAACTGAATGCTTCTTTTGCCACTGAACTGTTGAATGCGACACCGGCTTCTCCTTTGGCATTCAATTTTGTCGGTGGAAAAATAAAAGGACCAGGCTTTGATACCGGTTTTCGTCAGCAAAATAATTCGATCTATGGATTGGAGGCTGAAGAGGGGAATCCTGTCATTTATAAGTATGGAAGAAATAAATCAAGGATTGGGGAGATTGAGTTTCGTAACAGAACCCGCCATCCATTGCTTGACCTGAAAACACGGGACGGAGTACCGTTTCATACCATCGCCAGTGTGCGCGAGGATGGTCAGGTGCATGTTAATTACAGTCAGGAGTGTGTGCTGAAAGAGAAGGGCGAGGATTGTTTCTTCTGCAATTACAGCGTCAGGAACGCAACCCTGAAAACACCACAGCAGGTAGGGGAAGTTTTTTCAACACTGTATGAAGCTGGTGCTGGCAAACATCTCAATTTGACCAGCGGCTTTTTGTTTGAACGCAAAGAGCTTGACTATTACCTCGATGTTGCCGATGAAATCCAGAACCGTACCGGTCAGAAGGAGTTCAGAGCTACAGCAGTGGTTGGGGCTCCGCTTGATTTCAGTGTAATCGATAAATATAAAGAGGCGGGCTATTTCAGTATTCGGATGAATATAGAAATCTGGGATAAAAATATCTGGAACACTATCTGCCCCGGTAAACGAAATCACTGTGGTGGCTGGGATAACTGGGTAAAGGCGTTGGAATACGCTGTAAATGTTTTTGGAAAAGGTCGGGTGGCCTCGAACATCGTTGGCGGAATTGAACCTAAAAACTCGATTCTGGATGGAATTGAGTACAAGGCGTCAAAAGGAATTATTGGCTCGGCGTCAACATGGAGAGCAGTCGTCGGATCTGTTCTTGAAGGGCATCGTTCTCCGGAAACCGCATGGCACTTTGACTTGCAGCAGAAGATAGCGAGCATTTATAAACGATATGGTTTTTCATTTTCAGACCTGCATAATGTGAGTCCTTCGGCAGGTCTTGCCACAACCATATATCAGATTGAGCAGGAAGATTTTGATGATAACGGAATATTGACACCATGGCAATACCCTGAGCCTCAGCAGGTGTTGCAATCAGCTTTGGCAGATGAACCGCACATAATTTATGAAGAAACATAAACCTGAAGGAGAATAAAACAATGAGCAACACAGAGAACCAGAGTGAAATCCTGCAATACATTCTCGATACCAAACATGCCTTGCTCACCTATGTGCGCAGCGACCTGACCCCGGTATCACGTGCAATAGGGAGCTTCGCACCGGATGGTGAGGATCTCTTTTTTTCCACGAGCAAGGAAAGTGCCAAGGTGCAGGAGATCGAGAAAAACAGGCGGGTATCGTTTTATTTCCAGCATGACAACCAGGTACCGGAACGCTGGAGGAGCCTCCTCCTGATCGGTGATGCGGAGCCTCTCAGCATCGGCTCAGCCGATTACGGAAAAGCTCTTGAACGCCTCGCCGCCAAGAGTCCCCGGTTCAGGGAGCGTATCGCCAAAAATGATCTCGGCAGTGCGGTGATCTATAAAATCAAGACCACTCAATTCGAATATCTTGACCGCAGCAAGGCAAGTGGCCCTGCCCGTAAGATTGCCGTGTAACCGTTACAAGGAACATTATGAAGGAAGCAATCCTTGAAAGAAGCAGTGTTGCTGCGGCAAATGGATATGCGGCCCTTGCCTTCAAACTCGATGGCAGTCACAGGGAACCACCTGAATCTTTTGTCAAACGCCCTGTAAAGCTCTCCATCAAGGATCTGGTAATCGGATACCTCGACAAGCAGAGCGGCCACACCATGGTGGCGGTTGATAACGTGACACTTGATATACGCGAAGGGGAGTTTGTGACCATCGTGGGGTTGTCCGGTTGCGGTAAATCGACATTTCTTAACGCTATTGCCGGCTTGGTAAAACACCAGCATGGTGAAATCAGAGTCAATGATCGAATTGTCACGGGGCCAGGAATGGACAGGGCTGTGGTGTTTCAAAAAGCATCACTCCTCCCATGGAGGAAGGTTGGGCGCAATATCACATACGGACTCGAATTGAGCGGAATGAAGCCGGCGGCTGCAAGAGAAAAAGCCGGTTACTATGTGAACCTGGTGCGGCTCAACGGTTTTGAGGATCATTATCCGCATCAATTGTCGGGAGGAATGCAACAGCGAGTGAATCTGGCGCGTGCTCTGGCCTGTGATCCTGAGGTGCTGCTGCTTGATGAGCCGTTTGCTGCTCTGGATGCCATTACTCGTGAACTGATGCAGAACGAGCTGCTCGAACTGTGCGAAAAAGTTGGCAAGACTGTTCTGATGGTTACGCATCAAATTGACGAAGCGGTACTCCTTTCTGATCGAGTTATCATTTTTTCGTCCCGGCCGGCTTATGTGCTTGCTGATATACGGATACCTATTGAGCGACCACGTAAAAGCGTCATCAAAGATTCTGAAGAGTTCAGGCGGTTGATGAACGAAATCTGGAGAGTTATTGAAGGTAATGCAAATATCGGGGGTGGTATATGAGAAAAGTGACGGTATTTCCAAAATCAAACGAAGTGAAAAGGGAAAAAATTGCAAGTACGCTCTTGGGTTCAAGCGTTATTCTGCTGTTTTTGATCAGTTGGGAGCTTCTGTTTCAATTCAGGTTTGTCAATCCGCTTTTTATTAGCTCTCCTTCCCGAGTGGTGCTCGCTTTACTTACAATCATCATGGACGGATCGTTACTTCAAAATCTGATAATAAGCGGCCAGGAGTTTGTTTTTGGATATGGTGTGGCAATTCTTCTCGGTTTTCCCATAGGGATCATGCTTGGGTGGTTTAAACTGGTTCGAGCTGCTTTTGGTCCGTTTATTGCTGCCATGCAGGCAACGCCGCGTATTGCGCTGATGCCGCTGTTTATTATCTGGTTTGGACTTGGTATCACCTCCAAGATTGTGATTGTGCTTTTGAGCGCCATTTTTCCCCTTATCGTGAATCTTCAGGTTGCCATGAGCACAATTGACAATGATTTAATCCATGTCGCTCGCGCCTACGGTGCGTCACGCTGGCAGGTATTCCGCAGTATAGCGCTGCCAACCACCCTGCCGTTTCTGATAACCGGATTACGGCTCGCCGCCGGACGGGGTCTGCTTGGTGTTATTGTGGCTGAGGTTTTCGGTGGTGCAGCGGGTCTTGGCTACATGATTCAGTATGCCGGTTCAACGTTTCAGACCGATAAGGTTTTCGCCGGTGTTCTGGTAGTTGCATTTACAGGTATTACGCTGGATTTTACACTTGATCGGCTTGGTCGCCATTTCGATAGATGGCGCGGTGAAGTTGCCGTGCATTGAATGTTTCAAAAAACTATAAATAAAGCAGATAATTGCTATGCAGAGATTAAAGATCATAAAACTTGTTCCGCTTTTTTTGCTTGCCGTGTTTGTAGCAGGCTGCGCTAAAAAAAATGAGCGACAGGCAAAGGATGGTGTTGAGCAAAAAACCCTCGTCAGGTATGCTACAAGTGCGGGAAATCTCCCAATTTCTTTTGGTATAAAAAAGGGTTATTTCGCTGAACAGGGACTTGAGGTGAAAATTGTCACCATTACCGGAGGAGTTGAGGCTGTTACTGCCGCAGCGGCAGGGGAGGCTGACCTGGGTGGTATGGGCTCTCCAGTTCTTGTTGGAGCTGTGGCAGGAGTGCCTATTACCATTATTGGATCACCACCGGCAAATGGCCAGCATTTTATACTTGTATCCAAACCCCAATACAAAAGTTTTGCTGAGTTGAAAGGCAAACCGGTCAGTCCTGGTGCTCCTGGTCAGGGGACGATTCAGGCATTTAATGTTATTGCAAAAGCAAAAGGGTTCAAGCCATCGGATTTTCAGTATGTGAATGCTGGTACAAGCGCAAATGCATTGGCTGCATTGCAGGCAGGGAAGGTAGAGGCGGTCATAACGTCGGAAATAGTAGGGGTGAAAGCTGAAATTGAGGGGTTTGGCAAGATTTTGGAGCATGCCGCCGATTATTTCGGTCACTACCAGCACTCGTTCATTTTTGCAACCAACTCGTTTATCAAGGAAAAACCTGAGGCTGTACGAGGATTTCTCGCAGCGTATCGAAAAACGGTCGAATATCTCAAAGTCCATCCCGATGAGGCGATTCAGTTCGCTGTAAAAGAGTTGCAACAGGATGAAGTTCCCTTTAGAAAGGTCAATGAAAAAGAAATTCCCACCTGGGATACCAGTGGAAGAATTGATTTTGCTGGTACCGAACATGCGATTAAAATTTTGAAAGATCTGGGCGATATTGACCCGAACTCGAAGATTACTGCTCAACAGATAGTCGATGAGCAGTTTCTTCCAAAGTAAGCCGGTAAACCAAAAATTATGAGAGGATTACGGATTGTTGGCTTACATATCAGAAGACACTGGTTTATCTACTTTGCGGGTATAGGTATGGTTGCTGCTGCCAGTTTTTTTGCGGCACAGATTCCGCGATTGCTGGGCATTATTACTGACCGCCTGCGCGATGGTACGCTGGGGACAAGACAAATGGCGCAGTATGTTGGCCTGATTATTGTGATCGGTGTTGTGCGTGTTGTCACCGGTTGGGGTGGGCGTGTTCTTGTTCACCACAAGGGACGTGAGCTGACTTATAGTCTGCGCAAACAGTTATTTGAAAAATGGGGTACCCTTTCCCCCTCCTACTATCATCGTCACAGCGTTGGTGACATGATTTCTCATGCGTTAAGCGATGTTGAGGTGGTGCGTGAGCTGGTTTCTCAAGGAATCAATCAGGCGGTGAGCGGGTTGGCGATGCTGCTTGTTGCAGCGTGGATTATGGTCACTCATGTCGATTGGAGGCTGACGCTGGCCGGGCTTGGCCCACTGCTGCTTATTCCACTTCTTGTCAAGTGGCTTGGTCCTCAAATTCGCCATCAATCCCAACGTTCTCAGGAGGCGCTTGGCGCTATGGCACAGACGACGGAGGAGGTTATTGGCGGTATTCGTGCCGTTAAGGCGTTTGGCACTGAGCATGTCGTTATAAGCCGTTTTGAAAAAACGGTTGATACGATTGTTGAAGAGAAAATGCGCTTTGTTCGCCTCTCCTCATTGTTTGGAGCTTTGGTTCCGTTGATGGTGAATTTCGGGTTTATTTTTGTCCTTGGATATGGCGGTTTTCTGCTGATAGAAAAGGTTATTTCGCTCGGAGATTTTGTGGCATTTACCCTTTACGTCGCGTTGTTGCGCCAGCCATTGGAGCAGTTGGGTAATGTGCTCAATATTGTTCAGCGCTCTATTGCTTCGCTGAACAGGATCGATGAACTTCTGCATGTGGTTCCTGAAGTGTTCGACAGGGCAGTTCCGCTGCTCGATCGTCCGCTGCAGGGAGATCTTCAGGTAAAAGGTCTGACGTTTCGTTATTCGGGTAGCAATAGTGATGTGCTGACCGACATATCCTTCAAAGTAAAACCAGGCCAAACCCTTGGTATCATTGGGGCGATGGGAAGTGGAAAGTCAACCTTGGCAGACCTTCTGTTGCGTCTGTACGATCCGCCTGAGGGAACTGTTTTTATTGATGGAGAGGATATTTTGCATTACCCGCTGGCGCGCCTTCGCGACGGCATCGCGTATGTTCCACAGGATGGTTTTCTATTTTCCACGACAGTGCTTGAAAACATTGCTTTTTCTGATGAATCACCTGATCGAAAGAGAGCTGAACGCTGTGCGGAAATTACGGTGGTTCATGACAACATCATCAGTTTTCCTGAACAATATGATACAGAGATTGGTGAGCGTGGAGTTCGGCTCTCCGGCGGTCAAAAACAGCGTATAGCGATTGCCCGTATGATTTACAAGGATGCGCCCTTTCAGATTATGGACGACTCTCTGAGCGCAGTTGATACCAGTACTGAGCGTCGTATTCTCTCTAATCTTAGTGATTTAGCAAAATTATTTCCAGATTCGACACAGAACGCGCCAAAGGCAACCATTATCATTTCCCACAGGTTGAGTGCCGTGCAACATGCCGATGAAATCGTGGTGTTTGACGAAGGCCGCATTATTGAGCGAGGTAATCATGCTCAACTGCTTGCCCGTGGTGGACACTATGCTGGATTGTGGTTCATGCAGGCTGGTCTTTCGGAGGAGGGCGATTCAGACAGCGAGCGGGATAATTCACAGCCTGATCTTGATGTCGAGATGAATGCCCTTGAAGCAGGTAGAATGGAGGAGGTTTTATGAGCGCGCAATCACAAACGAGGGGCGCTTTTGCAACCTTGTTTCCTTATATCAAATCACATCAAAAGAGGTTGGCGATTGTCTGCACTCTGGTGGTGGCAGTGGTGGTTATTGATCTGGTGCAGCCATGGATGGTCAAAGAGGCTATTGATCGTTTTGTGACTGTTTCCAAACCGGATTCTGGAGCAATTGTGCTCATGGCGTTGAGCTACCTTGGGCTGGTGTTGCTCGCCTTTGGTCTAACCTATTACCAGGACATCGTCTTACAACAGATAGGCCTCTCAATTGTCCGATCAATTCGAATCGATCTGTTCAAGCACATTCAGCGGTTGGCCCTGCGATACTTCGACCAAAACAGCCCGGGTCGTATCATTACCAATGTTGTCAGCGATACTGAAGCGCTTAATAACTTTTTTACCCAGTTTTTGGCCAACACGTTGAGAGGTACTTTTTCGCTTGTGCTGATCATGTTTTTTATGTTGCGTTTGAACGTGGTTATAGCCTTGTACTGCTTTCTTCTTGTGCCGCCGGTTGTTTTTTTAGCATTCTTTTTTCAAAGTAAAATTCGAGCAATCAATACCGAAGTTCGTCATCGGCTTGGTGTACTCATAGGATTTCTTGCTGAGAATCTGAGCGGCATGGCGATTGTTCAGATTTTTCATCAGGAAGAGAAGCAACGGAGGCGACTGGATGAGCGCAATAAAGCATTGCTTGAATGGACTATTCTCGAAAATCGGTGGTTTCTGCTCTTTTTTAATATCACCGAACTCCTGGGAGATCTTTCGATTGCTGCCCTTATCTGGTTTGGTGGTAAAGGGGTGATTGGCGGGACAATTTCTTTTGGTGTTTTGTATGCCTTTGTAGGCTATATCCGGCGATTTTTCCAGCCGATTAACACCATTTCCCAGCAGATGAACACCCTCCAGTCTTCGATTGTTGCTTCTGATCGCATCAGCCGAACACTTCAGGAGGTTCCTGATATTCAGGAGGTTTCTGGTGCGACAGCTCCGAAGGTAACGGGTTTGATTACCTTAGATGGCGTCTCTCTTGCCTATCGTCCAGGTCATCTCGTACTGCACGATCTTCACTTGACGATTCTTCCTGGAGAGCGTATTGGTTTTGTTGGTGCTACTGGCGCAGGCAAAACCTCTATCATGAATCTTGTTACCAGATTTTATGATGTCACGGCAGGTTCGTTGATTATTGACGGCAAGGATATTCGTGAGTGGCCGCTGGATAGACTACGGCGTTCAGTTGGCATTGTTCAGCAGGATGTGACACTCTTTTCCGGAACCATTATTGATAACATCCGCTTTTTCCAGACCGACATCTCAGAGGAACGAGTTAAGGAGGCGTGCAGGCTGGTGGGGGCTGAACCGTTTATTCTGCGTCAACCCCAGGGGTACGAAACCATTCTTTCGGAGCGAGCCAGTACACTTTCAGCCGGTGAGCGGCAACTCCTCTCTTTTGCGAGAGTCCTGATATTTGATCCGAGAATCCTGATTCTTGATGAAGCAACAGCCTGCCTCGATTCACGAACAGAGGAGGTGCTTCAGAAAGCGATTCACCGCGTATCTGCTGGTCGTACTCTTCTGGTTATTGCTCATCGTTTATCGACAGTGCAGCAAATGGATACTATTTGCGTGCTGGAGAAGGGAAAGATTGTCGAAAGCGGAACTCATAGTGAGTTGCTTGGTCGGCAGGGGCACTATTGGAGCCTGCATCAGGCGGGGATATTGCTGGAGGAGATGGTCTGAATGGTGCGCGTGTTAACCTTCTAAATATGGAGATCGTACGTGTCTTTCGTGTTGCTAAAAAGAGCCGTTAAGACGGATCTGGATAAAGTGGCGGCACGTTATCCGGATGTCCCTCGTCTGATTATCCTCAAAACCGATGTGCAGCGTCGAGGAGTTTTCTATACTGATGCAGCTATCGAACTACTGGATGAAGCGCAGCATCAGACTACGGGCACCCATATTTTTGGGGCTCGTGACGGCAGAACGGCAGTTCGTCCCGAGTCTCTGCTCTTGCGGGATGGAACATCGATCATTACCACACCAACCCCTATGGAAGAAGATCCTTATGTGGTTGATGTACTGGAAGGAGAGCCCTGGCTTTTCGATAATGGTATGTCGGTAGAGTCAGTTGATTATTGGCCCGCGCCGGCATATTACGCAAAGAGCTGTCGTTCCGGAGTGCCGATGAAACGTATCGTCAGTGCTCGTCCCCAGCGGTTGAACATTTTCCCATACCGATACTGCACCTTCTGGAATGATGCTAAAGGCTGTGCTTTTTGTGATATTGTTGTTCAGCTTAAAAAGGGGCGCGAGGTATTGAAAATTCCGGCAAAACTTGATCCTGTCGAGGTGGGTGAGGTGATCGGGGAAGCACTTAAGGAGGAGGGGCGTTTTTCGACCATTTTTTTGACCTCAGGCTCTATAACCGGAGGGGTGCGGCCATTTGATGATGAAGTCGATTATTATATCGCCCTTCTCAAAGAAGTCGGCAAAAATTTCCGCACGAAAAAGTATCCGAGCCAGATGATCGCAACCGCATTTGAAAAGGATCAGTTGAAACGGCTTTACGCAGAAACGGGATTGACCAGTTATACCTCCGACATAGAGGTGTTGGACGAGGGTTTGTTCAACCGCTATTGCCCGGGGAAGTCAGAATGGATCGGTTATCAGGAGTGGAAACGTCGTTTGGTTGATGCTGTCGATGTTTTTGGTCCGGGCAGGGTGAATACCGGTCTTGTAGCTGGAATTGAACTTGCCGGGCCGCACGGATTCAAAAGCGAGGAAATTGCGTTGGAGCGAACCCTCTCTGAAGCTGAAGATCTTGCCCGGCAAGGAGTCAGTACGGTTTTTATCGTCTGGTCGCCCCGTCCCGATACTCCCTTGGGCAGTTACAAGAATGCTTCGCTGGACTATTACATCCGTCTGGCTCGTGGACTTCATCAACTGCGGGTCAAGTACCGACTGCCTGTTGATCATGACAGCTATCGGAATTGCGGGAATCATCCTGACACTGATCTCTCCAGAGTGTTGCCCCTATGGGAGGATGAGTTATGACTGACGAATTACACAAGCGCATTGGTACCCTGCTCGCAGATCCCGGTACAATCGCTACGATTGCAACCCTGGAAGAAAGCGGTGCTCCTTGTTGTGTTCCGAGTCTTTTTCTCAAGCAGGATGAGTCGGGAATGCTTGTGCATCTTGAACTGCTGGAAACCTCCTCTACCCATCGCAATCTGCTCCGCAGTATCTGGTTTGATCGTCCGGTTTCTGTTACGCTCAGTGGTCGCGAAAAACAGGTCCTCGTTATTTCAGGACGGCCGCATAAAGCCCTTGTGTCCGGCTCAATGTTCACCGCCTGCTACCGCGAGGTGCGTTCACGTATGGGTGATGTTGATCTGGCGGCGGTCTGGCTTATAGAGCAACTGCAGATACGTGATGAAACTTATCTGATTCGCAAGGCTCAGGAAGAGGCCTTACATCCGTTTTATCAGCATTTGGACCGATTGGTGATTCATCATGAGTAACTCTCTCTTGTGTCAAGCTGGTAAATAAAATTCGTTAAATTATTTGTTCCGCTTTTGGGGATAACAAGAAATATGAAACGTTTTCAAGTTAACCGGTTTATGGTATGAGAAATGCCGTTTAAACGGGATTTGCAGGATTTAATTTATTGCTTACGTTAAGAGCAATTGATTGAATCAACTCTATTTTGATGAAAAAAGTTGTCGTTGAAATCAGAAATCGGCGACATAAGATATAATTACTATCAAGAGGTTTTTTATGATGGCAAGCATTATTTTAAATAGTTGTTGTGTATGTTTTTCAGCGCTTTCTGACCTTAAAGTTATTTTCTCTATGTAAGACTTGATGATAAAAACAAGTTTCAAAAAGAGCCGATTCCTGCTGTCAGAGAATCGGCTCTTTTTTTTAAAGATATAAGATTATTCAGGCAAAAGAACTTTTTCGATTACATAATCAATCAGAAGATGAGTGAAAAAACAGGCAAACATATTGCCATCTACGGTAAAGGGGGAATCGGTAAGTCGACAACAACGTCAAATATCAGTGCCGCGCTTGCTGAGTCTGGTTACCGGGTAATCCAGATTGGCTGTGATCCGAAAAGCGATTCAACGACGATTCTGAGAGGAGGGAATGATCTTCCGACAGTGCTTGACACGTTGCGCGAGCAGAGCAAACTCAGAATTGAGGATATTTCTGCCATAGGTTTCGGTGGTGTACTCTGCATCGAGGCAGGCGGACCTGTGCCGGGTGTCGGATGTGCAGGCAGGGGAATCAATGCCGCAGTTGAGCTGCTCCAGGAGCTGAAGCTGTTTGAAGAATTTAAACCTGACTTTGTGCTTTACGATGTTCTTGGTGATGTTGTCTGCGGCGGATTTGCGGTACCTATTCGCGATGGTCTTGCAGACCGCGCTTTTGTGGTAACCTCCTCAGACTTTATGGCGATTTTTGCTGCCAACAACCTTTTCAAGGCGGTCAACAAATATGCGCCCTCTGGTGGAGCGCGTCTTGGCGGAGTTATTGCCAACAGTATTCTGGCTGCTTATGCACCGGCGCTCATTGATGATTTTGCTGAAAAAACCGGAACACAGGTTATCGGTTATGTGCCACGTTCACTGGTTGTTGCCCAGAGTGAATTGTATGGTAAAACGGTCATAGAGGCAGTGCCTTTATCAGAACAGGCTCAGGTGTACAGGAATCTGGCTCAATATATCGACAAGAATAAAGATTCGGTTATTCCAAAACCACTGAATTCCCCAGAACTGAAAAAGTGGGCCAGAGAGTGGGGCGACAGGATATTTGATGTTGAAACTGGTGTGGTGCACGAAATGGCCTCTATATAATTAATGATTTAACAGAGCGAAACGTATAAAGTTATTATGAGTCCATTACGCGCAAAAGCACCACGCAGCCGCGAAAAACGTCTTGATACTCTGGGAGCATGGCTCGGTCCTGTTTCGGCGGCATCAACAGAGTTTGCCGGAGATGAAATTGCTCAACGGATCAGAACCTTTTCCCAGAGCAGCCATGATGATCTGCTTTTTGCGTTGCGCATTCTGGCAGGTATCCGTGACAGTGTCACTCTTGTTCATGGTCCGCGAGGTTGTGCTGCCGCTGGCCTGAACCATATTGCGGCCGGAAGCAATACCCGCTGGGCTGTTACCAATCTTGATGAGCGCGACACGATTATGGGGGCAGACAGTAAGTTGCGCAAGAGCGTTGTCGCGTTGTATCATCGCTATCATCCAGCCGTTGTTTTCATTGTTGGTAATCCGGTGACAGCGATTAATAACGATGATATTCAGTCCGTTGTCGAAGAGCTGCGTGAAGAGCTGAAACTCCCGATAATACCGGTCTATGTGACCGGATTTTCCTCCCGGAACGCGGTCTCCGGTTACGATACGGTGCTGCATTCCTTGTTGAAGTATCTTTCAGGCCATATCGTTCCGACGCTTAAAAATGAGACCGTTAATCTTCTTTCAGTTGCTGAACATCCTCAGGACAGAAAAGAGGCTCAGGAGCTTATAGAGCAACTCGGTATCGAATTGAATGTCATTCCCGATGATTCGACGATTGACGTATTCAGATTGGCCGTTGCAGCCCGCGCATCTATTCCGCTTAGCCCTGATGCGCCCGAGTATCTTGGTGCAATACTGCATAAAATATATGGAGTGCCGCTCATCGATGTGTTGCGACCTGTTGGTATTGAGGGAACCGGTCGCTGGCTGAAGTCGATAGCAGCTTTTTTGGGCAAGAAGGATGTTGCTGAAGAGCTTCATGGAAGCAAAGCAGCAGAAACAGTTCGTCAACTTGGTGATTTTTCCCTGAAAGGAGTCAAGACCTATATATCGTTATCATCAGCCAACGCTTTCAGTGTGCTTGAACTGGTCGAAGAGCTGGGCGGAGAAGTTGCGGGCCTTACCATTACGCACCTCGACAGATTGCATGTCCGGCATCTTGATGAGCTTGCCGCACGGCATCCGTCGCTCCAGATTCATGTCTCGGATGGTCAGGCTTTTGAAGAGATTTCAATTCTCCGCAAACTTGCTCCCGATCTCTATCTGGGTGATTCTACCCATCTTGGTCAGGTAGCCCGCATTGGAATTCCAGTGGTTTCGTTAGAGTCTCTTGCTATAGTCGGTTACAGAGGTGTTGTCCGTCTGGTTCGACGTCTCAAAACTGCGCTGGCAAACAATTCGTATGGGCACTCTGTGGGCAAGATCAATTCAGCCTATCAAGATGAGTGGTTTCGCCGCAGCCACAACTGGCATATAAAGCAGGAGGTCAAATAATATGGCGCATCATGTGGAAGGATCCCGCAACTCATGTGCTCAGCATGGAGCATTGCAGCTCTTTGAGTCAATCGAAGGAGTTATTCCGGTAATACACAGCACTTCCGGCTGCGGTGTACAGCATTATCTGGGTGTAACACGCCTGACGGGAGGTAACGATCCTTTCGGCAGTCCACCGGTCTCATCCAGCAATATTGCTGAAAAACATGTGGTCTTTGGGGGTAGCTCCCGTTTG
The DNA here is from genome assembly GCA_903887845.1 of uncultured Chlorobiaceae bacterium. Taxonomy (GTDB): domain Bacteria; phylum Bacteroidota; class Chlorobiia; order Chlorobiales; family Chlorobiaceae; genus Chlorobium. The sequence goes on from CAISRC010000040.1 coordinate 31,806, forward strand.
CGTGAGCAGCTAAAAAATACGGTCAAGGTCGTTCGGGGAGACCTTTACGCAATAGTTACCGGCTGCTCGACCGAAATGGTCGGTGATGATATTGCGGCAATGACCAAAGAGGGTCGTGATCAGGATTGGCCGGTTATTTATGCAAATACCCCCGGATTCAGCGGCGATGTACATAATGGGTATCATCTGGCGGTCAAAGCATTGATCGAGCAGCTTCCCGGAATCTGGCAGAGTATCGGGGAGAAACAGTCCCGACTGGTAAATGTTTGGGGTATTATTCCTAATCAGGATCCGTTCTGGAGGGGCAATCTCAATGAGTTGGGGCGATTACTGGAAGGGATTGGTCTGGTTCCCAATCTGCTGATCGGTTCCGGACAGGGTATTGCTTCATGGAAACAGCTTCCTGAAGCGGCGATCAATCTGGTTGTCTCTCCATGGGGAGAGTTGCCGGCCAGAATGCTTGAAGAGCTGTATAGCACCCCTTCAATTCAACTGCAGGGATTGCCGGTTGGCTCTGAGGCAGGGATTCTGCTCCGTAGTCTGACCGAACAGCTCGGTCTTGATCCACTTCGAACAGAATTATTTATAAATCGTGAAGAAGCACTTTTGAACCATCAATTTGCCCGATTGGCAGACAGCTATTACCGGGCCGGTTTTCAGCGTGAATTTGCATTGGTCGGCGAGTCTTCTCAGGTTGTTGGTATCAGCGAGTTTCTCGGTAAGTACTTTGGCTTGTTGCCGCGTTCGCTCGTTATCACTGATAATCCGCCCGATATTTTGCGTGAGGCACTGATCAGCCGTCTATCGGCTATAGTTCCCGGATATGATACTGAGGTGATATTCAGTGAAGACAGATCCGAAATAACCGATGTTGTCAGAAAAGGGGGAGCGCAACTCATTCTTGCCAGCAGCCTTGAGCTGGATGTGGCTGTGGAGTCGGGAGTTCCTTTTTTAGCGGTTTCATTTCCGCTTGCTGATCGAATTGTGCTTGATCGAGGCTACGCTGGCTACCGGGGAGCAACAGCCCTCCTTGAGGATATCGGCAGTGCTCTTCTTGCCTTCAGCAATGGCCGGTATGCATGTTGAGAGCATCTGTTTTGAAAATAGAGAGGAGATGATTGAGAAGTATACATAAACCATGCACTATAAAGGGACGGAAATGGACATCATCGTAGCAGAGAACGTGCATAAGAAATTCAAGCTCAAGCAAGGTCAGCAGGTGAACAACAATGGAATCATATCCGATGAAATAGAGGTTCTGAGCGGGTTTGGGCTGAAGATCAAAAAGGGTGAATTTCTGGTGCTTGTGGGGCCGAGCGGCAGCGGTAAGTCGGTTTTTCTTGATCTGGTTGGCGGCTTAAGCGCTCCGACAAGCGGGGTGGTTTACCTTGACGATAAACCAGTGGAGGCTCCAAGCGCGAAAACAGGGTACGTCTTTCAGCAGTATGCCCTTTTCCCGTGGAGAAGCGCTCTTTCAAATATTGAATTCGGACTTGAATCGCGAGGTGTCGTTAAAGAGGAGCGGGTAAAAATTGCTCGGGAGCTCCTCTCCCTTTTCGGTCTTTCTGATTTTGAAGACCGCTTTCCCTACCAGCTTTCCGGCGGTATGCAGCAGCGGGTTGCCATTGCGCGGGCGCTTGCGACAAAGCCGGAAGTGTTGCTGATGGATGAGCCGTTTGCTGCGCTTGATGCCCAGACGCGCGAGATTCTCCAGAACGAACTGATCAAAATATGGGAAGGTACCGACACAACTGTGATTTTTGTAACGCACAGCATTGACGAGGCTGTATTTCTTGCAGACCGGGTTGCGGTCGTTACAGCGCGTCCTGGAAGGATCAAAGATATCATAGAGATTGATCTGCCCAGACCGAGAAAAGTGGATATCAGATCCAGTCCAGAGTTTGCTGCCAATCGCCATAAGGTTTGGGGTGCGCTCAAGGCTGAGGTAAACAAAGCTCAACAGGACTGGAAACTCGCACCGGTGTTCAGTGAGTAGGTCAACAAATTCAAGAATCAAGGAGAGAGATTATGTCAGAAGAAGTGATTGTTGCTTCGGAAGTCGGATTGAAAAACCGATCTATAGATTTCAGCAGTTATGCAAAACATGGTAAGTATCTGCTGAAAGGCTTTAACAAATGGTCGCAAGGAATTCCGCTGGTGCTTGTGTTTTTTTCGATATGGGAGGCGCTGCCACGGCTTGGAGTTATCGATCCATTGTTTCTGCCTACGTTTTCGACTACGATCAAAACGTTGTTTGATTTGACCGTATCGGGAAAGTTGTTACTGCATGTAGTGGTGAGCTTGCAAAGGGCATCGGCAGGATTCGGTCTCGCGATTCTGGTCGCCGTACCTCTTGGCTTTTTGATGGGTTGGTACAACAAATTTGAACGATATACTGATCTTTTGGTGCAGAGCCTGAGAAACATCTCAACCTTTGCTCTTCTGCCGATCTTTCTTCTGGTATTAGGGCTTGGTGAATCGTCGAAGATTGCAATCATTTTTTATGGTGCCAGTTGGCAGCTATTGATGAACACGATAAGTGGTGTCAAGAGTATTGATCCGATTTATATCAAGGCAGCCAAATCGATGGGTGTCTCAGATTGGGATCTATTCCGGAAAGTTATTCTCCCTGCAAGCATACCCTCCATAATTATCGGAGCAAGGCTGGGCGCGAAGATTTCTTTGATGGTCGTTATTGCCGCAGAGATGATTGGAGCCAAGTCCGGACTTGGATTTTTCATACAGAATGCCCAGTTCAATTTTATGGTGCCCGAAATGTATGCAGGGATTCTGGCACTCGCCTTTCTGGGCCTGCTGGTTAATTACCTGCTTGTCTGGTTTGAAAAGAAAACAACAAGCTGGAAAGGTGAAATAGGCAGTTCAATTCTTGGATAACCTGGAGACAAAAAAGTGAAAAACATCGGAACGAGGCTCTCTGTTGTGCTCATTGCTCTGGCTATTGCAGCAGTTGGATGGTTTACTCTCAACAAGTCTCAGTCAAAGGCTGAAAGCATTGCCATTCGGGTGCTTGAATCAACCGCTCCAACGCAATGGGAGCTTGTCAAAAAACTGACTGGTCGAGACATTCTTGACGAAGAGAATGTAACTCTTGAGCCTGTTCAGAGTGTGCAGAGCGGGGGAGGTACGGTATCGCTTCAGGCTCTTCTGGCCAATAACGTTGATACTGCCGGTTCGGCATGGCCTGCGTGGATAAATATCATTGCTCATGGCGGGAAAATCAAGGCGCTTCTCGGTACTATCGTATCGACAAAAGAGAACAAGAGCGGTACAAGTGGCCTGTTGGTTCTTGAGGAGAGCAGCATTCGAACGATCAAGGATCTTGTTGGTAAAAGGATTGCGGTCAACGTGTTGGGTGCTGAGGCGGATTATGTGATTCGCCAGTATCTCAAAAATAATGGAGTTTCAATTTCCCAGGTTGAATTGGTGGTTGTGCCATCCGAAAATCAGGAACAGATGCTTCGCAGCAGGCAGGTTGATGCAGTAGCATGGACAACCAGTGGGGGGCCATATTTTGATATAACTGTTGAAAACGGCGGCGTTCGTGAAATTCCAGGAACAAGAAACTTCGATACAAAGGGTGAGACGGTACTCTATGGCATCGGTTTTCGCAATGATTTCATCGATAAACACCCTGATGCGGTCAGAAAATATATCAGAGCTTACGATACCTCCCGGCGGATTTTGTATACCGAGTTTCATAAAAATCCTGATCGGGTAAGGAAAGCTTACGAGGAGATCGCGACAAAGAAGGGAAGTAATCCGCGTATGGCCAGATATTATGAAGCCTCAAGCTGGACGCCAAAATTCCCGTTCATTGCTGACAAGGATCTTCAGTGGTGGATTGATCGATTTACCGAGAATGGATTGCTGAAACCAGGCCAAATCAGGCCCACTGATATTTATACCAATGAATTCAATCCGTTGTATAAGAAAAATGGTGTTGATGAATCTTTAAACAGCCGATGATAGCTTCATGAAAAACATAAAATTTGCAGTTATAGCTGTCCTATTCCTTGTTGTTGCCGCTTCATGGAGGCTTTATTTTCAGACGTCGCGCCATAATAATGAACGCGCTTTTTCAATAAGGGTAAGCGATTCTTCAGCGCCGAATAACTATGAATTAGCGAAAAAGCTCACAGGGAGGGATGTTCTTGAAGAGGAGAAAGTGATACTCACTCCGATCACGATTCAGGGTGGAGGCGGTGGAACGGTAACGATGCAGGCGTTACTGGCAAATAACATCGATGTTGCAGGAGGCTCGATTTCTATATGGGTAAATGCGGTCAGCAAAGGAGCGAAAGTAAAACTCTTGCTGCCCGGTTCCGTGACAGAGGAACCAGAACATTCCGGTTTGCTGGTTCTTGCAGAGAGTAACATTCACACCATCAAAGATCTGGCTGGGAAAAAAATAGCAGTTAATGTGCTCGGTGCGGAAGCTGATTTTATTGTTAGAACTTTTTTGAAGCAGAATGGTCTGACGGTCAATCAGGTGGAGTTGGTTGTCGTGCCTGCTGAAAATCAGGAACAGGTTTTGCGGAGCCGTCAGGTTGATGCCATAGGATGGACAACCAGCGGCGGGACCCAATTCGATCGCACGGTTGACCATGGAGGAGTCAGAAGAATTCCTGGTACAAGCAGTTTTGAGACTCGTGGCAATCAGAGTTTACTGACCACCAGTGAAGGGTTTTTGGAAAAGTTTATCAAGGCTCATCCTGATGATGTCAGGCGGTATTTGAGAGCTGTCGATAAAGCAAGGCGCATTGTATGGGAAGAGTATCAGAAAAATCCTGATCGAGTGCGCAATGTCTATGCTGAAATCACGGCAGCAAAAGGGGGTAATCCTGAATTGGCCAAGTATTACCGTGGAGTGCGCTGGTCGCCGGAACATCAATTGATTACAGACAATGATATACAGTTCTGGATCGAAAAATTTACCGAAGATGGGATTTTGAAGCCAGGCCAAATTAAGCCTTCTGATATTTATACCAATTCCTTCAATCCGCAGTACAAAAAATAAAAAGAAATGAACAAGTCAGCTACCGGCAGTATTTATGCTGGATTTTTTCTTGAATCAATGATGTTTTCATGCAAGCCTTACTGAAATTATTACAATTCTTGAGGCCGCATTGGCGTTTTACCTTAATGGCACCCATTTTGATGTTGTGCGAAGTCGTGCTTGACCTGATGCAGCCACGCCTGATACAACGCATTATTGATTATGGTGTTGCCCGTTCAGATACCCACATGGTTATTGGTACCGCTTTTTTGATGCTCTGCTTTATGGCGCTTTCCGGGCTTTGCGGTTTAGGTTGTGGATATTTTGCCGTTCGGGCGGCTTATGGGCTTGGTGGAGATTTGCGAGCAGCCCTGTTTCTCAAGGTGCAAACGCTCTCTTTTGGAAATCTGGACCGGCTTGAAACCGGTGCGTTGATTACCCGTTTGACCAGCGATGTCAACAAGGTTCAGGAGATGGTTATGATGATGATGCGCGGAATGGTGCGAATGCCTCTTCTTATGGTCGGAAGTCTGGTTATGGCGACGGTAATCAGTCCGCAGCTCGGGTTGATTTTTATCGTGATATTACCGGCGTTGACTATAGCGCTGAGCATGATCATCCGTAAGACATTTCCTCTTTATCGCCAGGTGCAGGAGGGTTTGGATGGCATAAACACTGTGCTGCAGGAAAATCTTGCAGGGGTTAGGGTCGTCAAGGCGTTTGCCCGTTCCGCGCATGAATCTGTGCGTTTCGCCACAGCGAACAATGCGTTGATCCAACGGATGACAGATGCTGTGCGAATGAGTTCTCGGACTACTCCGGTGATGATGCTGACCTTGAACGTTGGAGTCGTAGCCGCTCTATGGATTGGGGCTGGTCAGGTTCAAACAGGTGGAATGCGTGTTGGTGAGCTTGTAGCATTTATTAATTATCTCGGACAGGCCGTCATAACCCTGATGATGTTCAGCACGTTGACAATACAGATTTCGACGGCCCAGGCTTCGGCACGGCGGGTTCTTGAACTTCTTGATAGTGAGCCAATGCTGATGACCCCGACCGAAGAACCACAGTTCTCCTCCCGGCCATCGGGAAAGGTTGTATTCGATAACGTGAGCTTTAACTATTCCACTGCCAGCCAGGATATGATATTGAGGAATATCAGCTTTGAGGCTGAGCCCGGTCAGACGGTTGCTATCCTTGGCGCAACAGGTTCCGGCAAGTCAACTCTGGTGCAACTGATTCCCCGTTTTTACGATGTTTCCGAGGGCAGTGTGACACTTGATGGCGTGGATGTACGCGAAATTCCTGAGGAAGAGCTGCGCCGCCATGTAGGAATTGCCCTGCAGGAGTCGATCCTTTTCAGTGCTTCGATTAAAAACAATATTCGTCTGGGAGAACCTGACGCCTCCTTCGAAAAATTATCAACTGCCGCGAGAAATGCCCAGGCTGATGACTTCATTCGCAATCTTCCTGACGGATACGAAGCGCTTGTGGGACAACGCGGGGTGAATCTTTCCGGAGGTCAAAAACAACGGCTGGCCATTGCCCGTGCATTGCTTTTGCAGCCATCAGTGCTGATTCTTGATGACAGCACAAGCGCTGTTGACGTACGAACAGAGGCCCTTATCCAGGAAGCACTTGAACGGGACAGTTACCGGCAAACCAGGTTTATTGTGGCTCAACGCATCAGTTCCGTGTTGAACGCGGACAAGATTCTTGTGCTTGATAACGGTGAAATTATTGCACAGGGAACCCATTATGAGCTTCTTGATGCGTGTGACATATACCGGGAAATTTATGAATCACAGACCGAAAATGGGGTGTTAATTTATAGTGGGCACTAACATTCAAGAGAAATCGCAAGCAGCCGCAGCACCAGCCCTTATGGGTCGGTTCGGTCAGGCTCAATCCTACAGCGAAGTGCAGCGCCCCCAACAAACGCTGGGAACGCTTCTTCGTATATGGTTTTATCTTCGTCGCCAGAAACTGTCATTGATTTTGACAGCCTTGATGGTTGTTGGTACGGTTTGCCTGGATCTTGCTGGACCTATTCTGCTCGGGCATGTTATTGATGGTCATGTTGTCACGCGCAACCTGATTGGCTTGCCACGGATTCTTTTGCTGATGCTCATTGTTTATGTCGGCAGCGGCACGCTCAATCTGCTGCAAAGTTATGTAATGGCAGGCGCAGCACAACGTACCATGCGGGATCTGCGTGCTGATCTTTTCAGCAAACTGCTGCATCTGCCCCTCAATTTTTTTGACCGCCGGATTCATGGAGAGTTGATGAGCCGACTGACTTCTGATGTGGAAAACATCAACCAGGTCTTAAGCAACTGTGTAACGCAGATTGTCTCTGGTTCATTGAGTACCATAGGCGTGGCAATTGCCATGTTCTTTATCAATCCTCGATTGGCAGCGGTCAGTGTCGTGACCATATCACTGTTGACGATTCTTGGTAATCGGTGGCTTGCTGCTAAAACGCGTGTCAGGTTTCGTGTTCAGCAGGCAGCCCTTGGTCGTCTCTACGGATTTATGGAAGAGACGATCGGAGTGCAGAAAGTGGTCAAAGCTTACGGCCAGGAAAAGGCATTTACCACGCAGTTTGATGTGGTCAATGAGGACTTTCGTCATGCCGGTATCAGGGCGCAGAGTTTCAGTGGTCTGACCGGTCCGATGATGAATACCATACATAACACAGCCTATGCGATTGTGGCTGGCGTTGGAGGTCTCATGGCAATTTCCGGTATGACAACCGTTGGTGTCATTGCGATGTTTATCAGCTACACTCGTCAGTTCGGAAGGCCCATGAATGAAATCGCCATCCTCTATAACCTTCTCCAATCTGCCATGGCGGGTGCTGAACGTGTCTTTGAAATTATCGATGAAAACCCGGAAGTCGATGCTGAACATGTTGAATTACTTCAAAAAATCCGGGGGGATGTTATTTTTGACCGTGTGTCGTTTTCCTACCGTCAGGATGTGCCTGTTCTGAAGGAGGTAATCCTTCATGCCAGACCAGGCCAGACAATAGCATTGATCGGGCCAACCGGTGCGGGAAAAACCACCATTGTCAATCTGCTTACCCGCTTTTACGAGACCGATAGCGGACGCATTTTCGTTGATGGTCGTGATCTTCGCGAAATTCCTAAGGTTGAACTGCGTCGTCAGCTTGGCATAGTCCTTCAGGATACCTTTCTTTTTTCCGGTACGGTCAGGGAAAATATCCGTTATGGCCGACTTGATGCTACTGATGAAGAGATTGTTGAGGCGGCTCGTCTCTCAAACGCTGATTCCTTTATCCATCTGCTCCCGCTTGGCTACGATACACTTCTTACAGAGCGGGGAAGCAATTTCAGCCATGGTCAGCGGCAGATGCTCGCCATAGCGAGGGCGATTCTGGCTGATCCTGCAATCCTGATTCTGGACGAGGCGACCAGCAGTGTGGACACCCGAACGGAGCAGCATATTCAGGAGGCGATGCATCGCTTGATGGACGGACGTACCAGCTTTGTAATTGCACATCGGCTCAGCACCATTCGCGGTGCAGACCAGATTCTTGTAATCAATCATGGCGAAGTCACTGAGCGCGGAACTCACTGCGAACTTCTGGCGCAAAAAGGTTTTTACTGGCGACTTTCTTCAAGCCAATGGAAGGACGCTCAACAGGATGAAATGGCTATGGTTGAGGAAGATTGCCTTGTTTAACGATCGCTTTAAATAATATAAAATAGGAACCAGGAAAATGGCATGTGCTTGCAAATTTAAGGAATTTCTTGAGGTCGAATGGTCTGTTCCGACTATTTTCTCCAGGGAATGTGCAGAGAGAGTGGGTATGGCGCTTGAAGAGATAGCAGACGTTCGCGGGGTCAGGGTGAACTTGCTGTTGAAAACCGTGACGGTATGCTTTGATGATGACCGTATTGGTTTGACGCAACTGAAAGATGCCATGAGTAACGCAGGATTTCCCGCTGTTTTGGCTTAGCGATGCTGATAACAAACTCTTTGATCCAGTAAGGATACCTCAATGTCTGAAGATGAAAACCCTAAATGGCGAAAGAAAAAAGCGGCCACTTTAGCCTATAAAAACGGTCACTCCCTCTACCTCATTATCACCAACAGATGCTCAAATACGTGCATATTCTGTCCGAAATTCAACCAGTACAAACTTTATGGCCAAGATTTGCTGCTTGAGAAAGAACCATCTTTCGAAGAGGTCATGGCTGCGGTTGCAGTTGTAGAGCCAACGGGAATAGATGAGATTGTTTTTTGCGGATTTGGTGAATCGCTGCTCAGACTGGAGCTGGTTGTGCGCATTGCACAGGAACTCAAACGTCGCTACAGCTATCCCATTCGAATCAATACTGATGGTCAGGCCAATCTTGTCCACGACCGCGACATTGTTCCTGAACTGGCCGGATTGGTGGACACTATTTCTGTAAGCCTGAACGCCTCCGATCCAGCAACGTATATAAAGTTGTGCGATACCCCTTTTGGTGATAAAGGCTTCTTCGGTGTTTGTGATTTCATACGTTTGGCAAAACAACAGATACCTAACGTGATAGCATCGGTTGTGGATTATCCGGGAGTTGACCTGGATGCTTGCCGGGCACTGGTCCTTTCGCTGGGAGTCTCGTTCAGGGTCAGGTGATTTCTCCAGTGGAAACTGGCTCAAAGGTCACGTCACCAATACTCATTTTCCTCTACTCGCAGCTCACTGATCACACTCTTGGAATCGTGAGGAATGATGATTGTTTTATCAATCAGCCGGATGAATGCTGTGCTCTTTTAATAAGACATTACAAGTGTCTAACTTGTTTATGGTATGTATTTTAACACTTAAACGGGATTTGCGTATTGCTTTGTTTGACTATATTTAATTGTTACCAAAAGAACGTATAGAATATTTTCGTATGCAAGGGTTTGGGTCGCTATTTCTATTGGTTTTTATATATGAAATTCACATTAGCACCACTTTTGCACAATGAAGCACTCTGTTCAAGTGTGATGATCTAAATTTCACAACCATCAAGGAGAACGACGTATGAGTAAACAGCTTTTCAGATATTCAGAGGTAAATAAGGAGAGGTTCTTGTCAAGTGAAGATATAACGTTCAGTGATGGAAGTGTTGCGACCCCGGAAGCTGTATGGCATTATCTGACTGAAGAAGGGCCAAAAAAATATCCGCACGCATTCGAAATCAATCTACACCAGGGTAGCCGGGGCAGCAAGGATGAGACGTTGCCAACAGTACTCAAAACCCAGTACTTGAGCCTCACCTTGAGTGAACGGATGGAGAAAGCCAGAGATAACGGCAAAAGCATAGCCTTTATCCAGGGTGGGCAGACTATCGACGCCTATACAGCAGCCGATACGATTGCACTCAGGCCAGCAAATGTCGGCAACTGGATCAATGGCCGGCACCATGGCAAGAATATCTATGAAAATGCACAGATCAGGAAAGAAAAGAAAGAAAAATCACACCATGATATGACCTTTGAGGCCTGCCAGACCGCAGGCTATGAGCATATTCAGGAGGGAGATCTGCGTATAGACATAGTTGCTCCATATACAACCCTGCGCTGCTCGGATGTTTCCTACGGCGTTGAGGCACATCGTCATGGTCCCAATCAAAATGTCAAGTTGTTCAATGTTGATTTTCCCTTGCGGAACCAGGCCGGCAAGCCGTGGGCGATTGAATATTTTTCAAAAAACCTGCGAAAATTAGTCCGGCTTCTTGATGAATCAACGGGAAGGAGCACAACGGATGAGGATTTACTGAAGGCGATAAAACTGCATAACACAGGTCGTCGGCTCTCTATCGAATTGGCTGATATCTGGTGGTCGGCAGATATTCCACCGACGAACAGTGATGATCGACAGACTCTTTCCTCACTTGGACATCTCGAATACGGGGATACGAAAGCATCCTTGAGTGTGCTTAAAGAGGCCAAAAAGTACCTTGTTGAACGAGTTGAAAACGGCGTAAAAGGGCATGGTGTTCCGGATAATCCGAAGAGGTTGTTTATTCTCGGCTCCTGTGTCGGGGTGAACAATGCCAGAAGCGAAGTCGATGGCGCAATAGTTGTCGGCAAGGACGATGGCTGGAGCACTATCAACTCTCTGGTTGATGAAGAGGGCGATCCCTTCTTCAATCTGGCCAAAGCCACCCTTAACTATCCTTATGAACAGGGAATTGAGGAAAGAGCCCGGTGGACAATCGAACAGATCAGAAGGTCAAGAGCTGAGGGCGTTATTTTTATCCACAGATGGGGCTGCAATACACAGGCCTCAATATCGAGAGCCGTCGTTGATGTTATCAAGCGGGAGACAGGAATACCGACTTACATTCATGAAAGTGAATTCGGATTACAGTATGAACAGGAACATAATCGTATCAGCGCCTTCATCGAAATGCTTTAAAGAGTATTGAAGAAACTCTGTCAACGTTTCAATCTTTGTAATGCAGAGATATAAATTTCAATCAAAAATCTGATTTCACGTTATAGCCTATTTGCGGGATAAAATATACCTTTTAAAAGGGATTTTTAACTTCCTTTTTATTCCTCATATTAATAAGGAAGGTTGAATTAGATCTTTTCTGATTAACGAATGATGGGATGAAAACAATTAACTGGATAGTAAAAGTATAAAATTAATTCGGTTCATTAATTATGAAAAAGAGCAGGATATCAGACAGCTTTCTTTATTGTTGTTGCTTTAAAGAGAATCAAGAAGCCATTATTATCATTCCGACATAGTACTTGAAACTGCAGGCAAGTTTATATGGAAGCCGATTCTTATGGTCAAAGAGTTGGCTTTTTTTGTGTTAAAAAATTCGAATCAATTGAACTATGGCAATAGAACGTACAAATTGTGATTGCAAAATATCCTGACAAGAAAAAATTTATATAACTCAACAATTGGAGTATTCGATGTCGTTAAGTGGAAATTATTTTGCTGGTGTTGATGTCGGTTCGCTGGCAGCAAAATCTGTGATTCTGAAAGATGGCGATATTTTCGCTACAGGACTTGTCCCGAGTGGAGTAAATTCTGTGGAAAGCGGGTTGAATGCGTTGAACCTGGCTCTGGAGTCGGCGGGACTCAAGCAGGAAGAGCTGACTTATATCGTAGGAACAGGGTATGGACGCGTTTCTGCCCCTTACGCCAATAAAGCTGTAACGGAAATAACCTGCCACGCCAAAGGCGCAAACTACCTGCATCCGACTGTCCGGACGATCATTGATATGGGTGGTCAGGATTGTAAAGCCATACGGATAGATCAGGATGGAGCAGTTGTCGATTTTGCCATGAACGATAAATGCGCCGCAGGCACCGGCCGTTTTCTTGAAGTAATGGCCGGGGTTTTTAAAGTTGAGCTTAAAGATCTTGGAGCTATAGCCTTGTCGGCCACCGATACGGTACCCATGAGCAGCACCTGCACAGTCTTTGCAGAGTCTGAAACGATCTCGCTTGTAGCCAGAGGCGAAAAGCCTGAAAATATTCTGAATGGTATCCACCACTCTATTGCCAATCGAATTGCCGGACTCTTTTCAAGAGTTGGAATTGAAAGCGAAGTCTTTTTTTCCGGTGGCGTAGCCAAGAACAGCGGCATGAAAAATGCGATCGAACAGGCCCTGAAAGTCACCATCGTCAAGCCGGAAATTGATCCTCAACTTATTGGAGCCCTTGGTGCCGCAGTTATAGCGCGCAATTTTGCCAAAAAAGAAGGACTATGGGTCTGACCACACAGGTAAAGAATGATGCTTATTGAGAGCACGCTCATTGCATTTAAAGAAATGATAAAAAATAAACTCCTCAAGGAGGGACGCATTCATGGGTAAGCAGTTATTCAAATATTCGGAGGCAAACAAGGAAAAGTTTCTGGAGAGTGACAACATCACGTTTAATGACGGGAGCACGGTCTCTCCAGAGGAAATTTGGCATTATTTGACTGAAGAAGCACCGGTGAAATACCCGAGCGCCTTTGAAGTTAATCTCTATCAGGGAAATCGCGGCAGCAGGGATGAGACCTTGCCAACATCGCTGAAAACCCGCTATCTGGGACTCACCTTCAGTGCGCGGATGGAGAAGGCAAAAGACAATGGCAAAAGCATCGCCTTTATTCAGGGAGGACAAGCAGTAGACCCTTATACGGCTGCCGATACCATTGCACTGAGGCCCGGGCTTGTTAACCAGTGGAACAACGGTCTGGAGTATGGCAACGATATAAATAAAGAGAATTTAAGACGCAAAAAATCGAAAGAGAAAGCCTTTCATGATATGAGCTTTGAGGCCTGTCAAACAGGCGGCTATGAGCATGTACAGGCTGGAGATTTACGTATTGATGTCATCGCTCCCTATACCGTTCTTCGCTGTTCAGATATTTCCTACGGAGTTGAGGCTCACCGGCATGGTCCGAAAAAAAATGTCAAGCTGCTGAACGTTGACTACCCGTTGCGATATCAGGCCGACAAGCCATGGGCCATTGAATATTTCGCTCAGAATCTGCGCAGGCTTGTCAATACCCTGGATGAAGTAACCGGCAGAAAAACCAGTGAAGATGATTTGTTGAAGGCGATAAAGCTGCATAACACAGGGAGAAGACTTGGAACGGAATTGGCTGAATTATGGTGGTCGGCCGATGTTCCGCCAACCAACAGCGATGACCGCGCATCCATGGTCTCGCTTGGAAATCTGGAAGTTCATGGAGACGTGCAGGCATCCTTGAGCGTTCTTAAGGGAACCTCTAAAAAGTGTCTTTTGATACATGTTGAAAAATGAGTATCACCAATATACTATTCCACAATAGTATCAAAAGCATTGCTCTTTGACATATTTTTTGATGTAGAAATCCCTTGTTTGTTTTCGACTGAG
>CAISRC010000041.1 GCA_903887845.1 uncultured Chlorobiaceae bacterium
ACATCGTCGATAAAAGTTCAAGCGACTACGCCGAGCAGTTGCATGAGCAGGGATACCGGTTGCAGAACAGGGCCTTCAAGCTCTTCACCTTTTCACCGCTTTATCCCGGAAACCACCATAAGTGGGTGATGCACGAGAACGGGACAATGAGCACTGCCGAAGGTTTGTTGCATGTTACGGTCTCTTCGCCAAAGAATGAGTTTATTGAGCATCTGGTGATTGGCCTGTTGCAGGAGCCGTTGGTCTGGATCGGGAATCAACGGTTCAGGGTTGAGACGGTTCGCAAGCTTGATTCACATGACTTGAGTGACGACATGCCGTTTATCATGCTTTCACCTTTGGTCTGTACAACAAAGCGTGAGCTTGAGCAGTATCCTCAGTATCTTTTTCCGGGTGATCCTGAGTTTGAAAGAGTGTTGCTTGAAAATCTTATGCGGAAATATCAGGTGCTGCATGGGCGGGAGTTTGCCTGCACCAGTGAGCAATTCAGCTTTGTTCTTGATCATGATTATGTTGAGCGGATGAATGGCAAAATTCAGAAGTTGATCACCCTGAAGGAGGGGAGAAGTGATGAAACAAAAATCAAGGGTACGCTTGCACCGTTCAGGCTGAAAGCTTCTCGTGAACTGATTGAGGTTGGGTATGAGTGCGGGTTTGGGGAAAAGAACTCGCAGGGTTTTGGGATGGTGAAGGTTGATGTCGGGCATTTAGCCCACGATGTAGAGGATGATCATTCAGCAAAGAGAGAGATGCCGGGTTATGGCGAATGATCCTTGGTTGCCTGGGAGGCTGGCCATGAGGCGGCTTGCTGGAAGGTGGGGAAGTGAAAGAGGACGTTATTGCGGGAAAATCAAAAAATCAGCAGGTGTAAGAACAGAAATTCCCCTCCATGATACCAGTTCAAGCAAATGGTTGTCACCGGAGACTATTGTCTGCGCCTCAGCAGCATAAGCAGCTTCAAGAATCCGGTTATCATCAGGATCTACTGTTATATCTTCAACGGTAATGGTTGGACAAACCATTGCGAATGTCTCCATGAAAATTCCCATAATCCGGTACACCTGTTCCGGAAGCAGTCCAAATTTTGGACGTCGCAGAACATCCTCAACCTCTTTCATAATGTCCGACGAAATGAAATTGACCACCCTCAGCGTCGAACACAAACGCAATACCTCTCTTGGGTTCCCGCCGAAAAGTACGCCTGAAACAAGAACATTCGTATCGCATACAATGTTCATGACACTTTAGTCTTAGCTTCGCGAACAGCCTTAATCTCTGCGGCCACATCATGCTCAGTCAGATGCTGTTTCTGAACGGTCATATCGCCAAGCTGAAAAAGATCATTCCACTGACTCTGGCGCTGAATATACAGCCTCGCTGCTTCCCTTATCAGCTCTGAACGGCTTCGATACTCTTTTCTGGCTGTCTTGTCAATTTCGTTCAGCAATGAATCCTGAAAAGAGATATTAACGGTGACAGTACTCATAACAATTTTTTTTACGTTTTAAAGGAGGTAATATACAAAGTTTGTATGTCCATGAAAATATAATTTTCCTGAAAAAAGTTTCAAAAAGGTTGCCAATAGTTTTCTTTGCATTTGAAAGTACTTCGTCCGACCTCTTTTGCTTATCCTCATCGCATGAAAATCTTGAGCCGGGATAAAACGCATGTGCTTTATTACCGCAATCCAGGCTTTGGTATGATTTGATTCCAATGATTTTCAGATGCATATTATTTATTATTGGGCCATGCCGATAAATAGTCTCTCGTGAAAAAATCTGTCTATGCCTGAATGGTTGTCACATATCCCTCGTCTTGAACTGGCGGAACCCTGGTGGCTGTTGCTGTTGCCGGTTTTGGCTGTTGCTGCCTGGTTAAAAGAGCGGCTTCAGGATAAAAGTCCCGCGATACTTTTTCCGGGTCTTGAGCGGCTCAAGGCTTCGGGATTTGAGGCTCGCCAGTGGGTTACTGTTGTGCCTCAGTGGCTGCGGGGAAGTGCGGTGGTGTTTTGTGTTCTGGCATTGACGGGGCCCCGTCTTCTTGTCCGCCAGAGTGAAGCTGAGGCGCGGGGTATTGATGTGATGCTGGCGCTTGATATTTCGGAGTCGATGTTGCAGAAGGATTTTGCCGGTAAAAGCCGTCTTGATGCTGCACGGGAGGTTGCCCACAATTTTGTGCTGCGTCGATCGAATGACCGGATGGGTCTGGTGGTTTTTCGGGGCAAGGGGTATACGCAGTGCCCGCTGACGCTCGATCATGAGGTGCTTGCCATGTTGCTTGACCACCTCTCTCCAAAGGTGATACAGGATGATGGTACGGCTATCGGCACGGCAATTCTTATTGCGGTGAACCGGCTCAAGGTATCGGAGTCGTCGAACAAGGTTATTATTCTGGTGACGGATGGTGAAAATAATGCCGGAGAGGTTGGCCCGGCAACGGCTGCCGGGCTTGCTGCCCGCAACGGAATAAGGATTTATGCCATTAACGCAGGGTTTAAAACTGTTGAAGGTCGGCAGGATGTTGCAGGGGAACGTGGCGGCGATCCACTGCGGGATGAGGAGTCGCTTCAGGGGATTGCCCGGACAACGGGCGGCGGCTATTTCAGGGTGGATGATCCGGCAGGATTTGATAAAACGATAAGCACTATTGATCGGCAGGAAAAGAGCCGTCATGCGGGGCCGGTGATGGAGCATCGTTCCGGGTTGTTTTTCTTTTTTTTGCTGGCTGCGGTTCTACTGCTTTTGCTTGAAGTTATGTTGTCAAATACTCGATTGTTGAGAGTGCCGTAGTCTCGAAATGTTGAGTGGACGGGAGTGTGCCTATGTGTTTTACCTGGCCTGAAAATATTGTTTATCTGCTTTTGCTGATACCGCTTGCCGTGTTTCTTGGCTATGGTGTCATGCGGGCGTTCCATGTTCGCGAAGCCCTTGTGGGGGCCGATACGGCTGAGGCGATCATGCCCCGTTTGCGATTGGGAATGGTGTTGCTGAAAAAAGGGCTGCTTTTTTCAGCTATTGCCTTGCTGCTTATTGCCTTGACCGGTCCCCGATTTTGCAGCGGGGGCCGGCCGGTGCCGCGCAAAGGTGCTGATCTGGTGTTTATGCTTGATATTTCCCGCAGCATGATGGCGCGCGATGTGCTTCCTGACCGTCTCGGGCAGGCGAAACAGGAGATAAGCAGCATCAGCCATGCCGTGCGAGGCGGCCGGAGGGCTATTCTTCTTTTTGCCGGCGCGCCGCTGGTGCAGTGCCCTCTGACGACCGACAAGGAGGCGTTCGATGCGCTGCTTGGCATGGCTTCGCCTGATCTTATTGAGGATCAGGGCACCTCTTTTCGCCAGGCCCTTCAGCTTGCCGCTTCTCTTCTTGAGCCTGGATCGGAACATCGCCTGGCGCCGGGACTCAAAGGTGAAAAGATTCTGGTGCTGTTGAGTGACGGTGAGGATCATGCCGGTGATATCCAGGCCGCAGCGCAGCAATTGAAAAAGGCGGGCGTTCATCTTTTTGTGATAGGAGTTGGCATGCGTCAGCCGGTTACGATTCCGCTGGGCGGTGGCGTCCTTAAACGGGATGAACGTGGCCAGGTGGTGATGAGCAGTTTCAATCCTGAAACGTTGCAGGAGCTGGCTCGTGATGCGGGTGGCTTATACTACCGCAGCAGGGCGGAACACACTGTTTTTGCTGAGGTTTCTGAAAGGATTAACCGCATGGAGGCCGCTTCTCGCTGGATGATGGAGCCTGCTGAGCATGACGCATCGCTTACCCGTACCCTTCTTGCGGCTGCTCTTTTTCTCCTGCTTTCTGAAACCATACCTGGAAAAGGAGCGGGACGACGATAAAGGAGTGTGCAGGGTATCAAGCATGGCCCTTTCTTGTTGCAAAAAATTGTTACATTGCTTATTACAATCAAAGTAATAGCAGTCCATTATCAGACGAAACACAGAACCGTTATGGAGCAGCAGAATACAGGTCCAAGAGCTCTTGACTCTATCGAAAGGGCGAAACTGGGAATCAAGGTTTTTAACATGCCTTTTGATCAGGCTGAAGAGGTGATTGATGACTATGTCAGTCAGGGAAATTATGATCCGGCCTCCGTGGAACTTTTCAAGGAGCAGCTTGATACCCAGCGTCACATTCAGGAGAAAAGCGTTGAGATTTTTTCTACCGGCGCCCAGATTCTTAGGCTGGTGATCAATGCTGTTGTAAAAAACATGCCATCGTCTACAGGAGATACTTCTCATTCCTGAACCTGAACATTGTATAATAAAGACTCAGAATTATGCAATTTGATCCTAACAGATTCACTCTGAAAGCCCAGGAGGCTTTACAGACGGCGTCAACGCTTGCTGGCAGCCGCCAGCATCAGCAGATTGAACCCGAACATCTGCTTTTTGCCATGTTTGACGATAAAAGCAGTATTGCCATGCAGATAGCGCAGAAGCTGGAAGCTCCTGCTGAAACGTTGCAAGCGGCGCTTAACCGCGAAATTGAGCGGATTCCCAAGGTTACCGGAGCATCGGCTACGGGCCAGTATCTTTCGCAAAATCTCGCAAAGGTGTTTGATGTGGCTTTGAAAGAGGCCGAAAATCTGAAGGATGACTATATCAGTTCTGAGCATCTTCTGATTGCTCTGAGCGAAGCCGGTGTTACGGTGTCGCGCATGCTGCAGGATGCAGGATTCAGTCGCAACGCTATTCTCAAGGTGCTTGCCACCATCAGGGGGACGCAGCGGGTGACCAGCCAGAGCGCTGAGGAGACCTACAATTCGCTGAAAAAATATTCGCGCAATCTCAATGACCAGGCGCGCAAGGGTAAGCTCGATCCGGTGATCGGTCGTGACGAGGAGATCCGCAGGGTGCTGCAGATCCTCAGTCGCCGAACCAAGAACAATCCAGTGCTCATCGGTGAGCCGGGAGTCGGCAAGACGGCGCTGGTGGAAGGTATCGCGCAACGCATTGTGGCTGGTGATGTGCCTGAAAACCTCAAGAGCAAACAGATCGCAGCGCTTGATATTGCGCAGCTTGTTGCGGGCGCGAAGTTTCGCGGGGAGTTTGAGGAGCGTTTGAAAGCTGTCGTGCGCGAGGTGCAGTCGTCTGATGGCGAGATTATTCTGTTTATTGATGAACTTCATCTGCTTGTGGGAGCCGGTTCTGCCGAAGGCTCAATGGATGCCGCCAATATTCTCAAGCCTGCGCTTGCGCGCGGTGAACTGCGTTGTATCGGAGCCACGACGCTTGATGAGTATCGCAAGCATATTGAAAAAGATGCGGCCCTTGAGCGCCGGTTCCAGACGGTACTGGTTGATCAGCCGAGTGTTGAGGATACGGTCTCCATTTTGCGCGGTCTCAAGGAGAAATATGAGATTCATCATGGAGTGCGTATCAAGGATGCGGCGATCGTCGCGGCAGCCGAGCTTTCCAACCGCTATATTGCAGATCGTTTTCTGCCCGACAAGGCCATCGATCTGATTGACGAAGCCTCTTCTCGCCTCAGGCTGGAAATAGACAGCAGTCCCGAAGAGCTTGACCGGATAAACCGCGAAATCCGCCGTCTTGAAATTGAACGTGAGGCACTGAAGCGCGAAATTGAAATCGGAGGATAGCAGATTGCGACTGAGCAAAAAAGATTTTTTTATGCCGTTATGGGAAAGGGGTAACGCATGACCACACGGTTTGTTAAACATAATCCGGCTTTTCTTGAGGAGGAGCAGCTTATAGAAAATTTTGTGGTGCGTCAGGCTGATGTTGAGCTTGTCAAAAGAAATATCAGCGACCATGTACCTGGCTCCAGCCGGCATCAGCTTCTTACTGGTGCGCGAGGCAGCGGCAAAACATTGTTAGTGCATCGTCTTGCAGCAGAGATCAGGCAGCATGACGACTTGCGCAATCGTTTCTATCCCCTGATCTTTTCCGAAGAGAGTTATCAGGTTAGTTCAGCCGCTGAATTCTGGCTTGAATCGCTGTTTTGTGTTGGCAGGCAGACCGGTGATGAGCAATGGAAAAAGGCATATCTGGAACTTCGCTCTGAAATTGATGATCAACAGCTTTCCGGGCGTGCATTGCAGTGTCTGCTTGATTTTGCCGACAGCGAGGGAAAAGTGATTCTGCTCATTGTCGAGAATCTCAATATGCTTTTTGGTGATCTGGCAAGTGCTGAGGAGGGGGAGAATATTCGCCAAACCCTCATGAATGAGCCACGATTACTGCTTCTTGCCACGGCGACAAACCTGTTCGAAGGGATTGATCATCCCACCACTGCGATGTTTGAGATGTTCAGGGTCCATGAACTCCAGCCTCTTGATGATGAGGAGTGCAATGCTCTGTGGGAACTCAATGCCGGAAAAAAACTTCCCGGGGAGCAGATCAGGCCGGTAAGAATACTGACTGGAGGCAATCCCCGCATGTTGGCTCTTCTGGCCAGATGTGGAGCAAAACGGTCATTCAGGCAGCTCCTTGATGCCCTTGTCGAGGCTGTCGATGAGCATACTGAATATTTTAAAAGTCATCTCGACACGATGGCGCCGATTGAGAGAAAGGTCTATCTGGCGCTTGCCGAACTGTGGAGCATTTCTTCGGTTCGGGAGATTGCTCTGGTGGCAAGGCTTGATGTCAACAAGACCAGCGCCTATCTGAACAGGCTGCTGAACCGTGGCATTGTCGTTATCGAGAAACAGGCAAAAAGAAATAAGTTATATGGCTTATCGGAAGGAAGTTACAGTATCTATTACCTTCTGAGAAGATATGGCAGGCTGGCCGACCGGGTCAGGGCTATTGTGACCTTTATGATCCATCTTTACGATTCGCCCTCTGCCAGACTTTTGCCGGGTGAAGAGGGAGACGCACTTGTATCTGAGCACTCTCCTGCTGTGTATGCTGCCTTTGAAGAGGCGGTGATGAGTCTGCCGGATCGCAAACATTTTCAGCAATACCGTGATCATTTTGCCGCAGCAGTAGTTGTGGCCAGGAGTTGTCCTGCCCGGCCTGAAGCGGTGAAAAATATTCGGGTTGCCGAGAGAATGACTGTTTTCAGGAACGGAGATGCTCGTGAAGATGATGTGGAAAACAAAGTTCTTGAAGAGGGTTTTAACCATGCTTTTGGATTGCTTGAAGCCGGTAACTACGCTGAAGCATTTCATGTGTTTGAAGCCATCATCATGGTTCACAAAAGTAGTCCAGAAGATCAGATCGCCGTACAGGTTGCGGGAGCTATGTTTGGCAAGGGGGTGGCACTTGGCAACTTGAGCCGTCAGGAAGAGGCTGTTAAGACTTATGATGAGTTAATTACCACGTACAAGGGTCGTTTTGAAGCGCTTCTTGTGCTGCCTGTTGTCATGGCTATGTTCAGTAAAGGATGTAAACTTGCTGATTTGAATCGCCCTGAAGAGGCCATAGAGGCTTATGAAGAGCTGATAGCTACCTACAAAGACTGTTCTGAAGAGCAGATTGTCAAGCGGGTCGTCATGGCTCTTTTCGGTAAAGCGCTTCTGCTTGACGAGTTGCATCGCAAGCATGAGGCTCTTCAGCTCTATGAAGAACTTCTGGCACTCTTCAAAGAGCGGAATGAAGGAGAGGTTGCTGAACAGGTGGCAAAGTGCATGGTTCATAACGGCATTCTTCTTGGCGATCTGCACCGCATGGACGAAGAGATTCAGCTCTATGAAGAACTTATTGCCCGCTATACAGAGCGGCCTGAAACGGGAATTCTGGAACAGGTGGTCAGTGCACGGTTCAACAAGGGAATTGCTCTTGACAGTTTGCTCCGCCTGGATGAAGCG
>CAISRC010000042.1 GCA_903887845.1 uncultured Chlorobiaceae bacterium
GCCGTGAAAATATAGTGGTCAGGCAGAACGACAACTTTTGAGGGATCCCATACTTTTGCGTCGGGGCCGAACTCCTCTTTGAAAATATCAAAAGTAGGCGGGCCGCAGACATCATGGGTAAGGAGAATATCGACATTCAGCCACACGCTCTCTCCAACGTCGACAAAGGTTCTGTTTGAGGCCTTTGCAAGAATTTTCTGGGTTATGGTTTGTGCCATGGGTTCAGTAGTAGTGTTGTTATATCATACGCCAAGATGCCTGACGATTGCCTCGGTCATCTCTGTGGTTGAGATGACAGGGTCTCCTGGATTGGCTATGTCGGCGGTTCGTAATCCCGATGCAAGGGTTGCCTCAATTGCCTGTTCAATCTCTCTTGCAATCTCAGGGTTATGGAAACTGTGTTCAAACATCATGGCTACCGATGCGATAGTGGCAATCGGGTTTGCCTTGTTCTGTCCGGCAATATCAGGAGCGCTTCCGTGAATCGGCTCATAGAGGGCGTGTTGTGTGCCGATGCTTGCCGACGGGAGCATACCGAGACTTCCGGTAATCATACCGGCAATGTCGCTCAGAATATCACCAAAGAGGTTGCCCGTGACAATGACATCAAACTGTCTCGGGTTGCGGACGATCTGCATTGCGGCGTTATCCACATACATGTCGCTCAGCTCCACATCCGTAAACTCCTTGTGTACTTCATGCACCACATTACGCCAGAACTGTGAGACTTCAAGAACGTTTGCCTTGTCGATCGAGATCACCTTGCCTTTGCGTTTGCGGGCCGCTTCAAAAGCAAGACGGGCAATACGTTCAACCTCATAGCCTTCATAGACCATGGTGTTCCAGCCTTTCGTAGCATCGAAGCCGCGTGGCTGGCCGAAATAGATGCCGCCGGTGAGTTCCCTGAAGACAAGGAAATCGGTGCCACGCACTACCTCAGGCTTGAGTGACGAAGCATCAAGAAGGGCGTCATAAACCTTTGCCGGTCTGAGGTTGGCAAAGAGTTCAAGCTCTTTGCGGATTTTGAGCAGCGCCGCCTCCGGCTTGTGTTCATGAGGCAGGCTTTCCCATTTTGGGCCGCCAACCGCACCAAGAAGTACCGCATCGCAGTTTCGGCAGGCATCAAGTGTTGCCCGGGTGAGCATTTCACCGTGCAAGTCATAAGAGGCGCCGCCGAACGGGTGCTCCTCAATGACAACGTCAAAGCCGTGTTTTTTTGAGAGCTGCTGCAGTACTGCAACAGCTCCGGCAACTACCTCCGGGCCGATACCGTCACCCGGTATTGAGACGATCTTGTACATTCTTCTCTTTTGAATGAATTATTTCTTTATCAGCCAGCTCATCATGTCGCGAAGCCTGGCGCCTACTTTTTCAATGGCGTGACTGCTGTTTTCTGTCCTGAGCTTGCTCAGATTTTTATATCCGCCGTTACATTCGTCAATAAACTCTTTGGCAAAACGTCCATCCTGAACCTCTTCGAGAATTTTCTTCATCTCAGCCTTCACGGCAGGCGTGATAAGGCGCGGACCACGGGTCATGCCGCCGTATTCAGCCGTATCGCTTACGGAATAGTTCATCCTGGAGAGGCCGCCTTCATAATAGAGATCCACAATCAGTTTCAACTCGTGCATACATTCAAAGTAGGCAAGCTCTTCAGGGTATCCCGCTTCGACCAGTGTTTCAAATCCAGCCTTGATCAGTTCGGCAGAACCTCCGCAGAGCACAGCCTGCTCACCGAAAAGATCAGTTTCCGTCTCGTTTTTGATGGTGGTTTCAATAACGCCCGCTTTGGTACCGCCAAGAGCTTTCGCCCATGCGAGCGCCTGCTGTTTTGCCTCACCGGTATAGTCCTGGTGAACTGCGATAAGGCAGGGGACTCCGTTGCCCTGCGTAAAGGTGCGGCGCACAAGGTGGCCCGGGCTTTTCGGGGCAATCATGATGACGTTGATGGTCTCTGCAGGAATAATCTGTTTGTAGTGAATATTGAAGCCATGACCAAAGGCAAGGGTATTGCCAGCCTCAAGGTTCGGAGCAATTTCTGCGTCGTAGACGGCTTTCTGGTTCTGGTCGGGTAGAAGCACCATCACAATATCGGCCCATTTGGTTGCTTCAGCAACGGTGTTGACCTCCAGTCCGGCTTCCCGTGCTTTGGCGCAGGATGCGCTTTCAGGGCGAAGGCCGACGCGGACGTTCAGTCCACTCTCCTTGAGGTTCAGGGCATGTGCATGGCCCTGGCTGCCGTAACCGAGAACGGCGATATTTTTGCCTTGCAAATAACTGAGATCGGCATCCTTCTCATAATAAACGTTCATCGCTACAATGGTTTTGATTAAATAAGAGCGTTAAAATGGTGTCATTCTCCCCGGTGTATTGCTACCGCACCCGAACGGGCAAGTTCCTTGATGCCGTAGGGCCTGAAGATATCAATGGTTGTATTGATCTTGTCCGGAGAACCGATGACCTCAATAGTAATGGATTTTTGTTTTATATCCACGACTTTTCCTTTAAAAACAGTGATCAGCTCAAAAATCTCATGCTGTACTGTCTTGCTGAGCTTCAGGGTCATCAAAAGCAGTTCCCGTTCAACATGCGGCTGCCTGGTCAGATCGGTAACCTTGATGGTATCAACCAGTCGGTTCAGTTGCTTGAGTACCTGGCTGATAATCTGGTCTTCGCCCCTCGTGACAATGGTCATACGCGAGATTTCCGTGTCCTCGGTTTCACCGATGGAGATGCTTTCGAGGTTAAACCCTCGTGCGCTGAACATGGCGGCAACCCGGTTAAGGGAGCCGAACTTGTTTTCAACCAGAACGGATATAATGTGTTTCATAGATTCGTTCACACCATTGTTTTTGGGTTTAACCGGGCCAGGAGCATGTCGGAAATAGAGCCTCCGGCAGGCACCATCGGGAAGACCATATCTTTTTTGACAACCCTGAAATCAACAAGAATCGGGCCGTCGTTGTAAGCAAGAGCCTCTGTAATGGCGAGCCTTGCGCTCTCGGGGTTGTCGGCCTTAAGTGCCTTGCACCCGAAGGCTTCGGCAACCTTGACAAAGTCGGGGTTGCTGTCGCCCAGATCGGTGAAGGAGTACTTTTCCTGGTGGAAGAGCTCCTGCCACTGTCGAACCATTCCGAGAAAACTGTTGTTGATCAGGAATATTTTGACCGGCATTTTATTGTGAACCGCCGTAACAAGCTCCTGAACATTCATCATAAATCCGCCGTCTCCGCAAAAGAGCACAACCGGACGATCCTTGATGCCGAAGGCTGCGCCGATAGCGGCGGGCAGGCCGAAGCCCATGGTGCCGAGTCCTCCACTGGTGATGATGGATCGTGGATTGATGAAGGTATAGAACTGTGATGTCCACATCTGGTGCTGTCCGACGTCGGTGACCACAACGGCATTGCCGCTGGTTTGGCGGGAAACCTCATCGATCACAAATTCAGTTCTCAATGAGTCATCTTCGCTGCTGTAGGTCAACGGGCACTGCACCCGCCATGCATTGATTTCTGCAAGCCATGGTTCACGGTTTTCTTTATTCTCGGGCATTACCTCAAGAAGCGTTGCCAGAAAGTTTTTTGCATCACCGACGATTGGCAGATCAACCTTGATATTTTTATCGACATTGGTAGGATCAATGTCGTTATGAATCTTGTATGCCTGAGGGGCAAAAGTGTCGACTTTTCCGGTGACCCGGTCATCAAAGCGCGCACCGACAGCAATAAGGAGATCGCATTTATTGACCGCCTGATTGGACCAGTAGGTGCCGTGCATCCCGAGCATGCCCATGCTGAGAGGATGGTTGCCGGGGAAAGCTCCAAGTCCCTGCAAGGTCATGGTGACCGGTATGTTTTGCTGAATCGCCAGTGTTCGAAGCTCTTCTGATGCTTCAGCGCTTATGACCCCGCCGCCGATATAAAGAAGGGGGCGTTTTGCTTTCGCAATTTTCTGTGCGGCCTTTTCAACCTGGTTGATATGACATTTAAAGGTTGGTTTGAATCCCCGAATGTCAACAGTCTCAGGGAAATCAAACACGCATGACGAATTCAGGATATCTTTCGGCATATCGACCAGAACCGGTCCGGGTCTGCCTGTTGTTGCAAGAAAAAAGGCCTTGCGGATAGTTATGGCAAGCTCCCTGACATCCTTGACAAGAAAATTGTGCTTGGTTATCGGACGGGTGATTCCAACAATATCAGCCTCCTGAAAAGCGTCGTTGCCGATCAGTGAGCTTGGAACCTGTCCGGTAAAGACAACCATTGGCGAGGAGTCCATGTAGGCGTTGGCAATTCCGGTGACCGTGTTGGTTGCGCCGGGGCCGGACGTGACAAGAACAACACCGGGTTTCCCGGTAGCACGGGCATACCCTTCGGCCATGTGGGTTGCGCCCTGTTCATGACGAACCAGGATATGGTGTATGTCCTTGACATCATGAAGTGTTTCGTAAACTTTCAGAAGGGATCCGCCGGGATATCCGAAAATATATTCAACATTTTCACGTCGCAGACATTCAAAAAATATTTCTGAGCCATTGAGTGTTTGGCCTGATGAGTGCATAGCTGGCTAATTTAGGTTCAAGAGGAAACAGGGCTTTTCAGGATTGCGCCGGTATTTGCCGAGGTCACCATTTGTGAATACCTGGCCAGATAGCCTTTTTTTATTTTCGGCTCAAACGGTTTAAGCGATGCGAGTCTTGCATTGATGATCTCATCTGACAGGTTGACCGAGAGGCTCCTTTCAGGAATATTGATGGTAATCATATCGCCGTTGTTCAGGGCAGCAATCGGTCCGTGATCGGCTGCTTCGGGAGAGACGTGCCCGATGCAGGCGCCTCTTGAACCTCCGGAGAAGCGCCCGTCAGTGATAAGCGCCACTGAATCTCCCAGCCCGCGTCCCATTATGGCACTCGTAGGGGAGAGCATTTCAGGCATTCCCGGGCCGCCTTTTGGCCCTTCATAACGTATAACCACAACATCGCCACTCTTGACATCGCCATCCATAATGCCTTTGATGGCATCATCCTGACAGTCATAGATTTTTGCGGGGCCGGTATGGTTCATCATCTCCGGGCTGACCGCGCCGGTTTTGACAACGGCCCCCTGTGGTGCAAGATTGCCATACAGAACAGCAAGGCCGCCTGTTGCAGAGTAGGGATCTTCAATACTTCTGATAACAGCGCCGTCCGTTATTTCTGCGTCGGCAATGTTTTCACCAAGAGTTTTTCCGGTAACAGTCAACGCAGAGAGGTCAAGAAGGCCATCTATTTTACTCAACTCATGCAGGATGGCAGAAACGCCGCCGGCCCGATCGACATCCTCAATATGGACCGCCATGGTGGCCGGGCTCACCTTGCAGATATAGGGAGTTTTTGCTGAAAGTGCGTTAAGTTCGGAAAAATCAAAGTCAAGTTCAGCTTCGTTGGCAATTGCAAGCGTATGCAGGATGGTGTTGGTGCTCCCTCCCATTGCAAAATCAAGAGCAAAAGCGTTGAGCAGAGCGTTTCTTGTCAGAATATCCCTCGGTCTGATATTACTGTTGACCAGATCGACAATCCGGCGGGAGGCCTCCCTGACCAGATCATTGCGACGGGGGTCGATTGCAAGAATGGTGCCGTTTCCCGGCAGGGCAAAGCCAAGCGCTTCGCTGAGGCAGTTCATGGAGTTGGCCGTAAACATGCCCGAACATGATCCACATCCAGGGCAGGCACTCTCCTCTATCGATTCCAGTTCGCTTTCGTCAATTTTTCCTGCGCTGTACTGGCCGACAGCCTCAAAGACAGAAATCAGGTCAACGGTTTTACCTGAAGGGGTATGACCTGCTTTCATAGGTCCGCCGGAGACAAAAATGACCGGAATGTTGATGCGAAGTGCGGCCATCATCATTCCAGGGGTGATCTTGTCGCAATTCGGAATACAGACAAGCCCGTCAAGACGGTGCGCTTCCGCAACAGTTTCGACACTGTCGGCAATCAGTTCACGGCTGGCAAGAGAGTAGCGCATACCGATATGACCCATCGCGATACCATCACATACTCCGATAGTATTGAATTCAAAAGGAACTCCTCCTGCCTTGCGAACTTCCTCTTTTGCGATTTTTCCCAGTTCCTGAAGGTGGGAATGACCGGGAATCAGTTCGTTATAGGAGTTGCAGATCCCGATAAAGGGTTTACGAAAGTCGTTGTTTGAGACGATAGAGCCCGTGGCTTTAAGAAGGCTGCGGTGAGGCGCTTTTTCAAACCCTTTTTTTATGGTATCAGATCTCATTGCAGATAAAAAAGTTAGCAATTAAATAAATAGCCCCGGGTTTGCCGTTCCCGAAGTTACTGTGATGATTCTTGTGAAAGAGAAAATTGAACTTGGGAGCGGCTCTCGATTCAGAGCACAATAACAGGTGCCTGCACGATGACGACAAGGGGGACGATACCTGCTCTTGCATTGAGGGAGTTCGACAGAGATTCTGCATTGCCGCAGGACGCAGTTGAGCTGCGGTGCGCCTGTTTTTCAGAACTGCGGCGGTTACGGAAGGTATATGGATTGAATGAAGCCATTGATCCGATATTGAAAATGCGAACAGGTTTCTTCAGTGTTAAAAGAAAAATTGATTTAAATTACACTTAAAGTTTTATTAAAACAAACATTAAAAATGTTATAATCTTGGCGGATATTTCCTGTTTATTCTGTAGAGTGAACATCGATTTTTTCAATAATATAAAATAAAAGCATGCTGAATCTCCAAGCCCCATTGCCTCAGGATGTTCCTGCCTTTTTTTTAACATTCTGTCTTGTCCTGCTTTTTGTTCTTCTTGCGGAACTGCTGACAACTAAATTGGGTGTAAGCGCTCTTGTGGTCAGAAAAATCGTCCATCTTGCGATGGGGGTAGTGATTTTTTTTGTGCCAGCCTATTTTCAATCCAATTTTTATCCTGCTCTGGTCGCTCTGCTCTTTCTCCTTGTTAACGCATTAAATATCCGTTTTAAGTGGTTTGGCTCTTTGCTTGCCCTTCCGGTAACCGAAAGCTCTCATGCGCCAGCAGTCAAGAGTTACGGTTCGCTTCTTTTTCCCCTTGTCTTTTTCCTTCAGCTTCTTGTGCTCTGGGAGTCCCACAAGTGGATCCTGCAAACCTCCATGCTTGTTATGGGTGTCTGTGACTCACTTGCCGCTCTGGTTGGCAGCTCAATTGGTAAAAAGCATATTGAGCACCTGACCAGGAATCCAAAAACAGTTGAAGGCTCGATGGCCATGTTTCTCAGCAGTTTTTTTCTGCTTAGTGCCACACTAATGGTTTTCAGCAAAGATTTCAGCGGGGGATTGGCCGGAAAGCCGCTTCTCATGCTTCTTGCGCTGGCTCTGCTTCTTGCACTTGTGGCAACCGCAGTAGAAGCACTCTTGTCACATGGGCTCGACAATTTTTTTATTCCCGTCTCAATCGCTTATGTGCTCTATGTGCTCGAAATGAATCAAACCATTTTTCTTGAGCGCTTTCTTCTTGGCGGACTTTTTGCGTTTCTTCTTGCTGTATTTTCGATCAAGGTCAAGTTTCTCAATAACAGCGGCGCAACCTCCACATTTTTGCTCGGGACAACCATCTTTGGCATAGGAGGTGTGGCCTGGACAGTCCCTCTTCTTACGTTTTATCTTTTGTCGTCAGTGTTGTCAAAACTCGGCAAAAAACGGAAAGCCAAATTTGATCTGGTCTTTGAAAAAGGTTCACAGCGGGATGCCGGTCAGGTCTATGCCAATGGAGGTATTGCCTGGGTTCTGATGATTCTTTTTTCACTGAATAACGATCCGGCAATCTTTTTTGCCTATCTCGGAACACTTGCTGCAGTGCAGGCTGATACCTGGGCGACGGAAATCGGCACCATGTGGCCAAATCCCAAGGCATGGTTAGTGACGACTTTCAAAGAGGTGCCTGTCGGAACATCCGGAGGTGTTTCGGTGCCAGGCACTTCGGGTGCATTTCTCGGCTCCCTTTTTATCTGTGCAAGTGCGATGGCCATCAATGTCAAATGGTTGTCTGATTTCGGGGTGCTTCAATCGTTCCTGCTTATTGGTTTTTCAGGGCTTCTGGCCAGTCTTGTTGACAGTTTTTTTGGAGCAACTGTTCAGGCCCAGTATTTTGATCCAATCCGCGAAAAGGTGACGGAGAGGACTCACAGTATTGCTGCTGATGGCTCACTGGTTGAAAACAGGCTCCTCAAAGGGACTCCTCTTGTCAACAATGATCTGGTTAATACACTTTGCGCTCTTTCCGGTTCAGCGTTGGCTTACACGGTGATTCAGAACTTCCATTCGTTTTAATGAACCATTAATTAGTTTTTGATCTGTTATGTTTGATTCTAAACTCGGTGTTTTTGGCCTTATTTCGGATGCCGGACCTGTTGTGCTGTTTGTACTGTCTGTCTTGCTCTCTTTCTCAATTGTCTCCTGGGCAATCATTGCTTTTAAATTCAATTATCTCCGGAAATCCCTGAAAGAGTCCAAAGTGTTTCTTGACTTTTTTTTCGACGTCTACAATGTTGAAAAGGTTTTCACGGAAAGCGAACAGTACAAGCATGGTTCTCTTCCAAAGATTTTTCGTTCAGGTTATATCGAGTATCAGGCCCTTGACGACAAGAGAAATATTCGCCAGGCCAAAGCTCGCATAGCCCGTGCCGTCAAGCGGGAAGCGAATACTGAAAACAAGAATCTGTCAACTCTTGTGCCTTTTCTTGCGACCGTCGGCAATACGGCCCCCTTCATTGGTCTTTTTGGGACAGTGTGGGGTATTATGACGTCGTTTCATACGATAGGTCTGACGCAATCGGCATCGCTTGCTGCTGTTGCGCCCGGTATTTCCGAGGCACTGATTGCGACGGCAGCCGGTCTTGCGGCTGCGATCCCTGCGGTTATGGGCTATAACTATTTTACGCAGCAAATCAGCAGCATTGAGCGGGATATTGAGGAGTTCTCCCCTGAATTTGTTGCCGCACTCCTTAATGAGCCATAGACCATAAATTCCGGATATGATAACTCGAGGAAAATCCCGGTTGATGGGCGACATTAACGTCACCCCATTTGTTGATGTCATGCTTGTGCTGCTGATTATTTTCATGGTAACAGCTCCCATGATGACGCACGGCGTCAAGGTTGATACTCCGCAAACAACACATGGCCAGATGGATGTCGATGCAAAAAGTCTGATGATCAGTATTGACGCTTCAGGGCAGGTTTTTATTAATGATGCGCAGTTAAAAGCTTCGGAAATACGTGAAAAGCTGCCGGTTATTCTTGATGTCAAGCAGGTAAAAGAGGTGTATATCAAGGCAGATAAATCATTGCCTTACGGGGTGGTGATGCATGTCATGGCCCAGATCAGGGATGCCGGGATTGAAAAGATAGGTATGGTGACTGAACCTGCTTCAGGTCAACAGGAAGGTGGAAGATAAGTGGGGCGTATGAAAAAGTTTTATATCTGGCTTGCCATTGCAGCAGCAACGCACGCCATTGTGCTTTGTGCCGCTGTTATTTTCCAGATATGGAATGCAGGCAATAACGTTAAGCCGAAAATTGTGAGTGTCACTCTTGTTTCATTGCCCGTTCCTGCGGGGGGAACTCAAGAGTTGTCGGATGGAGAGGGCGATGTTGAAGAGATACCTGCCCAAATACTCACCACTCCCACTCCTTCTCCGGCGGTAGAACTAAACGTTCAGCCGCCTGTTGCCGAAGAGCCTCAGCAACCATTGCCGCCAAAGATCGTTGCAGAAAAATCTCCGGTATCCCAGCCTGCCGATAACCAGCTACAGAAGGCGCTTGAGCGCATGAAACAGCTTGTTGACAAGAAAAATCCGCCGCCACAACCCTCTTCCGTCAGTCCCGTGAACAGTGCTCTTGAGAAGCTTCAGCAAAAAGTCAAGTCCGCCGGAGCCGGAAACGGGGGTGCTTCAGGTGGCCGAGGTGGTGGTGGAAAAGAGTATGGAAGCGGCGGAACTTCAAAAAGCTATAAGGCGGCAGTCGCTTCAATTATCCAGCATAACTGGGAATTTTCCAAAACGCTGCTTAAAAGCAGTGCCGGTATGGCGGTTTATGTTCGCATTAATATCCTTCCTGACGGGACGATTAGTCAGATTATTTTTGACAGGAGAGCCGTCAGTGAGTACCTGAACAATTCCGTAAAAAAAGCAATTGAAAAGTCATCTCCTCTGCCGGTTCTGCCGAAAGAGGAGGGTTCCCGTGATGTATGGATCGGCTTTGTCTTCAGTCCTGAAGGTATAGAGAACTAAACCTGGTGCTCTTTCATGATGATGTCAGCTCATAACAATAAATCTTGTTTCGGTATGCAGTTTTTCAGATACGTCGTTGCCGCAGTTATGATTTTTCTTTGTTTTCCTTTACCTCTTTTGGCCGCAGAGGGAGGAGAGTATATAGCAATCCGTAAAGAAGGGTCAGGTACAATTATTCTTGCGCTCAACAAGCTTGATGCACCGGTAAAAGAGGAGTCCAGGCTTGCACAAAGTCTTGATACCATTATTCATGATGGTCTTGATTTTACAGGGCTGTTTACGATGATTTCACCTCCCCTTAATGTGAAAAATAGCAGCAACCGGGACAATGTTGTTCTTAACTTCGGAGCGCTTGATTCAGTCGGCGCAGCGGTGTATGCCGGAGGTACAGTTACCAATACTTCAGGCACGATAAGCCTTGATATGGAGGTGTACGATACTGCCGGCGCGAAATTACTCCTTAAGAAAACCTATCATGGCAAGCCTCAACAGCTTCGTACGATCGGCTATGCGTTCTGTGCCGATCTTGTGGAACTCCTGACCGGGAAAAAGTCGATTTTCGGCAGCAAAATTGTCTTTGTTTCTAATAAAACCGGTTTCAAGGAGATCTATGAGTGTGATTTTGATGGCCGTGAACTTCGACAGTTGACCAATTCGCACTCCATATCCCTGACTCCGGCACTCTCTCCAGATGGAAGGTATCTCGCTTATACAGATTTCAGTTCCGGCCATCCAGCCCTCTCTATCAGGAACCTTTCGGATGGCAAAACCTTCGCTGTCAGCAAGAGCGGCATCAGCATTGATCCAGCCTGGAGAAACAGCAGTGAAGTGGCGACGACACTTTCCTTTGAAGGAGATCAGGAAATATATCTCATAAAAACAAATGGAGTTATATCCCGGCGCCTGACCAACAGCAAGGGAATAGATCTTTCTCCTGCTTTTTCCCCCGACGGGAATAAGATGGCGTTTGTTTCTGAGCGGAACGGCCAGCCCCAAATATTTATACAGGATATGCTTTCTGGCCAGGTAAGCCGTCTCACTTTCAGCGGACGATATAATACGCAGCCCTCATGGTCTCCTGGTGGAGATAAAATTGCCTACTCAACATGGGAAAATGGGAGTGAAATAAATATATTTACTATAGGTGTTGATGGATCGGGCTTGACGCAGTTGACAGAAAACTCGGGCGAAAACGAGTCTCCATCATGGTCTCCCGATGGACGTATGATTGTTTTTACGTCCAACCGTCAGGGGCTGAAAAAATTGTATATTATGGAGTCGACAGGGCAAAAACAGAGAGCTTTGCTGCAGATTGACGGGGAGCAGATGCAGCCGTTCTGGTCTTTGTTCCGCCAGCAGTAACTGTTTGAGTGATGGCAGTACAGGGGAAAAAGAATGGACGATATTATCTTTATTGAAACAAGTTGCTTGACCGAAAACCCCAAGGGGCAGATAATTGTAAGATGCAGCCCTTTTTTTATTTAATTCAAATGGAGCATAAACGATGAGAAAAAAAATAAACGGCATTGTTGTTCTCGCCTTAATGGTAACTGCCGGATGTTCATCAAGGAGCGCAGTCACCTCTACAGAAGGGAGTGATAAGGTCACTTCTCCAAAAGTTTCATCACAGTCCACAGAGGCGCCATCGACTGCTT
Source organism: uncultured Chlorobiaceae bacterium (assembly GCA_903887845.1). Taxonomy (GTDB): domain Bacteria; phylum Bacteroidota; class Chlorobiia; order Chlorobiales; family Chlorobiaceae; genus Chlorobium. Next base: position 11,921 of record CAISRC010000042.1, read on the forward strand.
CGCAGTCATTGCCGGCCTCTCCAACGGGCTATGGATTTGATCAATGGCAGACGGGACCGCTTGGCGATGTGTTTTTTGATTTTGACAGCACAGTACTTGCCTCTGCAGCTCAGGCGCAGTTGAAACAAAATAGCGCATGGCTGGAAAACAATTCTGCCGCTCGCGCTCTTATTGAAGGTCATTGCGACAGCAGGGGAACCTCTGAATACAATATGGCTCTCGGCGAACGCCGTGCTTCAACGGCCAAAGAATATCTGGTCAAGCTCGGTGTGGCATCATCCCGCCTTGAAACAGTGAGTTTCGGTGAAGAGCGCCCGTTTGATACAGGCAAGGGTGAAAATGCATGGGCGAAAAATCGCCGTGCACACTTTGTTATTAAATAATACCATTGATCCATTCATGGCCGGTAAATAAAGAAATGGCTTGTAAGACTTAATCCTTTATTAGAAAATGAATAAAAAGATCAAACCTTTTTTTTGTTTACCGGTTTTGATGCTGGTTGCCTGTGCCTCCAAGCAAGATCTTAATGTGGTTGAATATGATGTCCGCAAACTGAAAACAGAGTCTGAAACGATCAAATCACAGACGGCGGTTTCCTATGCAGACGTCCAGCAAGTTCGCGAAGACATTTTGCGGCTGCAGGGGAGTATCGAGGAGATTTCTCACAAAGCCAGTGAGACTGCCCGTAGTAACGATAAATCCTTCAGTCGTCTTGCTACGGAAGATTCTCTGCTGGTTCACCAGTTTGGCGATCTTGACTCAAGATTACTGAAAATTGAGCAGTATTTAGGGTTAGGAAAGGAGGAGGTTTCATCGCCGCCACTATTGCCAGACCAGAAATCTCCTGTAAAGGATACCGTTGCTGGCACCTTGACTGATGCAGCGCTCTTGAATGGAGGTATGGAGAAGCTTGGAAAAAACAACTATGCTGAGGCAAGGGAAAGTTTCGGTCTTCTTTTGAAGAACTATCCAAAATCTGATCTTGCCGACGATGCCCAGTTTTTTATTGCTGAAAGCTATTTCAATGAGAAATGGTACGAGAAAGCCATTTTGGAATATCAGGTTGTTATTTCCAAATATGCTAAAAGCAACAAACGCTCTGCCGCACTTTACAAGCAGGCGCGCTCTTTCGAGATAATAGGGGACCTTGCAAGTGCGAAAGCCAGATATAAAGATTTGGTCAATGCGTACCCGGCTTCCTTTGAGGCAGGATTAGCGAAAAAGAAATTACGATAGCCCTGCCTGAAGAGAAGTTCTGTTACTTGAAAAACTCATCAAGTGTATAGGTGCGCCGGTCAATCTCAATGCAGAGCTTTTGATCCAGTGAATTATAAAAAACGGGGATGTCTCTCATTGTCCATTTTATACCCCGGTTATCAAAGTCAATGACATAACGGTTCTCATTGTCAAGGACTTTCTGCTTGAGGTCAATGCCGATATCCGGTTGTGTTGTCAGCACAAATAGTTCGATTTCACCGGAAATAATTTTATTGATCATCTCCCTGGTTGGCGACAACTTTCTGCGCCCGGAGGATGGGCTTATCTGAACTTGAAGCTTGCCATAGTCATCTCTTTTCGCAGAGGTGATATAATATTTTTCTGCTTTATGAGCTGCATTGCCTGACCATGGTCCTGCTGTACTGACTCTGACCTGGTTTGTGCCGGTGTACTGACGGCTGAGCTGAGGTTGCATTGTTTGCACGGTTAAAATTTGCAAAAATAACACACTCCGGTGTCCTGCCTTCAACAGGGTTTAAATTAGTAAAACCCTGTTAAATAACAAAGGGATTCGTCATGAATCCCTTTGCCTTCGATGAGATTTCCCGACTACCCGCAGTTACTTTTCGTTGCCGTCAATCACTTCGTATTCAGCATTTTCAACATTACCATCTCCACCGGTTTTTCTGCCCTTTCCGCTGCCGTCATGCTGAGCGTCAGTTTCAGGTTGTGACGCTTCCGGCCCCTGTGATTGGTAGAGGTTTGTGGCGATGTCGCTCCACTCCTTGTTGAGTTCCTCCATGGCGCTTTTAATGGACTCGATTGTTCCGTTCTTGTAAGCTTCCCTGAGTTTATCCAGTGAGCCTTCAAGTACCGGGCGCTTGTCTGCCGGTATTTTATCGCCAAGCTCTTTCAACTGTTTTTCAGTGCTGAAAATCAGACCGTCTGCCACATTTCTCGTATCAATCTCCTCTTTTCGTTTCTGATCTTCGGCGGCATGTATTTTGGCATCCTCCTTCATTTTACTGATTTCAGCATCAGTAAGTTTGCTGCTCGATTCAATTTTGATGCTCTGTTCTTTTCCCGTTGCCTTGTCTTTCGCAGAAACATGAAGAATACCGTTCGAATCAATATCGAAGGTGACCTCAATTTGGGGAATGCCTCTTGGAGAAGGCGGAATATCTCCAAGGTGAAAACGTCCCAGAGTTTTGTTATCGTTTGCCATGGGGCGCTCTCCCTGCAGAACATGAACCTCAACAGAGGTCTGGTTATCGCCGGCCGTTGAAAACACCTCCTGCTTTTTGGTCGGAATTGTGGTGTTGGCGTCGATAAGCTTTGTCATGACGCCGCCAAGGGTTTCGATACCAAGCGACAGTGGCGTGACATCAAGCAGAAGGACGTCAGTGACATCGCCTTTCAGAACACCACCCTGTATAGCCGCGCCTATGGCGACAACTTCATCAGGATTAACGCTTTTGTTCGGCTCTTTTCCGAAAAAGTCTTTGACCAGCGACTGAACTTTCGGGATGCGTGTTGATCCGCCAACCAGCACGACCTCATCAATCTCCTTCATTGCAACATTGGAATTTTTCATTGCACGGCGGCAGGGGTCAAGAATCTTGTCAAACAAGTCGGCGCACAATGCCTCGAATTTGGCACGGGTAAGATTGATGACAAGATGTTTCGGCCCTTCCTGGGTTGCCGTGATGAAAGGCAGGTTGATTTCAGTGTCGGTCCTTGATGAAAGTTCAATTTTTGCTTTCTCTGCAGCTTCCTTGAGACGCTGCAAGGTAATTGCGTCCTTGCGAAGATCAATTCCCTCCTGTTTTTTAAACTCGTCGGCAACATAATCGATAATTTTCTGGTCAAAATCATCACCGCCGAGATGGGTATCGCCGTCGGTTGATTTAACCTCAAAGACACCATCACCAAGCTCAAGAACTGAAATATCAAATGTTCCTCCGCCAAGATCAAACACAGCAACTTTCTCACTTTCCTGCTTTCTGTCAAGACCATAAGCCAGGGCAGCAGCAGTCGGTTCATTGATGATGCGCTTGACCTCAAGTCCTGCAATACGTCCGGCATCTTTTGTTGCCTGCCGCTGGGCGTCATTAAAGTAAGCCGGAACGGTTATAACGGCTTCGGTCACCTTTTCACCAAGAAAGTCCTCAGCCGTCTGCTTCATTTTCTGCAGAACCATCGCCGAAACTTCCTGAGGAGAGTATATTTTGTCGTTTATTTTTACCCGAGCCTCACCATTTTCGTTGATGATTTCATAAGGAGCAAGCTTTTTCTCGTTCGTGATCTCATCGTATTTACGGCCCATAAACCGTTTAATTGAAAAAATAGTATTCTTCGGATTGGTAATGGCCTGTCTTTTTGCGGCCTGCCCAACCAGACGGTCACCGGTTTTTGTCAAAGCAACGATGGAAGGTGTCGTGCGATTACCTTCCGAATTTTCAATGACTGTTGGCTGCGATCCCTGCATGACCGAAACACAAGAGTTCGTAGTCCCAAGATCAATGCCAATAATTTTACCCATAATGCGTGGTCCTTATTTTTTTTTTGAAAATGATAGAAAAAATGCCGGGCTTGAAATGCATGACATCAAGCCCGGATGAATCATGTTAATTGATTGAAATTTCCTTTTTCTTCCGTACAGGCAACGCCTTTGGAAGGGTTACCCGAAGTATGCCTTGATTAAAATCCGCGTTAATATTCTCCTGGTCAATCGCCTCTCCAAGATTAAAGCTTCTTGAAAAACTCCCTGACGATCTTTCTACACGGTGATAATTTTTTTTGGTCTCTTCCGTTTCCTGTTTTCTTTCCGCGTTGACGGTCAGCACATCATCCTCAATATTGAGCGCAATATTTTCCTTCATGATCCCGGGAAGTTCCGCGTCAATATAAAATGCGGATTCATCCTCTGAAATATCAACCTTGAAGGCCGGAGCCGAAGGCATCTGTGCGCCAGACCAAATATCATCGAACAATTTAAGCGGATCTTTTGATAATTTTAACAGCATGACGTATCTCCTTTTTAAACGTACAGCAGGTTAAGAGTAGAATAATTTTCGGCTATTAATAACTCGCCGATAGTTATACATCAAAAAGCGTGCCAACGCTTTTATGCTGCGTTTTGAAGGATGGCTGAGGGAGTTTGTTGTCAGAAATGACGTGTTTGTGACAATAATATCACTTTCTTGCTCGTGGGGATGACAAAATGTCAGACAATGCGGGCCGCAATTTAGCCCAGAAGATTTGAATTGACTTTCTGCACCCAGTTGAGTCGGTCCTGAAGGTTTTCAACGACACTTTTTGAGGTCAGATAGCAGGCATAAATAATGCTTTCGTCAGCAATGCGGTAATAGCATTTCAACCCCTCTTTTCTGCGAGTTACCACACCATTGTCATGCATCAGTGTCAAATGTTTTGAAATGTTTGCCTGACTTGCATTGACTTTTTTAACAATCTCCTGAACAGTGTGCTCCTGATCACACAGAATACGCAATATTTTAAGCCTCATTGGTTCTGCGAGCAACTTGAACCGACTGGAAACGGCTTCAAGCATCTCATCCGGCATGTTAAGGTTCCACTTTTTAACCTCGTCTTCTACGATCGTAACGGTTTTGTTCATGATATCTCTGTTACTGCCCAAACGCTGACATGTCTGCCTTGCAGTGATAAGGTTTATTCTAAAGCCATATATAGCTATTAATTCATACAATTCAAACCATCGGCAGCTATAATGCCGTGGTTATGATGAAGAATATTCCAAAAGCTTATTCATAAAGAAGGGTCTCTTCGGTCTCCCTGGTATCGAAATTGGTGAGCTGCATGATCGAATTAATCAGGGTCTGAGGCGCTTTAAACTGTATAATCCTCTCCTTGATGATCATCTTTGTTTTTTTTGCATCATCAAACTCATCGCAGCACTCCTTACATGCTGAGAGGTGTGAGAGAAAACCCTTTTCTTCCTTGAAAGAAATTTCGCCGTCTACAGCAGCACTCATAAGTACGCGGGCTGTTTTGCAGTTCATAGTAAAAAAAATTGTGCGTATTTATTTATTGATCATCACCAGTATTAAAGCCGTATTTTTTAGCATATTCTTCAAGCTGAACACGAAGCAACTTTCTTCCCCGATAAAGCCTTGATCGTACGGTGCCTATAGGGCTGTCTACCATATTCGCAATCTCCTCATAAGTAAATCCTTCAATATCACACAACTGAATCACCTCTCTGAACTCTTCGGGTAAAGAGTGAAGAGCCTGATAGACCTCTTCATGCAGCAATGAATGAAAATAATCGGTATCCGCCTCACTGCTGTCTCTCCGGGTGTCCTTTATCGAATGATAAAAATCCTTGATGAGATCATAATCAACCTTACCCGGCTCCTTTGAGTTTTTACGAAAGCGGTTGATATAGTTGTTTTTCAGGATTTTAAACAGCCACGCCTTGCAGTTTGTTCCCCGCTCAAAAGAATTAAAAAATCGATAGGCCTTGAGATAGGTCTCCTGTACCAGATCTTCCGCATCATCCGGATTCATGGTCATGTGAAGTGCGTAATTATAGAGAGAATGAAGATGCACCACTGCTTCATTTTGAAACTCGAGTTGTTTTTGGCGCTCCTCCCGGGACAGGGCCTCTTTTTTCGTCGGAGTTTTTGTCTGATGAGTTGGAGCTGGTTTGTCCATGATCTGAAATCTTCCGGGTTCAAGGTAGATGCGCACAATTTGCCCTCACAAAATAATCAATTTAAAATAATATATTTCAAGAGCTTTCTGAATTGCCTCCACGCAACATCCTGACCTATGCTATCCACAAGTAACGCCACTGATGTCATTGTTATCGGTTCCGGTATCGGAGGGTTGACGGCTGCGGCACTGCTTCAGGAACGCGGCTTTGCGACGGTTGTTTATGAGAAGAACCGTTATCCCGGCGGGAGCTGCTCCTCTTTTCAGCGTGACGGTTACCAGTTTGATGCTGGCGCATCAGTTTTTTACGGCTTTGGTGAAAACGGTACCAGCGGGACACTGAACCTGCATACAAGAATATTCAGGAAACTGGGAGTTGACGTTCGGACCATTCCTGATCCTGTGCAGATTCATTATCATCTGCCCAACGGTTTTTCTGTTCCGGCATGTTATGACCGTCACACCTTTCTTGGCGCTCTTGCTGCCCGTTTTCCTCACGAAGCTGCAGGGATCAAGAAGTTTTATCATGAACTCGATGAGGTTTACGACATTCTCAGTTCCATGCCTGCAGGTTCGCTTGAAGATCTGACGCATCTGCTTTCAGTCGGCAGCGCAAATCCGCTGAAGACTCTTTCGCTTGCCATGAAGAGCTTCCGGTCGATGGGGAAGACGGCAAGAAGGTATATCAATGATGAGGAGCTGCTCCACTTCATTGATATTGAGGCCTACTCCTGGGCGGTACAGGATGCCGTGTCCACTCCGCTGGTCAATGCCGGCATCTGTCTTGCCGATCGCCATTTCGGAGGCATCAACTATCCCGTCGGCGGTTCCGGTGCGATTCCTGCGGCATTATGCAAAGGGATTGAGAAGTTTGGCGGCGTTCTTTGCTATCAGGCCGAGGTTGCCGAAATTCTTGTCGACAATGGAGAGGCGCGCGGCGTCAGGCTGGCCGACGGCACGGAGCATTATGCCCGGGCGGTGATCAGCAACGCTACGGTTTGGGATACCTTCAACCGGCTGGTCACCGATTCCCGCTACAGAGTCGATGAAGAGAGGTTTCTGAGGGCTCCAAGCTGGTTCCAGCTCTTTCTTGGGGTTGATGCTGCGGTTATCCCGCCAGGATTTGATGTTCACCATGTGCTTGTCGATGACTGGATGAGCTATAACAAGCCGGGTGGCACCATCTATTTTTCAGCTCCTACAATTCTGGATCCATCACTGGCTCCGCCCGGAAAGCATATTGTTCATGTGTTTGTTAACGGAGAATTCGAGCAGTGGGAGCATTTTGAACGGGGAAGCAGTGCATACCGCGCCGCCAAAGAGGAGGTCGCCGCTGCTGTTATTTCCCGGACTGAAAGAATTCTGCCCGGATTGTCAAAGGCTGTCGAGCTGAAAGTGCTTGCCTCGCCCCTGACTCATGAGCGCTATCTCAACCGCTATAAAGGTTCGTACGGACCTCTGCTTAAACCGGGTCAGAACATCTTGCAGAAACCCCAGAACACAACGCCGATAAAAAACCTTTTTGCTGCAGGCGACAGTACCTTTCCGGGTCAGGGAGTGATAGCTGTTACCTATTCCGGCGTCTCATGTGCCTCATACATTGCAAGAAAATTCGGCAAGCCGCTGGATGAGTTAGTTTAGGTTTCCCGCTCAAATTTCCGCTTAACTGGCCGCAAGCAGCATGTCAATCTCCCTGAAGGGGAAATCGGTAAGCTCAGCAAGAATTTTTTTGGTGACGTAGCCCTTGAACAGGTAGGTACCTCTTCTCAGGCTGTGGCTCTTCCAGAGAATCTCTGAAATAGTTTCATGTCCCGTCAGCTTCAGAAGAAAGGGCAGGAGGGTGTTGGTGAGGGCGAAAGAGGCTGTTTTTGCAACAGCGGAAGGAATATTAGGAACACAGTAGTGGGTCACGCCGTACTTGACATAGATCGGATTGGTATGCGAGGTGTGGCGGCTGGTGGCGAAGCAGGCTCCCTGATCAATCGAGACATCAATAATAACCGAACCGGGTTTCATCGATTTTACCACCTGTTCGCTGACCAGTGGTTTGATAATTTTTTGTTTTGGGCTTAACGCTCCGATCAGCACATCCGACATCTTTGCAAGCTCTGCGATGTAATGATCGTTGGCGATTGCTGTCACCAGATGGCGATTGAAAAATGCCTCGAACCGTCTCAGCCGGTTGATCTCCTTGTCGATGACCGTGACCTGGGCACCAAGTCCAAGGGCATCCTGTGCGGCAAACAGCCCCACGGTTCCAGCGCCGATAATGGTGACATGAGCCGGAGGAACACCGGCAATGCCCCCAAGGAGGATGCCGCTGCCGCCATAGCCGGTTTCAAGATATTTTGCCGCAGTCTGGATTGCCAGTGAACCGGCGATTTCGCTCAGCGTTCTGACAATCGGCAGCTCTCCATCCCTTGTTTCAATAAACTCAAAGCCGATGGCGGTAATATTTTTTTCGAGCAGTGTTTTGATCAGCCGGGGAGTAACTGTACCGAGGTGCAGGGCGGAAATAAGCAACTGGCCGGTTGTAAAGAGCATCACCTCTTCAGGCTGAGGGGGAGAGACCTTTACAATGACATTACACTTCTCATACAACTCCTCAGGAGATTCAGCAATGTGCGCACCAGCCTCGCTGTAGGCAAGGTCGGTGAAATTGCAGAAATTGCCAGCAGATTTCTCGACGACAACCCGTATTCCCTGCTCAACCAGTATTTGAACGCCGGGGGGTGAAATAGCTACCCGGCGTTCATCCTGTGCTCGTTCTTTTGGTATGCCGAGAACAATATCCATAGCCCTTTCAGGCTTGATCATCCATCGTTCAAGGGTCTTTGCGACAAGCTCAAACTCGACATTTCCAAGATCAGAAGAGTACCCCATCGGCCATTATACGGTTGAAAGAATAAAAACAAAATATACGCATTTTAGCTGCTCTCTCAATCAACCCTTTTTAGCCTCGCACGCGCAACTCTCTGTCGAGCAACAACAGGAAGACTGAAAAGCTCTGACAATCAATTGAAAGGCGTCTCCGATGCCGCTGATAACGTCTGAGATCACCTCAAAGAGATCCAGCTCCCGTTTTGACTGCAGCCAGAGAGTGTCAGGAACCTTTACCACGGCCTCCCATCCCATTTTCGCGGCATATCCAGCCAGTTGCAGCGGCTCATTTTCAAACATCCGCTTGACCTCTTCAACTGCCGACACCATTGTTATGGTCCCCTCTTTTTCAACAGTCGCCTGACAGGCCATTCTTGTTCCTTCTTTGACAAGGTTGTCAGACAAGAAGGCTATTTCCTCTTCATTGAGCGGAGAAAGCAGCTCACCGCCGTCAAGTACCTTGACGTAGCAGGTTTGGCATAAGGCGTTTCCTCCACAAAAATATCCTATATGTTCATGGTTGGTTCGGGCTATATCAAGAAGCCTGTCACCCACATTCGCCTCATACTGCTTATTATTGATCGTGATTTGCATGGTAAATAAGTTATGTTTCAAAATACAAGACATTTTTTGTCTTGTTAATTATAACATAAAAGTTGTTTCAAAAGTTTTACTATTCTTTCAAACAACGTACCAAAATGAATAATTTTGACGCCAATGAAGACTAAAAAAATCGGACTGCAGTTAGCATTGCTTCTGCTTGTGTGTTGTGAAACGAGTGCGACAACGTTGTCTCGCACTGAAAAAGAGCGGCCAGACACTGGCAATATCGCCGTTTCAGCATCGCCAAACTGGAAAAGTGAAAGAGTCAATACTACCACAGGCACAAACTACCTGACAAACATAGAACGCGAAGTTATCATTGAGATCAACATGCTGAGAACTGATCCTGCGGTGTACGCTCGCAAGTATCTGATGCCGGTCAGAGCATACTATGACGGCAATCTCCTGAAATACCCGGGGGAAATTGCCATAGCAACCTCTGAAGGAGCAGCCCCTCTTGAGGAGTGTATACGGGAGCTGGAACGCACCCAACCGCTGCAACCCTTGTCGCCTCAAAAGGGACTGGTAATAGCGGCCCGCAGTCATGCAGCAGACCAGGCTAAGACAGGAGCGACTGGCCATACAGGAAGTGACGGTTCATCGGTGGGAACCAGACTGAACCGCCATGGAGAGTGGAGCAGGACGGCCGGGGAGAATATTTCCTACGGATATAATGATGCGAGAAAAATTGTCATTTCACTGCTCATTGATGATGGCGTGCCATCACGAGGGCACAGGATAAATCTGCTGAACAACAGCTTCAATGTTGTTGGAATTGGGGTCGGGCCGCATCGAGAGTACCGGAATATGTGCGTCATGGACTTTGCTGGAGGCTATATCTCGAAAGAGAGATAGTCGCCCTGCAAGGAGCTCGAACCTCATCAGATGTCGGCTGAGCGACATGGTGTGCCGATGCACCTTCACGCCAACTCTGTTTTCGACTCCTGTTCGATCTTTTTCAACAGCTCACTGTAACGCTCAATCAGCTTTGCCGGGCTGGTGTCGGTGCCTGAAGGGTGGTGCAGTGCCAGCTTCATCTTCTTTTCGATTTTGAATCCCGGTTTGTACTCCTGCATCCATGGTTCCTGCACTGCTACAAAAAGGTACTGCAGAAACTCCCGGTTGGCAAGATGTTCGTTGTCCTGATCCGGCAGATAGAGTGTTGTGCCTTTTGGCTGAATGTCGATCTTTTCGAGACCGAGAGCGGTGCCAGTGAGCTTGAGCCTGGTCAGTAGCAGCAGATTTGAAACCTCTTCAGGCAGGGCGCCGAACCTGTCCCTGAGTTCCGTGGCAATGGCATTGAGGTGATTCTCCGACGGCGCCTTCGAGATTTTGTCATAAAAGGCAAACCGCTCATGGATTGCCGTAAGATAGTAGTCAGGGATGAGGGCATCAAAAAAGAAGACCAGATCACAGGGTTTCAACTTTCTGGCAGCTTTGGCGCCTTCGTCACTGAACATGTGGCTGAACTCGGTGGATTTCAGCTCTGCAACTGTCTCTTCAAGCATTTTCTGGTAGAGATCGAAACCAAGTTCATGAATATATCCCGATTGCTCCGCACCCAGCAGATTGCCCGCACCGCGAATATCAAGGTCGCGCAGGGCGATGTTGAAGCCTGAACCAAGTTCCGTAAAGCTTTCTATAACGGCCAGCCGCTGTCGCGCCTCCTGTTTCAGGGTTTTCAGCGGCGGCGTAACCAGATAACAGAAAGCCTTCCGCTCGCTTCGGCCCACCCTGCCGCGCAACTGGTAGAGGTCGGAGAGGCCGAACATATCGGCCCGGTTGATGATGATGGTATTGGCGTTGGAGATGTCGAGCCCCGAGCCGATAATGGTGGTAGAGATGAGCACGTCAACCTCTTTCTGCATGAAATCCATCATGATCTTTTCAAGCTCTTTGGCAGGAAGCTGGCCATGAGCAAAGACAATTCGCGCCGAGGGAACAAGCTCCCGGAGTGTTTTCAGCACATCATCAAGCGCTGAAATACGATTGTGCAGGAAGAAGACCTGACCCTCCCGCTTGACCTCCCTCAAAATTGCCGACTGAATCAGCGCCGGATCATAATCGGTAATGACGGTCTCCACCGGCTGACGGTTTTTCGGCGGCGTCGAGACAATCGAGAGATCCCTGGCGCCAAGCATTGAAAATTGCAGGGTTCTCGGTATGGGTGTGGCCGACATGGTGAGGGTATCGACGCCGGGAAACTGTTCGCGCAGCTTCTCCTTTACCTCAACGCCGAAGTGCTGCTCCTCATCAATAACAAGCAGACCCAGATCCTTGAAAAGCACATCCTTCGAAACCAGGCGATGGGTACCGATCACAATATCAATCTGTCCCCGCTCTATTTTTTTCAGTATCTCCTGCTGCTCCTTGCGGCTCACAAAACGACTGAGCACCGCTATTGAAATCGGAAAATTCTCAAATCTTCTGGTAAACGATTCCGCATGCTGGTGGGCAAGAATGGTGGTCGGGGTCAAAACGGCCACCTGTTTCTGAGATTCCACCGCCTTGAAGGCCGCCCTCATGGCAATTTCGGTTTTTCCGAAACCGGCATCACCGCAGATCAGGCGATCCATCGGGTGAGGCTCCTCCATATCCTTTTTCACCTCATTGATTGCCTTGAGCTGATCGGGCGTTTCATCAAAAATAAACGAGGACTCAAATTCCCGCATGAAAATGGAGTCGTGCGCAAAGCCGAAACCTGGCTGCATTTTCCTCTGGGCATAGACCTTGATCAGGTTTATGGCAATATCGCGGATTTTCTTGCGAACCTTGTCCTTTTTGGCCGCCCACTTTGAGCTGCCAAGTTTTGAGAGCGAGGGAAGAGAGCTTTCGGAGGCGGTATATTTCGAGAGCAGATTGATATTCTGCACATTGACAAAAAGCTGATCACCACCCGCATATTCAACCAGCACCGACTCCTGTTCGGAATGACCTACCGTAATGGTTTCAAGCGACTTGAAAATGCCGACGCCATAATCCTCATGAACCACATAGTCGCCCACCTTGAGCTTCTGGAGATCCTTGAGCGATATACCCCGTATCTTTCTTTTCCGATGACCTTTATGGGTGTGGAGTTTGCCGAAGATGTCGGATTCGGTATAGAGATCAAGAGCGCCGAAGATAAAGCCGGTATGCAGATTGACGGGAATCCAGCTTGCCTCAAGCTGAGCGGCGTTCTTCGAACTTGCCATCTCCTCCGCAAGAAAGTCCGTCAACTCCGCTATTTCACGGCGTGAGCTGGTGGCGAAGAGAGGGTTGCGGTGTTGAGCGCTCTCCTGCTGCAGCAGAGTGGCAAGAATCCGGAAATTTGCATTCAGCTTTTTCTGTGCAGTGGCGCCAAAGTCAATGGCCGAAGCGGCAAAGGGCATGATGCTGATACAGCGGAACCGTGAAAGCGCAGCGAGCAGTTCGGCATGGTTTTCGAGCGCTTCAAACTCAGCCGTATCATCGATAATGATAATCGTCGAGGGGTCGAGATAGTTAAGAATGGTTGTTTCGTTACCGGCAGCGCCCGGCATTTCGTCTATAAAACTTGCGGTAAGATCGGCAGTTTGCAGGGTTTTTCCCGACAACTGGCTGTTGATATCGAAAACACGAAGCGAAGTGAGCGTGTCGCCGAAAAATTCAAGACGTAACGGCTCGCGCGCACCGCAAGGGAAAACATCGATGATAGAACCCCGAAGAGAAAACTCACCCTCATCTTCAACAAAATCCCGAAGCTCAAAGCTGTTGGCCACCAAGAACTGTTTCAGCTTTTCGTATCCGGCATCCTGCTCGGTTTTCAGTCGAAAAATCCGGCTTTCCGCTTCCGCAGGCTTGCAGAGGGTGACATCAAGATCATCCAAAAAAGAGAGGATGATTGATTTTTTCCCCGTCGAAATGGCGCCGATGGAGAGTGACAGTTCATCCGAGGTGTTGCAGATGGTCTCTTTGGGCAGAAGAGCCTCAACATCATTGGCGTACAGCTCAAAGTTGTTCTGGCCGCACAGCACCATAAGCGAAGAGTGCTGGTCGGTAAAAAGCTTTGCCGCAAGCAGTGAAGCAAGCGACCCCTGCAGCCCGGAAAGAGTAATCGGGGTAAAAACTCCCCCTTCGGGCACACTCGTCTCTATGGCCGTTTTCAGCCGGGAATAAGGAGCCGATTGCCTGAGAGTGTCGAAGAGAAAGGCGGGATTTCTTTTGGTGACTGCAGCGCTCTGCAGTTCAGTATCGGATAACGTTTTCATTTGAAGCGAACAAACCATATTTTCATGCGTAATCACGGCAGAACATAACCTCCAAATCCCCGCGAGCAGGGCTTGTTGTTAAATATGGAAAAAATTCTTGAACTGAAAAATCTCAAGACTTACTACTCGACTGATAATGGCATTGCCAAAGCGGTCGATGGAGTCAGTTTTTCGCTTGATCGCAACCGTACGCTGGGGATTGTCGGGGAGTCGGGGTGCGGAAAATCGGTGACGGCGCTCTCCATCATGCGCCTTGTTCCCGTACCTCCCGGATACTTTGCAGGGGGTGAAATTTTATGGAAGGGAGGCGACCTGCTGAAACTTTCTGAAGAAAAAATGCGACGGCTGCGAGGCAACGACATTGCCATGATCTTTCAGGAACCGATGAGCTCGCTCAACCCGGTCTTTACCTGTGGCAGCCAGATTATGGAACAGCTTCTCATTCACCGCGACATCAACCATGCAGAGGCGAAAGCGCGTTCTGTTGAACTGCTCCACCTGGTCGGCATTCCCAACCCTGCCGAACGATTTTCCTCCTATCCCCACGAACTTTCGGGAGGTATGCGCCAGCGGGTGATGATTGCCATGGCGCTCTCCTGCAATCCGGAACTGCTCATTGCCGACGAACCAACCACCGCGCTTGACGTTACCGTGCAGGCGCAGATTCTTGACCTTATCGGCAAACTGAAAGCGGATACCGGAATGAGTGTGATGCTCATTACCCACGACTTCGGCGTTGTGGCCGAACTCTGCGAAGAGGTGCTGGTGATGTACGCGTCAAGAGTGGTTGAAAAAGGCTCCGTTCAGCAGCTTTTCAGCAATCCGCTTCACCCCTACACCAGAGGTCTGCTTAAATCCATTCCCCGTCTCGGCTCACCAAAAGAGCGCCTCCACGTCATCGAAGGCAACGTGCCAAGCGCCGTCAACCTGCCCGAAGGATGCCGTTTTGCCGGGCGCTGCCCCCTTGCCGACGCCCATTGCCGTGAGGAACAGCCACCGCTTGTTGCCTGGGAGGCTGGCCATGAGGCGGCTTGCTGGAAGGTGGGGTGAGTCTCACAAACGGTCTTAAGCTCTGCGGCTCCATCATGCTCAATCAACAAGATCGCCCAGGCTGTATTTCCCTCCGTGGGCAATAGCCACCACATACTTTGATAATTTTGGATCATAGACCGCAACAGCCTGATAAAGGTGACTGAGCTTGTGACCCAAAACAAAGGCAACAGGCAATGTTGCCGGGCCGTTAAGCTTTATCAGTTCCCCCCCTTTTATTGTTCCATCCTCAATCAATCCCGTGATTTTTTTCGCGGCTTCTTGTACAAGCACATCATTTTGTGCCGGAGTGTCACCAAAACGCAGGCGAAGCACATTATCTGCTTCTACCGTAATGTTATAGGTTTCCATGATTGTTATTTCTGTAATTATCAATTGGCTCAAGCAACTATTGTTAGTTGTTCATGTATGGTGGTGACATCATCACAATAAGATATAATCTACACACTAGGAATCCAGGGCTAGATATACCCTTCCTTCGGCTGCAATCCGCTATGCGTGCAATAAGATATAATCTACCTGAGAGGAAAACAAGGTTGCGCGTATTTCCAGTCGCAATCCGCTATGCGTGCAATAAGATATAAAGCGACTGTGATTGAGAATGGAATCGCCCGATATTTCCGTCGCAATCCGCTATGCGTGCAATAAGATATAAAGAATGATGCATCGATCGGGAAAGCCGATGGTTGTTAGTCGCAATCCGCTATGCGTGCAATAAGATATAAAGAAAATCATCGGTGGTGTTTGAATACATCGCCATAGGGTCGCAATCCGCTATGCGTGCAATAAGATATAATCTTTTAATCAGTCAATGGTTGAAATAGTTTTATTTAAGTCGCAATCCGCTATGCGTGCAATAAGATATAATCTATAAAAGGATGAGCGACAGGGTTAACGGTTTAAAGTCGCAATCCGCTATGCGTGCAATAAGATATAATCTGAGATAGGAACAAGGGAGGTGGAAGGATGAGCATCGGTCGCAATCCGCTATGCGTGCAATAAGATATAATCTAAAAGTGCTTGCAGAAACTGGGCTGACTAAGGAAGAGTCGCAATCCGCTATGCGTGCAATAAGATATAATCGTAGACGGCATTCCTTTCGAAATTTTTACAGGTTAGAAATAAGTCGCAATCCGCTATGCGTGCAATAAGATATAATCATACCCTTGCTATATTGTCGTCTGGGCGACATATATGTCGCAATCCGCTATGCGTGCAATAAGATATAATCCAGCAAACGCAGCAGCAAACGGAGTTCCATTGACTTGGTCGCAATCCGCTATGCGTGCAATAAGATATAATCTGCAGCACTACGCTCCATTCTCGATGGGCGTCATAAGTCACAATCCGCTATGCGTGCAATAAGATATAATCTGCTATGACAGATGTGTTTAACTTTTCGCAACTCGCTTCAGGTCGCAATCCGCTATGCGTGCAATAAGATATAATCCTCATCCTTCAGGATAAGAATGGTCTCTATATCTGTAAAGTCGCAATCCGCTATGCGTGCAATAAGATATAATCCAAGCTTGGCAGCTCCACCGGCGAGAAGTCATACGGTCGCAATCCGCTATGCGTGCAATAAGATATAATCTCATGAAGATTTGCAACATTGTCCTTGCCTCTTGGCAAGTCGCAATCCGCTATGCGTGCAATAAGATATAATCTTGGTTAGGGTGATGCTGAAAAAGAATGGGTGCTTTAGTCGCAATCCGCTATGCGTGCAATAAGATATAATCAATGATGGCAACTATTTTTACAGAAACAACGGGGGCTAAGTCGCAATCCGCTATGCGTGCAATAAGATATAATCTCGGCATCGTCACGGACGTGTCCGGCATCACGATGAGTCGCAATCCGCTATGCGTGCAATAAGATATAATCCAGGCTTTAGTCCTTGTGGGACTGTTTGGGTATCCTTGGTCGCAATCCGCTATGCGTGCAATAAGATATAATCCTCGGCAATTCCTGCTGCGGTAAATGCTTATTTTGAGTCGCAATCCGCTATGCGTGCAATAAGATATAATCTGAACTTAATGTTTATGTGTTAAGAAGGCTTCTTGTTGTCGCAATCCGCTATGCGTGCAATAAGATATAATCATTTTTGTTTCCTCCTTGATTCTTTTGCTAGTTGGAAGTCGCAATCCGCTATGCGTGCAATAAGATATAATCCTACAACCAACTTCTATGTACCAAAAGCTACTTCTCAGTCGCAATCCGCTATGCGTGCAATAAGATATAATCTTAAAAATTTGCGATCAGAATACGAAAATTTAAATAAAAAAGTCGCAATCCGCTATGCGTGCAATAAGATATAATCGGGGCGATTATGCTCCTTGCTGCGTTTGTTAATCTTTGTCGCAATCCGCTATGCGTGCAATAAGATATAATCTTAGACAATATAAATACAGGTTAAATAAATATTATGAATAGTCGCAATCCGCTATGCGTGCAATAAGATATAATCGTGGAGAGGTTCTTGCTCGGGAAGGTCTTCGTTATTGTGTCGCAATCCGCTATGCGTGCAATAAGATATAATCGAACGTGAATCGATTCAGTCAAGGAAAACATCTGGCAGTCGCAATCCGCTATGCGTGCAATAAGATATAATCTTTCACAAAATAACGGGAGAAAATAACAAATGGGTCGCAATCCGCTATGCGTGCAATAAGATATAATCTCTGTCGGGGGGTTTTTCTTTTAAGAAAGCCCTCACTGAGGTCGCAATCCGCTATGCGTGCAATAAGATATAATCTAAAAATCCAAGTTCCAAGCCGTCAGGTTGAAATTCGGGTCGCAATCCGCTATGCGTGCAATAAGATATAATCAGAGGCAAACCTCACAAAGGCAAACCTCACAAAGGCAAAGTCGCAATCCGCTATGCGTGCAATAAGATATAATCCGTTTAGAGGGGCTTGGATACACACAAACCGTTACTTGTCGCAATCCGCTATGCGTGCAATAAGATATAATCGTACACATCTTCAAAGCATTTGTTTCTATTGAGAAGATTAAGTCGCAATCCGCTATGCGTGCAATAAGATATAATCTTAAGTACATTGGAGACTTTGCAAAGACTATGTTTGGGGAGTCGCAATCCGCTATGCGTGCAATAAGATATAATCTTTCAGAATAAAAAAGGATGAATTATTTATTGAATTGTCGCAATCCGCTATGCGTGCAATAAGATATAATCTGTACCTCTGGAAACCCGCACCAGTAAAGGGCTGCTGGCGCAAAAACCGGAGGATCGGTATTTTTCAGTAATGTCAAAGGACATTGAGCTGATTTTTAGTTGTTCAAGCGCCTGCATGTTATCAAATAATTGTGAGTTATGCA
>CAISRC010000043.1 GCA_903887845.1 uncultured Chlorobiaceae bacterium
CAACCGGATTCAAGCCCCGCCCATCCCCACCATTTCTTGAGCAAAATCATACTCTTTGTTAAACGGGAGCCGGAGTTGCTCCAGGTACTCGGGGAATGCCTTTGCCCAGCTTACATAGTAGTAGGCAAGCACTTGGTAACCGGTGAAGGTTTTGCCTGCTATAAGAGGGACTGTGTAGCCTTCTGCTTCCGGGTTTATCCAATCCCCGCACATCAGACCTATTTGAATTGCTATGTCATTGATCCGTGAGTCGTTCTGGTTTTTGAAATAGTGAAGCGCTTCGACCATGAAACGGGTTACGGCCATGTTGATATCTTTCCCCTGATGCGCTTCGGTGAAGCTCTGCATCTTCTTGTCTGCCGGTTGGATGGCGAAATAGTTTTGCAGGTATAACTGCTTTGCCCAACTCTGCAGCAGTTCGTATTCATCACCAGGAGTGTGGTTTGCCCGGGACTCCTCATATTCGCGATAGAATTTTTCTGCCTGCTCTTTTTCAGAGGTGGTTGGCTTGTGTTCTTCGATAAGGTTCACCCCGTAACGCTTCTGAAGGTGAAGTGCATTGACCACATGTAAAATCTTTGATTTCGAAAGGATTGTCGGCGGTGCAATGGTCAGGATTTGGTCATCGGTAGTGGCGTGAATTCCCTCCTGTATAAGACCAAGCAGCGAAAGGAACTGATAAGGCATGAGATCCGGATAGTTCTGGAAAAGATAATCTTCAATGGAGAGATCTATGGGCGTGTTGTAGATCTGTCCGTTCAGCCCATCAAACAGAGCGGAGTAATACTGCTTGATAACCGCATCGTCGTCCCCTTTTTTGCTTAGCTTCCCGGCATCATTTTCAAGGGCAAGAAGGAATCGATTTTTGTTATCATCATCACTGACAAACAGTTTGTTTTTTCCTGCCCGTCGTGCTTGAGCCGCAAAAAGCACATGTGTAAGCTCATGCATGATAAGATGATACACCGCCGGGAACTCTGGATTGTATTTGACGAGGTGGTAAGTTCGGTCGTGGTTTTCCGCAAACTCAATAATTGCCGCTCTCTTTAACTCCGCATCCTCTTCAAGAATAATTTTCTTACCGCACTCCTCCTCCAGCGTAGAGGCAAACGCATTGACTATATCACCGGCGATTTCTCCATCGATAATCTCATTTGCCGCCTTTATGGCCATTTGCAGCGATTGCTGATAAAGTAGATCCTTTGCCGGATTTTTGAAAAGCGCAACAACGGCCATCTCAAAAGCTTCCTTGAAATTATGCTCAGCCTCTGCAAGCAAGGCAAAGGCGTAGTAGATATTCGGATAAGCGGGATTGACCGTAAAAGCTTTGTCAAGGTATTGGCGTGCCGCATCAGGGTTCCCGTTCTGGATCAGGTTGATGGCAATAAGAGTCATTGCAACATAATCATTGGGGTTGTGCTGTATTGCGGACTCATAATATTTCATGGCGGCATCAATGTCGTGCTGATAGCGGGCCAGAATATTGCCCATCATGATGAGTGCCCACTCATTTTTCGGATCCCAGCGCAGTGCATCAATAAGGCTGTTGATGGCATCATCCTGATCGCCCTGTTCTGTAAGGATTTGCCCGAGGAGCCGGTGGTACTCTGAAATATGAGGTGCTTCCTTGATGAGCTGAGTAATGTGTTCTTTGGCCTCTTTATAGCGGCGCTCATCGCAGAGCTCAACGACTTTCCAGTAACGGTTGTTGTGCTTTTCAATCAGCTCGCCTTCAATTGTGATGTCAATGATGCCGTGAATGATGGTAATCGCTGGTTTGAAAGGCCCTACCGTATAATACTCTTCAATCTCCAGCTTCAGTATATCAATATTTTTTCCCGCTTGTTTTGCCTTTGGGAAAAGTTCAAACAAAAAATCGTTTATCGGGTGGATAATGTGCATTGAGAGTACGTGTTTTATAAAACCTGGCGGTATTAATATTGAATAACAGTGGCGATATTATTGTTACCTGTTTGCGTAATATTCGCGTTGGCATTGTATCCTGACTGATCCACTGTTATGCTGTTGTTGTTGCCGTTCTGAGTAATGTTGGCCTTATTATGGCTATAATATTGCTCAATGGCAGCGTTGTTATTATCGCCATTCTGCCCCACAGTTGCAATGTTGGAACCTCCGTAGACTTGAATAATCAGGGCATTGTTTCCAGCCCCGCCCTGAGTGATGCCGGCGTTATCATAACTACCGCTCTGAATGATGAAACCAGTATTAGAGGTGCCGCTCTGAATGATACTTGCAAATTCCGAATTCGACGTAATATCTTGAGTGATCTCAGCGTTGTCATAACTGCCGTTCTGATAAATGAACGCAGAGTTGTAGAAGCAGCCGTTCTGATTGATTGTGGCATTTTCCGAATGAGAACCTGTATCCTGCGTGATGCCTGCGGTATCACCAGTACCGCTCTGATAGATGGATGCGTTGCCGAAGTACCCGTTTTGAATAAGACTTGCATATTCCCCATGAGACGACATATCCTGAGTGATCGTAGCCGTGTTATCGACAACACCATTGTTTTGCTGAATCAAAGCAATGTCACTTTCGCCAGTCTGCAGAATAGTCGCATCGTCATAAATACCGTTCTGATAAGCCGTTGCACTGTGATTGCCCGAACCGCTCTGCGTTACATTTGCATATTCAGACGAAGACCATATATCCTGCATTACAGTAATCGTATTTGGATCCCAACCCGATATCTGGGAAATCGTAGCACTGTCGTCAGATCCTGCCTGCGTGATATAAGCACTGTCGCTGGCAAAAACCGGGAACGCTATCAGGAGAAAGGCTGACAAAACAAGAAGTGTTGATTTCATTGATCGCATAGCGAGAAACTTTCTTTAGGGTTTTTTAATAACTAAAAAAAACGTCCCTACCTCAACTTGCTTTTAAAAAAGAGTTAGAATTCTTTTATTACAGTTCAGTTGCTGTAAAATTATTTATTTCTCGTACTTGTTCCATCACGTCGAACCAGATACTCAGCTATCGCCCGCTCTCCTGCTGCCTGGTCTTTAAATTCCCAAAGATTCTTAATCGCCCCTTCCATCAACAGCGAATACACTGCGGTCTCAATCGCCTGCCGAACAGCTAACTGAGCGGGTTCATTCACGGTGAATCCGGCCTCCGATTGAAAAAGGTTTGCAGCAGTAAGATACTTTATGAAATTTCCGTCAACGGCGACAGAGTATACCGTCTTGGAACTGTTGACCGCCAACATAACACGTCCACTTTGGACACTTACAGCCCGGAGATATACCGTTACAAGATCGCGCCGATATTGCACACTGCCGCCGATACCCAGATACGCCGCACCCAAGCCACCTGTCTGTACATTCGAATCATACGAAATAATTCCGCCTTCAATTATTGTCCCTCCGTACAGCATGGGCGGCAAACCGGGCAATTTTTTGTTATTAGCTCCGAGATACTCTCCTCGAGTTACCTTTACTATCTGACGTTCCTGCATGAGGTTTTTCAAGGCGCCTCGTTCTGCCACTGTAAACCAGTCTCCGTTTCCGGTATCAAGCAGCGCCCTTACCAGAATCGAGTAACCCCCTTTGGTCACCGCGCTCGAATAATCAGTGTATTTTTCGTTATTCTTAAATTGTCCTGTCTGATCCTGAAAGTCGTACACGACCACAGGAACCGCCTGCACAGGTTCGGGAAGCCTCATAAGTATCTCAGTTGCCCGTGTGCGATCAGTCACATGCGCTTTCGACACGGCAGCATTTTCATAGAACGAACGGTAAGAGCACCCCGCGAGCGCCGATAGGATAACCAAGAACATAACGACACTTCTAATGTTCATGAAAATGCCTTTAGTGGATTAGAAGAGATTTATAAATTAAAGATCAGGGACTTTTATCGTCGTTGTTCCATTGCTCGGGCTGGTAATTGTGACATTGACATACCCGCCACTACGCAAATAGGTGATGGTGTTGCCACCTCCAAGGTCATAAAAACCCGAAGCTGCTGTTCCTGTAAAAATATCCTGGTAAATTTTTGAACTGATTTGACTTACAACAGATTGTTCGATCAGCGTCGCCGGATTAATCGACGAACTCGACGAACTCACTTTCGGTTTAGGAGTGCTGTTCATCAACAACGAAGTGCCTGAAGGATTGGCACTCGAAAACAAACCGGCATTCTGTCCTTGAAAAGTAAAATTGCTTGCTGTGGCTGCTGGAGAATGGCTTATGAATAGAGTGAATCCTATAAACCAGGCTCTACGCAGAACATTTCCCATCATCGGGTTGAAAAATACCATTGCTGACTTCCTCATGGTTTATATAAATCCCTATGGTATTGATTTTTAAGGCATTACTTGTTCAATGATCGCTTCTGTGCTGTGTTGTATTTTTACTTTTCGGTTATGTTCACCGGTTTGACTTTCATAAGAGCGGTTGTGCTTGCCAGTTTGCTCCACCCGTAGATCATTATCTACACCTGCTTGAGTCTGATCAGCCATATTGTCGTATCCCTTTTGCTCCACACTCGATACATTGCTGTATCCACTCTGATTAATTATTGCAGTATTTCCTCCAGTCCTGACTGAGTCAGCGCGAGCAGCTCCGCTCATTTGAGGATTGGACAACACTTGCTCCTGAAAATCTTTCTCGGTCATTTCTTCCCTTATAATTGTTATGGCTGTTTGATTTGGTTCTTCGTTTTGAGCTACTGCTCCACCAGCTCCAATCAAATTAACAAAGCAAACCAGGAGAATCGTTCTTTTCTTCATCGTCGGTTCATGGTTCTTGATGTTAACCTCAAGGAGCCGAGCCGTTTTCCTGGCCCGGCCCCCGTCCAGATTCATTAATACACTTAATACTGAGTAACCGATGCGCTATTACCGCTGCCTGTTTGAGAAATAGAGGCAGTTTGCCATGCTCCATTCTGAGCCACAGAGGCGGAGTTGCTGTTGCCATTCTGTCCAATGGAAGCAATGCTGGAGAAAGTATAGTCCTGAGTGATCTGGGCCCAGTTACTTAAACCGACCTGACCAATGGAAGCACTGTCGTAGGAACCGTTCTGATAGATGGAAGCACCGTTGTAACCACCACCGTTCTGATTGATACTTGCAGTTTCCCCAAAAGACGATAGATCCTGTTCAATGGAAGCATCGTCGGAGTAACCGTTCTGATAAACCGAAGCACTGCCGTAATTGCCGCTCTGGTAAAGCCATGCAAATTCATCATCAGCCCAATAACCCTGATTAACCGTCCACCAGTTTCCATAACCATAGTCATTCTGAACGAGTATGTTGGAAGAAATACCTTCCTGATAGATGGAACCAGCGACGGAGTCGCCCGCGAGCTGATCAATGGCAAACTTGTTCCCGTCTCCATGCTGCTCAACGGTAAAGTTGTTGTTGCCATTCTGTTCAATGGAAGCAGCATTGTTGTTGCCGTATTGCCAAATATTGGCAGTGTTGTTATCGCCATATTGCCCAATAGAGGCAGTGTTGTAGGAGCCATATTGCCCAATAGAGGCATAGTTGCGATAGCCATATTGGTCAGTATAGGCAGTATTGTAGGAGCCATATTGGGTAGTATAGCCAGTGTTGTAGGAGCCATATTGGTTAGTATTGGCAGTGTTGCCAGAGCCAGATTGGTCAGTATAGGCATAATTGCCGGAGCCAGATTGCACAATATAGGCAGTGTTGTTATCGCCATATTGCCCAGTATAGGCAGTGTTGCCGGAGCCGGCTTGCCAAATGTTAGCATGGTTGTAAAAGCCACCGTACTGAGTGATAATTGCAGTTTCATAATAAGACCATCCATCCTGACCAATGGAAGCACTGTCATCGTAACCGTTCTGATAGATGGCAGCATTGCTGTCATAATTACCGTTCTGATAGATATCCTGAAAGTAGGATAAAGCGAACACATTAACGAAAAACATCACCGAGCAGGCACGATTTTCAAGCAAAATCGTGCTTTTTTCTTGCTTTTTAACGTGTACGTATTTATATTAAGGCAGACACGCTAAATAGGAGCA